>NZ_JBNCMT010000009.1:0-165699 GCF_049846925.1 Brevibacillus nigriterrae
TTACTCCGATTGACTTCCTGAATGATGTCTGCATAAGGGGAACGAGGAGCACCTTTTGTCCCTGTTCCGATCAGACCGTCAATGATTCCATCGTACGTCTCCCAATGTATTGGCGCAGGTCCGTAAACGAAGCTTTTGATTCCGAGACGGGCAATCACGTCACGCTGAAAGCCTGCCTCACCTGTAAGCTGCTCAGATGGCACTGCATAGATAATATCCACATGTATGCCTTGTTCCGTCAGGTGTCTGGCAGCAACCAGTCCATCTGCGCCATTGTTGCCTTTTCCCACGAGAACAGCCCATTTTTGTGAGCCTGCTTGCATTTGGTGGCTATTTTCCTTTACAAACGAAATCACTTCCTGGGCAACTGCGTTACCTGCGTTTTCCATCAATAGGGTTGCGGGAATGCCCATGGTTTGAATAACGTATTCATCAAGCCTGCGCATTTCTTCGGCGGTTACAACATACATAACAAACTCTCCCTATCAGGTATTTCTTTCATTATACTCAAAAAAAGAAGCAAATCAGGAAATGGATGGAAAGGAGAATTCGTATGCCACTATCAAAAGTGAGAGCTTTTGTGCAAAATTTTGATTCGACATTGGAACCACTTATTTTCAAAGAAGGATTACATACTTCCCAGGAAGCTGCTGATGCACTTGGAGTTGAGGTGGGACAGATCGCCAAGTCCATCCTCTTTCGAACAAAGGAGGGATTTGCCCTTTTTGTCGCTTCTGGAGATGTCCGAATCAATACCAAACGGGTGAAACAACTGCTTGGTTCATCTCCCAAAATGGCCTCTCCACAAGAAGTTGAAGAGGTTACTGGTTTTATCGTAGGGGCTGTATGCCCATTTGCACTAGCGCAACCGACTCCGATTTTTATTGATGAGACTCTGTCACGATTTGAACTGATCTACACAGCCGCAGGAATTCCTGAGTCGCTGTTACCGATTCGATTCGAACAATTAATCGAGATAACTGGCGGGATGGTAACCAATGTAGCAGAGGAAGTTTGAAATGGGGAAGAAATGATAATTATTCAGGATAGTGTGAGAGCTATCCTTTTTTATTTTCAATGTATATACATTGCATTAGCTATTCCTGAGAAAACTGAAAAGGGCTGAATTTCCACGTGATCGCTTATGACAGGAGGTTTTCTCATTGCAGCTCACCCTTGATCGGAAGGAAACTGGACAAGTTGCTCAAAAAATCGTTGCATTCCGGACTTTTATCGTAAATGTATGCATTGTAGAACTGGAAGACCGGGTTAAAAAAGAATGGGTATTAGTCGATGCGGGAACATCATTTTCAACAAACCAGATTGTCGAGACAGCAAGGAAATTATTTGGTCCTGACAGTCGCCCAGAAGCAATTGTTTTGACTCATGGACATTTTGATCATGTCGGTGCATTACTGCCACTCATCCGTAAATGGGATGTTCCCGTGTATGCACATGAATTAGAAATTCCGTTTCTAACAGGGCAGACAAATTATCCACCAGCCGATCCGATGGTTGGGGGAGGGCTGATGGCTTTCATTTCTCCCATGTATCCCCGCCGTTCCATTGATTTGGGAGACCGGGTGAGGGCGCTTCCTGCAGATGGACGTATCCCGTTTATGCCTGGTTGGCACTATGTTCACACGCCTGGTCATACTCCTGGGCACATTTCGTTATTCAGGGATCAGGACAGAGTGCTGCTCTCGGGTGATGCGATTATTACCGTCCGACAAGAATCAGCATGGGCCGTTCTTACCCAGAGGAAAGAAATCCACGGTCCGCCCAAATACTTTACCCCGGATTGGAAGGCATCCAAAGAATCAGTCGAAAAACTTGCCGCCTTGCAGCCGTCCACACTAATTCCCGGACATGGTCTACCGATGGCAGGAGATGAGCTGACAAAAAATCTTCGCATGTTAGTCAGTCACTTTGAGAAAATTGCTGTTCCTCGTCAAGGAAGATACGTATAACCCGTACTTATAACGGGTTATTTTTGTTTTGTGGCTGGTCGGATGTGGATATAGTATGATGGAACTATTCCAAAAATGGAAAGGAATAGAATCGCTATGAAATTTCAGCAACTTATAACTACAAGCGAACAATTCGAAGAGTTGCGCTCTCAATACGGATACCCGAGTGAAAGAGCAGCCAATAAAGTCATACCTCATCTAGACCATCATTGCCGCAACTTTATTTCCAAGTCTCCCTTTTTATCGCTTGCCACTTCAGATGTGAACGGGCAATGCGATGTTTCACCAAGAGGGGATCAGCCGGGTTTTGTCATTGTACTGGATGACCACCACCTGTTTATTCCTGAACGCCCGGGCAATAAAAGAATGGACTCAATTCAAAATATCTTGTCAAATCCTCATGTCGGCCTCAACTTCTATATTCCGGGATTGGGAGAAACCTTGAGAGTAAACGGGAAGGCTTTCATCTGCCGTGATCCGGAGCTACTCGAAAAAAGTGCGGTAAACGGTCGCAGTCCGTTATTCGGAATTGGTGTCGTAGTGGATGAATGTTATGTTCACTGTGCCAAAGCCTTCATCCGCTCCGGGCTGTGGAATCCTGATTCCTGGTTGCCCAAGGAGCAGCTTCCTTCGGTTCCGCAAATGTTAGTAGCGCATGCAAAAATCACCAATGCTACTGCTGAACAGGTAGCAAAAGATTTACAAGACGGATATATAAATCGGTTGTACTGAGGACAGACGCAAACAGTACCAATACCTGAAAAATAGGGTTTTGCGACAATTAGATGAGATAGCAAGCTAATTGACCGCCGCTTCAAATAAATGCCTGTTCATTATGAATGAACAGGCATTTTGGCTTATGCGCCAAGTACGGATGCTGTTGATTGTTTTTCTGTAAAGTGTTTATTCATAGTTCCAATAGGGTAAAGATCACTAGAGAAAAAGATAGTTGTTTTCTGGATAGGAGGCCTCATTCATGAATATGAGCAAAATAGGCATACGTTCGAGACTAATCATGATATCATTCTTGTTGCTTTTAATACCAAGTCTTGTCATAGGATTAGTCAGTTATAAATTGTCTGAGAATGCATTGAATGACTCAGGCGAAATTTTGTTGAAAAACCATGTGAATGCGACCATTGAGTTAATCAGTGCAATGGATGAGCAAGTCAAAGCAGGAAACATCTCATTGGAAGAAGCACAAGAGCGTGTAAAACAGGCAATCCTTGGACCGAAGCAAGCAGATGGAAAGCGACCGATAAATAAAAATCTCGATGTTGGTGAAAATGGGTATCTTTTTATCATGGATAAACAAGGGGTTTTGCTTGCTCACCCTTCTAAAGAAGGGGAAAGCCTGTGGGAGACCAAAGACCGGGATGGAGTTCTGGTCGGGCAAGAGATTATCAAAAGTGGTTTGAACACAGGAGGAGGATTTGCCTATTATGTATGGCCCCTCCCAACAAATAAAGATGATTTTAAACCCAAGATAACGTATGCCAAGGCAGAAGAGCATTGGGGATGGATCGTCAGTGCTGGTTCCTATCTGATGGATTACAATAAAGCAGCAGATGCCGTACTCGTCAATGTAGGGATAACCCTGACCATATCGCTGGTATTGGGTGCCGTTATCTGTTATTTCTATGCAATGAACATCGCAAATCCGATTACTGCCATGGCTTCTATGGCAACAAAAGTAGCGCAGGGAGATTTAACAGGCGAATCGATCGCAGTGAAACGGTCGGATGAGATTGGTGTCCTCGCTCAAAACTTTAATCACATGGTGGATAATATTAAAGGATTGCTTTCTCAAGTTTCCATGGCATCGAGTCAGGTAGCAGCTTCCTCTGAGCAATTAAGCGCAAATGCCTCCCATACGAGTATGGCAGCAGAGCAGGTAGCGGATGCCATGCAGCAAATGGCGAGCGGTGCGACGAAGCAAGTCACCCGATTGGAAGAAACCAATCAGATCACATCTGAAATCTCAAAAGGAATCGATCAGATTGCAATTAGTATCCAAACCGTTGCAGAAGCCTCTGTGGATGCAAGCGAGAAAGCGAACACTGGGACTGTGGTAGTGGAAAATGCCATTCAACAAATGAACATGATTCATCATAAAGTACAGGCAGCAGCAAGTGTAGTGAATCAGTTAGGCGATAAATCAAGTGAGATTGGACAGATCGTTTCACTGATTACCCAAATTGCAGGTCAAACCAACTTGTTGGCACTGAATGCAGCCATCGAAGCAGCTCGTGCAGGTGAGCAAGGACGTGGATTTGCCGTTGTAGCCGATGAAGTGCGAAAGCTCGCAGAACAATCCAGTATCGCAGCGAACAAGATTAGCGCTTTGATTACGGAAATACAGACAGATACGCTTCAAGCTGTAGAGGTCATGGATGAAGGAACGGCTGCTGTCACAAACGGAATTTCCATGGTGAATCTTTCAGGAGATTCCTTTAAAGAGATTTTGCAAGCAATTGATGAAGTTTCCGGGCAGGCACAGGATGTATCTGCGATTGTTCAACAAGTGAATGCGGGTACACAAGTAATGGTTACCGGGATGGAGCAAGCAACGGAAATTTCAGAGAAGCACTCTCGTGAGACACAAAGTATCGTTCGAATTGTCAGTGACCAGGTGGCATCAATGGAAGAGGTCACCTCATCATCAGAAATGCTAGCCAAAATGGCCGAAGAATTGCAAGAAATTGTCCTCAAATTCAAGCTGTAGAGAATAAAAGGCAGAGCCAACTTTTAACAGAGGCTCTGCCTTTTTCTGTGAAAAACGTCTCGACGTTTTTCATTAATGTGGATGTGACCGTTTTGCTAGATGATTTCATTTGAGCAATGGACAGGCGTTCTCGCGGTTCCTTTCTCCATAAAGAGAATTCGGTCTCCTAACTTTTGTGCCTCATCCAAATCATGTGTAACCAGTAAGATCGGAATCTTCCATTGACGGTGCAATTGAAGCAAAATGTCATGACACTGACCTCTCGTTTCCTGGTCCAAAGCGGAAAATGGTTCGTCCAATAGCAGGATATGAGGCTCCGTTGCAAGTGCACGAGCCAAGGCAACACGCTGCTTTTCCCCGCCAGAAATGGCAGAAGGATATTTCCCGATCAAATGTTCAATTCTCATTACGTCCAGAAGCTGTCGGATCAGAGGGGACTGGATGGTAAAGCCGTTTTTCTGGGCACCGTACAAAATGTTCTTTTCCACGCTCATGTGAGGGAACAGGGCATAGTCCTGAAACAAATACCCTACCTTTCTTTGTTGAATAGGGAGCGGACGTTTGCCGGTTTCAAAAAAGGTTTGGTTGGAAAGAGAAATCACGCCATCATCCGGGTGTGTGATGCCAGCGATGGTATTGAGGATGGTAGTTTTACCTGATCCGGACGGACCGAACAGGACAAGAATTTCATCGGTGATCTGGAACTCGACATCCAGTAAAAAATGGTTTAATTGTTTACGTATTTGTACGGTTAGCATGAAGCGCTCTCTCCATTCATCGTTTGAAACGTTCCAGGTTACGCTTGCTCCACCAGTTCAGCCACATGATCGTACTGAACCCAAGTGCGATAATGATTGCTACCCAGAAGGAAGCCTTCCCCATATCCCCATTCTCAACAGCGAAATAAATCGCTACTGGAATCGTATCTGTCTTGCCGGGGATATATCCTGCGATCATTAATGTAGCTCCAAATTCACCGAGAGCACGAGCAAAAGCAAGGACAAGTCCTGCCAGAACCCCAGGCCAGGCAAGGGGAAATGAAACGGTCCAGAAGACTCGCCACTCCGATGCCCCCATCGTGCGTGCAGCAATTTCCAAATTTTTGTCTACGGTTTTGAAAGCAGCCGTAGAGCTTTGATACATCAAAGGAAAGGACACAACAACCGATGCAATCACAGCACCAATCAAGGAAAATACGATCTGGATATCAAACTGTTCCAGAAGCCATTTTCCTATCCAACCGTTTTTCCCAAATAGCACCAATAATCCAAATCCAACAACTGTAGGAGGGAGAACAAGGGGTAATAGGAAAATCGATTCAAGAACACTTTTTCCGATAAACTCTTTGCGTGCAAAATATCGTGCCAGCAGCACTCCACCGAAAAAAACGATGGAGGTGGCTATGCCGGCAACTTTCAGAGACAAATACAGGGGAGTATAGTCTACTTCAGTCATGGAAGCCACCTTTCAATCGATTACTTCACGAAGAAGCCGTGTTTTTGTAGGATAGAGATTCCTTTATCACTGTTCAGGTAATCAAGGAATACATCCGCTTGTGCTTGTTGCTTGGAAGCGGAAAGCACAGCACCTGGATAAATGATTGGTTTGCCATTTTTCATTGGCAATGCCTAGAATTTTTACCTTATCCGTGCTCAAAGCATCAGAGGTAAATACCACTCCGAGATCTACGTTGCCTGACTCAACATAAGTTAATACTTGACGTACATCACTACCGTACACAATTTTACCTTGCAGCTTGTCCCACAGTTTGACAGACTCGAAGGTTTCCTTGGCATAGCGGCCGGCAGGAACACTTTCCGGGTTGCCAAATGCGATTTGTTTGAGTGAAGCAACATCAATTTTATCGAAACTAGTTAATGGAAGCTTAGAGTCTTTCGGAGCAATTAACACCAATTGGTTTCCAGCAAAGTTAACTCGTGTGTTTGGAACCAGAGAAGAAGTTGATTGTAGTGTATCCATCTCTTTTTGTGAAGCAGAGAGGAAGACGTCTACTGGAGCACCTTGCTGAATTTGTGTAAGCAGTTTGCCTGAACTACCAAATGTAAAGGTAAGATTATAATTTGGGTATTCTTCGGAGAAGCCCGTTTTCAACTCATTCATGGCATCTGTCAAACTTGCTGCTGCTGCAATCGTCAGGTTTGCTTTTTGACCCATCAATTTCGGTGTAACGATAGCAACTGAGTTGGCATGACCATTCCAGATTACATTTGCACCCAATGCCTCGCTGATAAAGCGGAGGGGAACCATTGTTTTGTTGTTCACTGTTTGGGCAGCAACCTCTAATGTAACACTTTTGCTATTAATTTTTGCAGTTTTCGAACCGATTTGCAATTGGATTGTCGTTGCAGCCTGTTTTGCGATAACCGTTTTTTGGCTTCCATTCCACTCAACAGTAGCACCCAATGCCTCGAAGATATCTCTCATTGGTACGAGTGTTCGGCCTTCTTTGATCACTGGAGGTTGGCTTACTGATAATGCTTTGCCGTCAACTTTCAGTGAAATTGCTCCTGCTGCTTCTGCTTGTTTTACGAAGGCAGGTGAAAACTGGGCGGCGATAAGAGACAAGGACAACATGAAGAGAAATAAATAAGACTTTACATGCTTAAACAACCTGTTCACTCCTTTATTTGATTTAAGATAAATTGTAATGAGTATTTCTATCTTATTATATTCATCACAATTGATCGACAAAACTAGATATATTTAAATATAACTAAATATCACTTGATATACTAATACATCCTTCGGGAAATGTCATCAGGGAATTCCCTGATAAGTGTAATTTAATCTCCTTATAGTTTTATCGATTGTCTTTTGTTACGATATTGTTAAGAGTTTTCATGTTTTTCAATTCCTTCGAGCTTACCTGCCTAAGGTGAAAGCTATGGTCGGTAGGCCTGGGTAATCGTGATTCGCCCACAGGGTATAGAGGGAAACTGAGATACCTTCACTTTTCTGAAAAGAAGGGAGATTTTTAAGTCATGCAACAGGAAAAAATAATTTGGACAGATGCAAGCATTCGCTGGTTTGTTGAATCTGCCAGACACACGAAGTATTATGAAGAGATTGTCAAGCAGTGCTCGTTTTTGTTTCGACCGTCCATGCAGGTGCTTGATTTGGGTTGTGGTGCCGGTATTCTTAGTCAAGCAATAGCTCCACATGTCGGATTTGTTCAGGCAGTGGATAGTTGTCCAAAAGCAGTTCAAAGCCTTTTTGAACGAATGATGCAAGAGAAGATTACGAATATCTCTTGTGCACTGGTGGATTGGAAAACGTGGAGACCTACCAGACAAGCGGATGTGGTTATTGTCAGACAACCTGACTTGCTTAACCAGTTGGACCGATTAAAGAATGCGACGAAACAGTATATCGTAGCTATTTTTCCTGACCCCAAGAAAGAAAATCGGTTTTTTCTCGGGAACATATCGTTGCCGGCGATTAATCACTGGCATCCAGGCACGTTGCAAAAGACAACCCAACAATTGAAAGAACGGAATATACCGTACCACCTCATTCGGATTTCCAGTGAATATGGGCAGTATTTTAAGCAATTGAGTGATTTTGAAGAATTCCTTGAATTTTATTATCAAATTCCAATTGGCTCAGTCTCACCTGAAATACAAAAGACGCTGTTACTTAAAAAAGAGGAAGGGTACTATTTGCCCGAAAAGAGACAAAGTGGAATCATCATCATAAAAAAAGAAGATATCACTGCATACCCGCCTCGACAGAAGTCAAATATAAAAATAAGCTTGTAACCTTGTTGGCAATGAGATGATAACCGTTGAAATCTACTTCTGTTATGGTAAATGGCATAGGATGTTTACAGAATAAAACCCGTCCCTCTATAAATGAGGAACGGGTTTTGATATTTCTCGGGCACTAATTCAATCAGTCTGATCTTGTGTTTTGTTTTTATATTTTTGTCTTATCATAGAGAGCATTCCAACCGTTGCTACTGCAATGAGCGAACTGCAGCCAAGCCCGCAAGAACCGCAGATGCCATTGCAAAGCTGAGCGGCAGGTCCTATCACGGAACTGCCGATCGTTAATCCTGCTGCGCCTGCTCCTGTAGAAAGGGAAACCAGCTTTTCTTTTCTGATACGGATAGACGACTTCATCAGGATCACACCCCTTTTTGCGTTTCTGTGCACGGTTCGGAAATCATGGGAATAGTGGCTTGGTTCCAACCGCGATTGCCTGCTCCATACGTAATTGCATTCGTTGGACAGACAGCCGTACATTGGCGACAGGTAATGCAATGGTGAATGGAGTAAGTGATTTTTTCATCTCCCAATTTCAGCGCTTTCATAGGGCAAGCTTTCACACAGGATTGACATGAGACGCATTTTTCTTTGGCATATTTTAATTTGTAGGTAAAGGGGAGACGGGCACCGACGCTATGAATAAGGCTTTGCAAGGCACCGACAGGACACATGAAATTACAATATCCACGTCCACCCTTGGTTAATGCTCCAAAGATGATCAGCCACAAGAATGCGGTGAGAATGATCGTCGAACTTAACACGCCAATATCTCTCCACAACCCGCCGTTCATCATCTTTTCGAGGAATCCGTAAGTGCAATAGGAGCAGTTCAGCGAGCCCGTAGTAAGCGGGGCAAGAATAAATCCCGCTAGAAATCCGTAGCGAATAGGGGCAGGATTCACGTATTTCGTCCAGTCAATCTTGAATTGATCGGGGACAAGTCTGCTTACATATTCAGATATGGCTCCGGCTGTACAGAGTCTAGCACAGAAAAAAGCACCAACGAAGAAAGCGGAACCCATCAAAAGAAGCAGGCTAATCCCTTGGACAGAAAGCAGGTCAATGCCTTTCCCGCCAAACAGGTTGGCAATCGGGATGCGGAAACAAGTGGCGTGAATATCTCCTCCCTTGTCTCCATGCAACATCCACGTCAAGGCTTTGTTAAAATAAGCAAAAGGCGCATAAAACAGCAAGAAGCCTACGATGTACCATAACCCCCGACGAAACAGGTACTTTCTCGATTTGATTTGAATCTTGGTTGCCTTCTTAGGGCGTAAGATCGATAACATGGTTAATGTCCACCTTCATGTTTTTGATGATCTTGCTTGGAATTGTTGCTGTTTGGTTTATCTTGATAACGAGAATTAATGATTTCAATAGGAATCGATCCAACCAGCAAGTTTGTTTTGGTATTAATAAATTGGATTTCTGATGTAGCGATATGGGCTTGCTTTTGCAAATAACTAGGTACTTCGACTTGAATGGTCATGCCAAGCACACTTCCCGGTTCAATCGGACGCATGACTTTTCCAGTTAATTCGTCATACACATCATGCACGTCCATTTTGACTTCTCCAGGGAATCCTACTAATTTAATTTGCAGATAGAGCGGGTCTTTGCTTGCGTTTTTGATTCCGCTTTTTCCATGTCCAGTTGAGAGAGAAACCCAGTCCGGCTGAACGAATCTCTTGGGCGCTCCTTGTTGGCCCATGTCAATAACGGCAGGCTTGTTGTGAAGATTGGTGAGTTCTCCCTGAAATTTGGCGCTTTCTGCGGCGAGCGAGGTTTTGTAGTACCCCGCACCTAATGTGATGGATACTGATAAAATAAAGATAATAAGTGCAATGATCTTCGTGTTGCCAATTCTGTTTCGCATCCACATTCCTCCTGATATATAAAAGGGATTTATATCAGGAACAAATATAACACTTCTCTTTTTCTGCCCAATATGGCTCAGAGGGGCTAACTTTTGGATAAATATGTATATTTTGAGAACGGAACCGAAACGAACCGAACCAATCTTTGCATAAGAAAAAAGCTTCCCTTTTCACAGGGAAGCTTCTCTATTCGCTCATTATAGATGAGCAGCTAATACTTGAACAAATTGCTCCAGATAGCGTTGGTCAAGCTCGTCAAAGCGATTTTTGATCGGGCTGTCGATATCCAGAACACCGAGCAGCTCATCATTTTTGATGATCGGAACGACAATCTCCGATTGAGAGGCCGCATCGCAGGCGATATGACCGGGGAACAAATGAACATCTTCTACACGGACGGTCTCTCTTTTTGCTGCCGATGTGCCGCAAACGCCTTTGCCGAGTGGAATACGCACGCAAGCAGGCAGTCCTTGGAACGGCCCCAGAATTAATTGCTCCTCGTCATATAAATAGAAACCAACCCAGTTGATCTCTTGCAAAAACAGGTTCAACAGAGCGGCTGCATTCGACAGATTAGCGATCCGATTAGTCTCGTCCTCTATCAACGCTTGTAATTGTTGAATAACCAACTGATAATTTTCTTCTCGGGTTCCTGTGTAATTGCTGACATGAAACATCGGTAATCTCCTTCTTTCTATTGATGGTATGTAGTTTCGTAGGGGATGGTTCTATTGAAAACCGTACGCTTTCAGGATGGATTGTCCTTTTTCACTGCGGATATAATCCAGAAATAATTGCGCTTCTTTCTGGTGAGCGGACGAAGAGAGTACAGCTCCAGGGTATTGGATTGGTTTATGCCACTCGGGCTTTGCCTCACCGAGTACCTTCACTTTGCCGGAAGTTTTGACGTCCGATGTATAGACAATGCCGACTTCCGCATTTCCGGATTCTACATAGGCAAGCACCTGGCGAACATCAGAAGCGAAAACCAGCTTTTCTTTCACCTGTGTCCAGAACCCCAGATGGGTGAGCGTCTCTTTGGCGTATCGTCCAGCAGGCACTGACTCTGGTTCACCAATCGCTAAATGAGTAAAAGGAACTGAGGCAAGTGCATCGAATGAAGTGGTATGAATCGGACTATCCTTTCTGGTAATGAGGGCTAGCTCATTGCTGGCAAAATTGATTCGAGACCCTGTGAGAATGGCATTCTTTTGTTGCAGGCGATCCATATCTTTTTGACTCGCAGACAAAAATAAGTCGGAAGGTGCCCCTTGTTCAATTTGTGTTGCCAATTTGCCTGAACTGCCAAAAGTATATGTTACAATGATAGCAGGATTTTCTAATTCGAAAGCATGCTTCATCTCTGTCATAGCGTCTGATAAACTGGCAGCAGCGGAAACCAGTAACTCTGCTTGTTTTGTTGGTGGAGAATAGCCTGCTCCACAACCAACTAAGAAGAAAAGCAGCAAGAATGATATGCTTGAGCGGAGAAGTGTAGTGACTGACATGATTTCCTCCAATAACCGTTTTTCTTACATTACTACCTTACCTGTTCCAAGCTATGTTGAAAAGAGAAAGAACCAAAACGGCTGTAGACGTTTTAAATCAACCATACGGAGGATACTTATGAACAAGGGTGTATCGTATACCACAGAAGAAATTTCGCAGATTCTTCGCGTATCCAAACTGACCGTGTATGATCTGATCAAACGAGGCGAGCTTCCTGCCTATCGTGTGGGAAGACAAATGCGTGTGGATTCCGAAGATCTTGAAGCATATAAGGTTCGATCCAAAGGGGAACAAAAATCAGCAAAGCACATTTCTTCCCAGACCACGGCCGTTCATCCGCATCAACAGCAAGAAGTGACGTGGCCAACGATGCCTTCTGCCAACCGATCCGTGATTATCAGCGGCCAAGACATCAGCCTTGATCTGTTGGCTAACCATTTGGAAAAGAGGGGAAGCGGCTTTCGAACACTGCGTTCTCATCAAGGCAGTCTGAACAGCTTAATTTCTATGTATCAGGGTGAGTCAGATATTGTCAGTACACATTTGCTTGATGCGGATTCTGGAGAATTTAATATTCCGTACATACGCAAGATCTTGGTTGGACAGTCATATCTGGTCGTGAATATGATGTCGAGATGGGCAGGCTTCTATGTACAGCCGGGGAATCCGAAAGCATTAACGGGCTGGAAAGATTTATCTCGTACCGATATTTCTCTGGTGAACCGTGAGAGAGGATCAGGGGCACGCATCCTTCTCGACGAGCAGCTCCGGGTGCACGGAATTTCCAAATGGGGACGAAAAGGCTATGAGCAGGAAGAATCGAGCCATTTGGGTGTAGCGAGCGTCATCGCAAGCGGGCAAGCAGATGTAGGGGTTGGCATCGAAAAGGCAGCACGCATGGTAGGCATTGACTTTGTTCCATTAATCAAGGAAAGCTATGATCTTGTTCTGTTAAAGACATCCCGAAACCAGCAGATGATTGAAGTAGTTTTGGAGATTTTGCGTTCACAAGCGTTCCAAAATGAAATTTCATCTCTGGGCGGATATGACATTTCTCGAACAGGTTCTATTCTTTATGAGACAGAGTAGACAAATAGGAGGGAAGAGACGATGAAGATACTGGTTTTGAACGGCAGTTCCAGAGACAATGGGAATACGGAGCTATTGACGAAGACAATGCTTGCAGGGATCGATTACACAACTATCAATTTGCGGGAAAAAACCATTCAGCCCATCGACGACAAACGCCATGCGGCAGGGGGCTTCCAACCGATTGATGATGATTTTGATGACGTAATTACACAGGTCCTACAGCACGACATCATCGTTTTTGCAACACCACTCTACTGGTACGGGATGTCTGGTTTGTTGAAGAATTTCGTTGATCGATGGTCACAGGCGCTTCGTGATTCTCGTTACACCTTCAAAGAGGATATGGCCAAAAAAGAAGCCTATGTGGTGATAGCTGGTGGTGACAACCCACGCTTCAAAGCACTTCCGCTGATTCAACAATTCCAATATGTCTTCGGATTCGTTGGCACGACTTTCAGTGGATATTTGATCGGGAAAGGAAGCATGCCAGGCGAAGTAGCGAATGATCAACGGGCAATGGCTGATGCACAGCTTCTCAATCAACAATTCCGAAACCTGTTAGGCTAGGAGCACCCATTTTTTGTGTGCTCCGCTGGTTATCCAATCATTTTTGACAACTCCGCATAGGTTAAAATTAGTATTTATTATAATTTTTTCTGTGAGGGGAAATAATGGAGCACAAAATAAGAAGAGCACCTTTCTTTAGCGTGGTTATTCCGACGTATAATCGAAAACGATGGGTAATCAAGGCCATCAAAAGTGTTCTCAAGCAAACCTGCAGAGATTATGAAATCATTGTTGTTGACGATGGCTCCAAGGACCAGACAAAGAATAAAGTTAGAAAAAAATTTGGTACCCGTGTTCGCTATATTTATCAGAAAAACAATGGGCCTTCCTCGGCAAGGAATAGAGGGATCCGTCATGCGAGAGGAAGATATATTGCTCTCCTTGACTCAGATGACCGCTTTCTGAGGCATAAATTGGAGCTGAACAAGCGTTTTTTGGAGCGCCGTCCTCAATGTAAATTTCTGCATAACTGGTATTACGATATACGACGTAGCAATAAGACGAAGGTTCAAAAGCCAAAGTCTTGCAAAAACTTGACTCATTTTCGACACAGCTTGTATCGGAGAAAGTTTACCATTCGAACATCCACAGCAGTCATCCATCGAGATTGTTTTCGCAGGGTAGGATACTTTAATACAAAATACCGCTTTTCTCAGGATTGGGATATGTGGCTGCGCCTCGCCGCACGTTACTACGGTTACTGCCAAAAGATACCCCTTGTTAAGTACTTCCGAACCAAGAAAAAAAGGAATCATCGCAAAATCAGAAAAAATCATCAGAAAATACGTAGAAAAATTATGAATAAGTATAAATGGAGCGGTGCCTATTTGAGAAAACTCGATCGAAAATACAAAAAAAAAGGATGAGATGATCATGCCTAAAAAGCGAGCCATCCTTCACTATAAATGGTCACTGAGTGATGGCCATGTCATGCAGCAAATTACTCAAGTGAAGTCCTACAAAGGAATCCTCCTTGCCCGTGAACCCAAACGAATATGGAAAGCATCGAATCTGAAAGACCACATATGCCCAATTGGCAAGCTGTTGGAGAATCCTCGCAAGGTCATCAAAAAACACCGCATTAAAGCCATCCACATTCATCATGCTACACTTGCATCCAAACTGCTGCACCTGAAAAAGAAGTATGGTTTACCCATGATTGTCGGTGTGCGTGGAAAAGATGCCACCTCTTATCCGAAAAAAAAGGAAAATAAACAATTTCTCGAAAAGCTTTTCAAAACAGCCGACTTGTTTTTGCCTGTATGCCACCATCTAAAGGATCAATTAATCAAGCTGGGCTGCCCCAAGAAGAAAATTCGTGTGCTGTATGGTGGAGTGGACCTGTCTCGCTTCAAATTTACTCCACGAAAATTTCCGAAAGACCGTCCTGTGCGATTTTTGGCTGTCGGACGGTTTGTTAATAAAAAAGGCTTCGAAGATTTGATCGACGCATTTGCCATTTTGCAAAAGAATCATAAAAACACAGAGCTCACGCTAATTGGAGAAGGCGAAAGGCTGAAAAAGTATCAAAGAAAAATTGCCAAATACGGATTGAACGATCAGGTGCACATCATTCCCTGGGTCAATTATCAAAAAATCCAGGATGCCTATTTTGAGGCAGACATCTTTTGTGCACCCAGTCGAACGGATAAGGATGGAAATCAGGAAGGAATCCCCAATACATTAAAAGAAGCGATGGCCACAGGAATGCCCTGTATCGCAACAAAACACGCCGGAATTCCGGAAATAATGAAAAGTAAAGTATCTGGGCTGCTCGTCCCAGAACAAAACGTCAACCGATTAGCCAAAGCGATGAAAGCCATAATCGAACATCCAGAAAAATGGGAGCGGTACAGTGTAAACGCCCGCAAAAAAATTGTAAAATCGTTTAATTTAACAAAACAGTTGGCGAAGCAAAAGGGTTATTATGATGAGTTGCTCAAAAAAGGCTAGTTGCCTGCTTTACGAAATCCTGCCTCCACAGCTTCCTGTTCTGTGCAGAACCACTTTTCTGGCTTCGTCTGTTGATACGAGCGACTTTCGGGCAGGTGGTAGATTTTTTCGCCTTTTTTTGTAATGTTTCCTTTGATTTTTGGAGCATCGCAGGGAGCAGGAGGATCCTCTTGCTCGGTGTCTGCATTCGAATCAAATCCTTTAGGACCTGCATAATCTTCGATCGACCAGATTCCCTTCTTTGCTTTTCTAGCCTCATCTTGAATTTCACGATATCGATCCACGTATTTTACATTGGGAACATAGACGTATGCGACTCTGGCTAGACCGTTCTCGAGAAGCATTTCTTGTACCGAATTGCCGTTGATATAGATGTAGTACAGATACCGCCCATACTTGTCTGGCCCAGGTGAAACATCCTGCTCTAACTCTATTTGTTGTCCGTCCAAGAGCTTCTTGGTAAACTGGTATGCTTCTTCTCCGAACGGTTGCTTGCGGAGTGTTGGGTGATGCGTTTCAGGCGTATCCACCAGCAAGAAACGAATCGTTGCTGTTTGGTTGTCAAAACGAGCTTTTATGGTATCTCCGTCGATTACTTTGATAACCTGAGCGGGAATTCGATTCGGATTTGTCTGAGCTGTTTGGTTCGTACAACCTGACAGGAATAGGCTTGTAATAAGGAAAAGCAACAGTAGCAACTTTCTCATGATGTCTCCTTTAGCTTGGAAATAATGATATTTCTAGGATGAGTTGCCCAATCTTTTGACGAACAAGACACGATCGTTTCCTTTTCCATCATAGTTGTGAACAACAGGAATACCGTTGATTGTACTTGTCCCTTCCTCCATTGCAAAGCCCATTCGCTGATGAAAGGCGATGGACGTTTTATTGATAGGGGAGGTAATACACCGGATGGTATCACAATGTTTCGAGCGAATCGTTTCGAAAAACTGATCATATAATTGTGCGGCAATGCCTGCCTTCCGATGATCGGGATGTACTCCAACAAAATGAATATACGCTTCATTGGGGCGAGATTGAGAGATGAATCCAATCAAGAAACCAATCATTGTATCTTCTTGCTCAACGATAAAGCTTGTATCTGCAAAGTGGACAAAAAATAGTTTGGGAAGCATATCCGCCATGGGACGGCCATCCCACCAGTCATTAATCACAGAAATCACCTGAGGATAGTCTGACTCCCTGATCATTCGAATGTTCATATTTCTCACCTACACCAATAAAGTAATGACCCATCCCAAAACAACCAGCCAGATCAGTACGATGATGGCTCCAGCAAACCAATTGCGGGGCTTTTTATTTTGGGAGTTTTCCATTGCTTGTGCTCGACACTCTGCAAGCACATCAGCGGGAATCATGCGAATGGCAAAATAGATTCCAAGAGGTACGAGAATGATATCATCGAGCAGTCCCAGCACAGGGATGAAATCAGGAATCAAATCAATCGGACTGCAGGCATACGCCACAACAAGCAGCGTAAAAATTTTCGCATAGAGCGGGACTCGTGGGTGTTTGTAAGCAAGCAGCAAAACAAATAGTTCTCTTTTGATTTGTTTTGCTTTTTCCTTACTCTTTTGAATGAGATTGCTCACTTGAATCACCTTTATCCTCTGTAGAAAGCTTTCGTTGAATCACTGATTGATTGTGCTCTTCCAAGAGCCTTCGAATATCACGGAGAACTTGCTGATTTTGCCTCAACAGTTCAGTATTTCTTGAATTGTCGATGGCATTGCGGACGACCAGATACATCACAAACAGATTAAATACCCACAGCATAATGCCGATTACTTCCATGATAAAACCCTCCCTTACCCTTCTCATTATACCTTCTCTTCCGAACAAGAAAAAATGCTCCTGACCATCAGGAGCATTGATTACGTACATTCAACTTCTTTTATTAGATTGGCGACCGTCTGGGACAGCTCGTCAGCTTCATCCCAATTCACTTTGATCGTAAAGTGAAGTGATTTCAATTTGTTCAAGGTTGATTCTTTTGGTACACATTGGAGGTTATGATCAACCATTGTACACTCTAGCTCCTGTACAATATACCTTCTTAACTGGTTTCGATTCAAAGACAGCCCTCCTCTGCAAATTTTCATAGTCATCAGCTCTATCATAACGCGATATCCATGCGAAGTATGTCGAGCAGTGGAGGGAATAGAAAGAATTATGTGTCAATTATAAGACGATTTGTAGTTTCTACAGACTCGAGCTACGTATCGACAACGAATTGAAACTGCGGATGTTTGAACAGCACAATAAAATTTTTATCCTGACTTAATCCCGTGTACAAATCTTCGGGTGAAAAGAGGCCATGGTCGTTGGAAAAACGCATCCCTGCTCCATAAAAATAGCTCATCCACACCAGCTTCGAACAATAAACTCCTTGCCAGGGATCCTCCAAGGGGACATTGGGGAGAAGAGAAAATGGCGGCAGATTGTGACCACGCTGTACATTCGCCTGATACTTCTGCAAATAGTCCAGGGCAGACAGTGCAGCTTTTTGTCCCAGTTCGCTGGAAGCAGGGCGGATGACCACATAAATCGGATGATCACGTTGAAAGAAGGATATGGGGACTTTGCGGATAGTAGGGAAGGTTACAGCGGCTTCTACCATGTGATTCGAATCAACGACAATAGCAGAGTGCCCCATGTAACCAGGAGGAAATCCATTCACATTTGTACAACCGACCAGTATGTCGCCAGGTCGAAAGTTACTATTCACCAATCAATCCCTCCAATCTGCTATATGGATATGCGACTTTTGGAAAACTGGGTACCTATCTTCTCTGATAGGAACCAGTCGACTGGGCAACAATAACGTTTGTAGAGAAAATCACCACAGGAGGAAAGTATGAAGGATACTAGCGAATTTCCCCAAGTTGATATGCCAGATGAATTCACACAAGTCGATCGCCCAGAAGTTGAAATCACCACACCGCATCCAGCAGATCCCTCTAACCCGCAAGCAGTTGCCAGTACAGCAGGCGGAGGTATTGCGTCAAAGGAAAACCAGGCGATGGAGCAAATTGGTTTTACTCAGAAATAATAAGGGCTGTTCCATACAAAAAGACGCCATGCTAATTTGGCGTCTTTCCTGTTTGAATTGCGTATTTTCAGTGACCCATATGCTGCATATTGGTTGAAGGAGTTGATCCTACGATAGATGGGTCTACCATCCCAAAAATCATGGCAACGTGTGCAACAACGAGGAAGCCGCCAATCAGGATAAAGTGAATTTTCATTCGCTCGTCATCCGATTTATGCTTGGCAATGACGCCTAAATCCAGCAAAGCAAGTGGGAACAGGAACAATACTCCGGAAAGATAAAATCCAACTGCTACCACGTCTACCCATGTGAGCCATCCACCAGTTGTGGTAAGCGGAATTACTGCATTTACAAAGAGGTATAAGAAAATGCCAAGGAAGTAGAAGCCGAGAAAGATCGAAGCACACTTGTTCAACGTACGCAGTGTTCCTGATTTGAGCCGATTGAAGATAATGAAAAATTCGGATATGGTAATCGTTTCTGCCAGGATAACGGGAATCGCCATAAAGATGATCAGGTTCCAGGGTTGGTTTTCAGCAAGTAAGGACATATAGTGTGTCATCGACATATAGTTACACTCCTTCAAGATTTGTCTCTGTTTTACATTTCAATTATCGAAGACAAATCTGAAGGAATTATGAAGAAAACATCATGCCCTTCTGTCGAAAAGGTTAACGTTTTGTGTCTGACAAGACGTCTTTTACCTCATTTTTTTCATCTAGGTTGGTTTTGATTCCGATAAATGGGCCTTTGGGTGCTGGAGCGATAACCCGATCCACCAACTCTTGAAAATCAGGTTTGGAAAGAATGTGATCGTTTTGGCTCATGGTTCGTTCACCTCCTATACAAACTAGTCTCTCTGAACGATGGAAGTCTTATGTTGATTTTTCTCCTTTAATAGCTGAAAATATTGGCAGTAAACATAGATGGTGAATGAAGGAGTATGGTTGATGTCCTCTACGATCTTGCTTGTGGATGATGAGCCACAAATTCTTGATGTCCTTTCCTCCTATGTCAAAGCGGATGGATTCCACGTTTTGACAGCGAGTAATGGAAAAGATGCGATTGAGCTTGCTCTGACCTATCCTCTGGGTCTCATAATACTTGATCTGATGCTGCCTGATCTGGGGGGAGAAGAAGTCTGCCAGGCTGTACGAAAACATTCCCGTGTGCCGATCATCATGTTGACAGCCAAGAGCGGAGAAGCCGAGCGAATCAATGGTTTATCCATCGGTGCCGACGATTACCTGGTCAAGCCATTTAGCCCACGGGAGTTGATGGCAAGAGTCAGGGCGATCCTGCGTCGCAGCGGAGAGCATAAGGTGCTTAGCGATTTTTTGACGATTGGCGACCTGCATATCTCCTTGCCCGATGCAAAAGTAACTAAAAAAAATCAAATCATTGAGCTTACCCCCAATGAATACAGGCTCTTGCTCACACTGGCACAGCATCCGGGGCGAATTTGGAAGCGGGATGATCTGATCACAGAAGTGCTCGGCATTGATTTCTCTGGAAGCGACAGAACGATTGATACGCATGTGAAAAACCTGAGACAAAAAATTGAGGACGACCCTAAAGAACCAGGCTATATCAAAACGATTTACGGAATGGGATATCGACTGGATATACCGTCAGAATATGGGAAGTGACGTATGCAGCGATTATGGATGAAACTGGCGATGGCGCTTATGTTGGTTAGCGGGGGAGGGATTCTCCTGTCAACATTGTTATCGGTTCAGGAAATGGACTATCACTTCGGGATGTATGTAACAGACATGGATGAAATGTATGCAGAACAATTGATAAAACAGCTACAAGCAGAATATCAGCAAGAGCAGGGGTGGGGGCCACAGGCAGACCGGTTGCTGAAGGAAGTAGCTTCTGTACTTGGCTTGAAATTGTCCCTACTGGATAAAAACTATGAATTGATCGTAACAACCGAGCCAGAAGGAAAGGCGAATCAGCCGAAATTACCCAATACCAGTACGGAAGAGCATGCGGGAGCGGCAGACCATGCTGGACAAGCAGGCCATGCAGGTCACTCAGGAAATGTGGATCAACAGCAGTCAGAAAGGATATTCCCCATTCATATGAATGGTCAGTTGGCAGGAATTCTCCTGATCGAACATACTGACCGTTTGGCTGCCAATGCGATGGAGGAGCATTTTCAGATGGCCCATACATCCGCATTGGTCTGGACAATGATTCTCTTGACTACCTTTGTCTGTGTCGTTAGCATCCTGCTTGCACGACGTCTGGTGAAGCCAGTGATCGAAATGAGCAAATCGGCCAAGCTTGCGGCTACAGGGGATTACTCTGTACAGGTAACCGAACTGAAATCAGAGGATGAGTTGGCTGAACTGGTTACTTCCTTTAATCAACTCGTCATCGCTCTCAAATCACAGGAAGAGCTGAGAAAAAGGTTAACGTCCGACATTTCACACGAATTACGAACACCGCTCAACACATTATTGGCGCAGGTGGAAGGGATGATTGACGGGATCTGGGAGTCCAACGCTGTGAATCTGGAGTCCATGCGCCTGGAAGTATTGCGTTTATCCGGATTGGTTCAGGATCTTGACCTAGTTCTAAAGGCAGAGGCTGGCGAACAGCAATTAATTATCGAAAGCGTACGGGTTCATCACCTGCTTGAAGAGGTCGTTCATTCGATGAGCGCTTCTTTTCAACGGCAGAATGTATCACTTGATTTCGAATGCAATCGTGACTGGCATATGGAAGGAGACAGAACGAGGCTGTCCCAGATTCTGATGAATTTGCTCGCGAATGCATTAAAGCATACGCCTGAAGGCGGAGCGGTTAAAATTACCGTCATGCAGGTGTGGGATCGACTGCAGATAGAAGTGCGAGATTCCGGTGTTGGCATTTCGCCTGATGATATCCCGTTCGTATTTGAACGCTTTTACCGAGGGGATCGTTCGAGACAGCGCGGTACGGGAGGTTCTGGTCTCGGACTCACCATTGTCAAACGTTTGGTCGAGGCGCATCATGGCACCATCCACATTTCAAGCAAGCAAGGACAAGGAACCACGGTAACTATGGAGTTTCCTCAACTCTTCCACCAGGGTTGAATCTGCAAGACCTCAGCTACTTTTAGCCAATCGCCGTCAAAGCGAATGGCCCGATCATCGATATAGGCAGATGCCTTTGGCTTCACATTTGTGACCGGGATTGCTGGAAAACCGTGTTTTATCAGCCATTTGCTGATCGCTTCCGGCTCACGCACCGAGTGAATAACAAACTGATGTGTACGCTGATACACCGTCAGGAATTCCAAAGCTCCTGCAATCGGTTTGCCCGTATGATGCTTTCCTCTCCATCCGGTATATTCGGCCAGCACTCCATCGAAGTCCAAGGAAACGGTAGGCTTTCTAGGCATGTGAGATCCTCCTGAATTGGTGTAGATGTAATTGTATTATTTGTCACCTCCGATGCGTTGCACACAGGGAAAAGGTAACAGGGAAGATAAAGAGCCTTGTGTGAACACTAGAAAAAAGGAGGCTTGTCTATGCACACCACATTCAAGGGCTCCATCAGCTTCGGTCTCGTGCATATTCCCATTAAGTTATTTGTGGCCACCGAAGAAAAAGATATTCGCATGCGCCAGATCCACCGGGAATGCCATAGTCCGATTCAGTATATGAAGTATTGTCCCGTCTGCAAGAAGGAGCTTGAATCAACGGAGATCGCAAAGGCGTACGAGAATGAACCAGGGAAGTTTGTCATTTTGGAGCAATCGGAGCTAGAAGAGATCGCTGCGGAAAAAAGCAAAAATATCGAGATTATCGACTTTGTCAAGCTGGAAGAAATTGATCCGATTTACTTTAACAAGTCGTACTACATCGGGCCCAATGAAACAGGCCATAAGGCATATTCGCTGCTGCGTCAGGCCATGAATGAGACGGGCAAAATTGGAGTAGCCAAAATTACCATGCGTTCCAAAGAACACCTTGCTGTCATCAGGGTGTTTGATAAGGGCATGATTCTGGAGACGATTTTTTATCCAGATGAGGTGAGAAGTGTCGATCAGGTGCCCGGTGTGATGGAAAATCAGCAAGTAGAAGTGAATCAGAAAGAAATGGACATCGCCAAGCAACTGATTGAGCAGCTAACCATTCCATTCGACCCTGTCAAGTATACAGACGAATATCGTTCCTCTCTAATGAACTTGATTCAGGCAAAAGTAACGGATACGGGTGTGTTTGAAGCCAAGGAAGCACCGAAGAATAATATCATCAACCTGATGGAAGCGTTGCAAGCAAGCATTGACCAATCCAAGAAAACTAATATCAAGGTAAAGCACCCAGCACCAGAGAAGGTTACGAAAGCAAAGACGAAAGAGCCGAAAGAGAAAGAGCCCAAAGCACCCGCCAAAAAGAAAAAAGAAAAGGAAAAAGCTACGCTGTAAGGAGGTCGAGGTCTTCATGGACATTCGTAAAATCATTCAGTGGTTGATGGTTCCGATTCTCTGTTTTTCGTGGGGAGGCTCATCTCTTGCCGAGCAGGGTGTGGAACCAGAGCGCAACAAGGTTGCGTTTGTCATCGATGACTTTGGAAACAATATGGCTGGCACGCAAGATATTTTAAACCTGCCAATTCCCTTAACCATTGCCGTGATGCCTTTTTTGCCTTCCACGAAAAAGGATGCGGAAATGGCGCATCAGAAGAAACATGACGTTTTTGTCCATTTGCCTATGGAACCACTGAAGGGAAAAAAAAGCTGGTTAGGGCCAGGCGCCATCACAACCAGTCTCAGCAACGATGAAATTCGTAAGCGAGTGAATGAGGCAATTAATGATGTACCACATGCCATCGGGGTAAATAATCATATGGGCTCCAAGGCCACTGCTGATCCTCGCGTGATGCGGGTGGTTCTGGAGGTTTGTCGGGAAAGAGGGCTGATTTATCTCGACAGCAAAACGACGTCCAAAAGTGTCGTCCCTGTGATTGCAAAAGAACTGGGTGTTCCTTTTATTGAAAACACCATCTTTCTGGATGATATATACAGTAAATCTCATATTCGTAAACAAATGCGGAAAGTAAGCCATCGCATCAATCATCTGCATGAATGTATCGCCATCGGGCATGTAGGGCCTCCCGGAATAAAAACAGCTTCTGTCTTAAACGAATTCATTCCGGTGATTGAAAGAGAAGCAAACATCGTACTGGTTTCCAAACTGGCACACAAATAGATAAAAAGCCAAACCTTCCTTGTAAAGAAGGGTTTGGCTTTTTTCCTAATCAATCAGCATGAATTGGATATCTGTAATCTTCCACCGTTCTTCTGTGGATGCTCTTTTTACATGAAAGACCCATGTGCCTTTTCGCAAACCCGATCCTTCTTCAAAATAGGACATTTCTACAGGAATTTCTGTAGCGAGTGGGTCACTGTTTTCTTCCACCGCTTGCTTTACCTTATAGTTGACACCGGTAATCTTGTCAATGGAAAAAGGAAAGGATACGACTGATATAGTCATCCCCATAGTAGAAGAATCTTGTTCATGCAGGGAAAGGAGGAACGTGTCAACCACTTCCAGCGGTTTGGCATGAAGCAAAAACTGGTTAAGTCCTCCGCTTGCCTTGCGAATCATCAGGTGGTGAGAGGGGTCTGGTTCCAGCCGCAGATGGGTAGAGCTGCCGTTAAAATGAACACAGAAGTGGCCAGGGAAATTGTTTCCACGAATAGCTCCTGCTCCATGCGGCATCCCGTGCATGGAAGCAGCATAGCTCTTTCCGTCAATGGAAAGCAGAATCGCACGCCTTCTCCAGCTCCACTCCCCCTTATAGATTTTTTTCATCGTTGCCGTATCTTCTTTGGTTAGCGGCTGTACGTCGGCATGTCTGCTTCCTGCTCGGCGTTGCACTCGAAAGGCTTCTCCCGTTTCCAGGTCGGTGATTTCGGCATAGGACATTCGGCTAAATACTTTTTTCATTGCATCCCAGGAGATCAATTGGCCATAATGCTTTTTTTCCACTGCTTCTACTGTCTTTTCCAGTTCTTTTCTGATCGCAGGGTTAAGCGTGATCTCTTTACCCTTTTTCATATCAAATAAATGAGAATACGAGTCAAAAATATATTTGTTTTGCCCAACCTCTATGGTGGCTCTTGGCAATTCGGGACGATGCACAGTAACCTTGGATTTGCTTTTGATCAATTGTTTGGCGAATTTGCTATTGATATAAAGTGTTGAGTAAAAGCTGGAATCGACTGTTGATGCAACCTTTATTAGCAAACCATCCTTTTCGAGTTTGGCTGCAGGATCACCAAAAAGCGGGATTAACATAAGACCAATTATCCATATATTCATTTCGCATCACCCTAATCTGCATTCCTCAGGCGGCACGTTTACGAAAGCCTGTATGCTGGGCTGCCTTACAGAATGGCCTTCTTTCCATTCAATATACTGGATTTTTACGGTAATCAACGGTCTTATCCACGTCACATTTTTACGGATTGCTGGTTGATTAGCAAATGGGCTCTGATTCTGGACGATTCTCTGGATACCCTTGGTTAATTCACTCCACTCCGTTTGGGTAACCTTGCCTCCGCCTACATTTCCGATGTACCAGAGCTTGCCTTCATGATCGTAGAGTCCAAGCAACAAGGAATTGACGATTGAGCCTCTATAGGTTACTCCTCCAATTACCGCTATCAAATCCTTGTGATTTTTCTTTTTTCGCCATCTGTCATCTTTTCCGTTAATCACGTACGACTTTGTTAAGTCCTTATAGACAACCCCTTCCAGATCGTTTGCTTTAACTGCCTCATACAAAGCAGCATTGTCTGAGGAATTCTCCACGAGCAGAACCGTTTCATTGGTATTCACGATCTCGGATAAAAGCTCCTGTCTCTTGGCAAGTGCCATCGAGGTAACCCAATCTCCGTTAAAGTAAAGAATGTCAAAGAGCATGTAGGTAATGGGCACCTGACCTGCAACAGCTCGTACCTTATCCAGATTCCGAATACCGTCCCGCTTCATTACTTCATAAAAGGACGGCATGCCATTGTGGAACGAAATGATCTCTCCATCCAGTATGGCGGAGTGCGCAGAGTACAGCTTGGGGTCAAGCAATTCAGGGTAATGCCCTGTTCTTTCATTCAGCTTTCGATTAAATAATTGAATGTGATTGTCGTTGAGGTAGGTTAACACACGGACACCGTCCCACTTTACCTGGCTCACCCATGAGGGTCCTGTCGGGATGTCGTCAGTTGCAACTGGTTCAAAAGGGATAATGGGCTTAATGGCAAAATTCCCCGCCTTCATCGTGGAATCATTTTTTTCAGCAATCGTTTAAAAATGCCGATCCATGTATCGACTGGCTGATTTTCATGAATTTGCCCTGCCAGCATGAAATATTCGTGGACACCGTCTTTTATCGCTTTGGCAATTTTTTGTTGCTCAACGGGATTGATCAGTCGCTGCCTGTCCGAAGCGTTGCTAAGGAAGCCCATTTCTACGATGACACTGGGGCAGGATGAGTTTTTCAGCAAAAAGTACGACTTGCCAGCGACAGGCTCTTTTTTCGTCTGATAGACCTGGTTGAGAGTGTGTTGAATCATATCGGCAATGAGGAAGCTTTGATTGGTCTTTTGATACAAAACCAAAGGGCCATATGCCTTCGAATGAGAAGACCAGTTTACGTGCAGGCTGATTAAGAGTTGAGGCGATAGCTCAGCCGCCAATTGTGTTCGCTGGGCGAGATCACGTTGATGACGAGAGGAACTGTTAAGCCAGTGGTTTTCGTCACTCAGTGCATAATCACCATCACGATTCAGAGCTACATGATAGCCTGATGCTTCCAACTCATCGTAAACCAGTTTTGCGATTTGCAGATTAATATCCTTTTCAAACAGGTTTTTGTACGATGTTCCGATATCTACGCCTCCATGACCCACATCGATTACTACGTGAATCGAATCAACCGGGCTGTTGTTAACTGCAACACAGGGAGTAGCAAAGGCAAGCGTTGCAGCAACCAGAAGAAAACTGATTTTTTTCGACATAGTCTTAATGTACTCCTTACCTATGTAGAGAATCGTCATGTTTATCCTGTCCCAAAGTAAAATGCTCATTCGATTATTGCAGTGTAATTTGATGATTGGGGAGTCACACTATATCCTGATGAATCATATCGATGGCGGGGGGTACAAAAATGGGGACGGCAACCGGTGAGAAGCTTCAAGTTCAGGTGAATGACGTAACGATTACTATTTCCAATCCAGACAAAATCATTTGGAAGAAGAATGAGATTACAAAAATTTCTTATCTCGAATATTTAATACGAATGGCTCCCTATATGCTTCCTCATTTGGAAAATCGGGTTGTAACCGTCATTCGTTATCCTGATGGAATTGCCGGAGAGAAATTTTATCAGAAGCATTGTCCAGCCTATGCTCCGGATTTTGTTCGTACCTATCAAATCGAGGATATCAACTACATCCTGTGCAATGATTTGGCGACACTGCTCTGGTTAGGAAATCAGGCTGCAATAGAGTTGCATGTCCCATTTACCAAAATCAATTCGCCGACAGGGAAGCCGGAAGAAATCGTCTTTGACCTTGACCCACCGTCTCAACAGGAATTTCATTTGGCAATCCGAGCGGCTCTGATGATGAAAGAAATTTTTGATAAGGTTGGGATTCATTCTTTCGTGAAGACATCGGGAAACAAAGGTTTGCAGGTATATATCCCTCTGCCATTAGACACGTACTCATTTGATCAGACACGCGTGTTTACGAAGTTCATTGCCGACTACCTGACAGCAAGAGAGCCAAACCTGTTCACGACAGAAAGGCTCAAAAAAAACAGAGGGAATCGACTCTATTTAGACTATGTCCAACATGCGGATGGGAAAACAATCATTGCACCCTATTCTGCCAGGGGAACAGACGTCGCTTCTGTTGCTACCCCGCTTTATTGGAGTGAAGTGACACAGACACTCCATCCCAGTCAATTTACCATTCAAAATGTGCATGAGCGTGTTTTACGCAATGGTTGCCCGTTTCAACAAATGGAGGAGAGCCGTAAGAAAATCAACCTAGATGATGTCCTCTCATTTATTCACCACGAATCACAGGTCCCTATATAATATCGTGCGGAGGTGGCACGATGATTCGAATCAAAACGACTGAGCAAATTGCCAAAATGAGAGAGGCTGGAAAGATCGTAGCCCTATGTCATCAAGAAATTGCAAAGGTTATGAAACCAGGTGTGACCACATGGGAAATCGACCAACTGGCAGAAGAGTTCCTGGCCAGCCATTATGCGACACCTGAACAAAAGGGATACCAAGGGTACCCGTTTGCAACCTGCGCATCTGTGAATGACGTGATCTGTCATGGATTTCCTTCCAGAGAGCAGTTGCAGGAAGGGGACATTGTAACCATCGATATGGTTGTGAATTTGAACGGGTGGTTAGCTGATTCAGCATGGTCTTATACAGTAGGAAAAGTTTCTAGAGAAGCAAAGGATTTATTGAAAGTGACCAAACAGGCTCTGTTTGTGGGGATTGAGCAGGCGACTGTAGGCAAGCGGATTGGGGATATTTCTCATGCTATCCAAACATTCGCTGAGTCGCTTGGATATGGCGTTGTGCGGGAATTTACCGGACATGGAATTGGTACAGATATTCACGAAGACCCTGTCGTCCCTCATGCAGGAAAGCCGAACAGAGGCACACGATTGAAGGAAGGCATGGTCATTACCATAGAACCCATGCTGACGATAGGTGATTACTATGCCACCGTTGACGATGATGGCTGGACGGCCCGCACGCTAGACGGGAGTTTGGCTGCCCAGTATGAACATACGATTGCTATCACCTCTAAAGGGCCTCAAATCCTAACATGCCTATAACAGTTAGAAAATTTTAATATTTATTATTATTCTTCCTGTGATTTCCTTACTGGTATATTATAATAATGATAATTTATTCTTTCTTGTCCCAATGAGTCAGAACTATCCAGGTAACGTGGAGGCCATTTCAGGAGATGAAACTTTTGTTTTCTCGACTTTTTCAATTTAAAACTATCAAACAGCGGCTTCGATTCTGGATAAGCTTTCTGATACTGCTCACCGGTCTGTTGAACTTTGTGCTGGTTCTTTTGTATGAAAAAAATCAGCATGAAGAAGAAGAGTTTCTTCGATTGAGACAAGTAACGATGCAACAGCAACTGTTCATTGAAAACTGGCTAAAAGAGCGAGCGAGTGACATTGACACTCTGGCTAATATTCCTGCCGCAAAACTGCTCCAAAAAGATAAAATGAAGCAAATGTATGAAGGCTTTATGGATAGACAACGAGAATTTTCAGCGATTGTATTTGTCAATGCACAAGGGATTACTGAGCTTGACACAGGCGACAGACAAGGTACCAAGACAGGTGCAAATCTTAGTGATCGGCAATATTTTAAAGATGCCAAAGCAGGAAAGGCGAGCATTACGGATGTATTATACCGAAAAGTGTCTGGTCAACCGGTTGTCATTGTGTCTTCCCCGGTGATGGATCAAAATCAAAAATTTCTCGGGCTGGTGTTCGGTGCACTTAACCTGACAACAATCGATCGTGCAATGAAAAGCGTAACAGTCGGAAAAACCGGTGAAAGCTACCTTGTCGGTTTAGACAAGTTAATGATTACGGAGTCACGGTTTATTGATGAATTGATTCAGCAAGGCATCGTGCAAGATACCACCAAAATGAATGTAAAAATTGAAAATTATATTACCAACCAGGCATTCTTGCATCTGGAAGCAAATGAGAGCTATATCAATTATCGCGGCAAGGAAGCATATGGGGTGTATCAGTGGATTTTTGACGGCAAATGGCTGATTATCAATGAACTGGACAAGGAAGAAATTGAAGCTCCTTTCTATCGTTCCCTCCTGTTTATGCTGGCCATCATGGTTGGAGTTTATATCGCAGGCTATATTATCATCATTATTGTTGCAGACAAGTTAAACAAACCGTTGCAAATGCTGGTGGATGGTGTCCAAAATATTCGTCGCGGCACTTACCACTATCGGATCGAGGATACAGAATTCACGACTACTGCTGTGGAATTTCGTGAATTATGCAAAGCTTTCAATGAAATGTCTGCTACGATTGACTCCAATATCAAACTACTTGCAGAGAATGAAGCCCAGTATCGATTAATTGCCGAGAACATGACTGATTTCGTAACTGTACTTGCCCCAAACGATGTTGTATTGTACGCTTCTCCTTCGCATCAGTTAGTCCTGGAGAGGCATCTCTATATCGGAAACACACCTTATCAGTATATTCATCCGGAAGATTTGTCAAAAACAGTGGAAGCAATGAATCGTTTGAAACAGGACAAACAGCCCATTACGGTTGAGCTTCGCTGGAAACATAAAAACGGGAACTGGATTACACTAGATATTCGCTGCCAACCTGTAGTGAATAAACAGGGCGAACACATCCAGACAGTAGTCGTTTCAAGGGATATTACCGAGCGCAAACTAGTTGAAGACAAGTTAAGTGAAGCACATGAGCGATTCAAGCGTCTCTCAACGATAGATGGCCTGACGCAAATTGCCAATCGTCGAATTTTTGATGAGACATTCGAACGAGAATTACATCGGACAATGGCTGAATCGAAACCATTTACATTAATCATGTTTGATATTGATTGCTTTAAGGCGTACAACGATACGTACGGGCATCAAGGGGGAGATGTTTGCCTCAAAGAAATTTCCCAGGCGATTAATCAATTGATTACGAATGATCGGCATCTGTTTGCTCGGTACGGTGGTGAAGAATTTGCTATCATTTTGCCAGAGGAATCCGAAACGGAAGCTGTCCAAATCGGAGAAACAATTAGAAGAACGGTCGAAGATCTCCAGATCCCTCATGCTAGCTCAATTGTTAGCAGAGTAGTTACTGTCAGTGTCGGGCTGGTCAGTCTTGTGCCTCGTATTGATCAAACAAGAGATGAAATTCTTCATTTTGCTGACAAAGCCTTATATAATGCCAAGGATAACGGTCGCAATTGCTTAATTGCCTATACATAACTCGGCCTCCCGCGAGGCTGAGTTTTTTTTACAAGCATAACATGTGAAAAGGGGGAACGTTGCTCATGGAATTGACGGAATCTGTATACCTGTGTGAAAAGTCAGGTCAATTGAATAAAAATAGCATTGGCTGGTCACGTACACCAAAGCATATTTGCAATTTGAAAGGCAGTTGGCTACGCAAGAAAAAGTGGAATCATTGGTTAATCACATCAGATGTCTTTTTATTTAATGTCACGCTGATTCATCTGGATTACATCGGAATCGCCTTTACGTACGTGTATGATTACGAGCGACAGCAGTTCTGGGAAGAACAGTTGTCTATTCCGTTCGGGATCGGATGTGAGTTGCCTCCATGTGCAGATGATGACTTCACCTTTTCACACCCTCGTCTGTCGTTTTCGAGCAAACAGGATGTTTCCCGAAAAGCAAGAAATCTGGTTGTTAACTCTTTCGGCCGTGATCCGTGGATAAGCGCTCAATTCGTTATTCAACAACCGGATGCATATGAATCACTCAACGTGGTCATTCCCTGGGATCAGCAGCGCTTTCACTTTACTTCCAAGCAGAATTGTCTTCCGGTACAAGGACTTGTACGGATTGGGGATCGAGAATTCCACTGTAAGGAAGGGGTAAGCTTTGCTGCTCTAGATGTGGGGAGAGGAATATGGCCGTACCGCAGTTTTTGGAACTGGGCAACCTGCTCGGGCGAGGTTGACCAAAAAGCATTCGGCTTTAATTTGGGAGCCGGCTGGACAGATGGAACGGGAGTCAACGAAAATGCTTTGTTCCTTGATAACCGTGTCTATAAGTTGGAGGAAGATGTAGTTTTTACATATGATCGAACGAACTTGTTACAACCTTGGCAGATCCTGTCCCAATTATCATCGGATGTGCAAATTGCATTTACCCCGTTTGATCGAAGAATCGTTCGAAACCAAGCAGGAATTTTATCTTCTACGCTGCAACAGGTATTCGGCCACTTCAGCGGCACAGTCCGTACACAGGATGGGGAGCGCATTTCTTTTGATCGGTTGATCGGCTGTGTAGAAGAACATCAGGCAAAGTGGTAAAAAACGGTTTCGTAATTCTTGGTTGTCTGATTCAGATTATTTTGGTAGAGTAATAACAATTGAAATCACAAATGTGATAAATAGAGGTGCGCAACGAAAGAGTATATCTTCTTGGATAAGGAGTAGGGGCTCCAATGGGAAGAGGGAAAGGTCAATGCGCCGAAGTTTGTGCCATCCCCCAGGGCATAAACTGGGGTGTCTGTGAATAACAGCCACCTTGTCACAGAAGAGTTTTTCTCTGTGGAGCGCTATTTATGAATTGCAAGGGAACCATATGCAATGAGTAGATATGCTGCTCATTGCATTTTTTCGGTTTAAGCCCCGAACCATCGTGGAGCATCAGGCTCTGTTCGGTGAATCAATCAAAATATTGTGGAGGATGAGAGAAATGAACATGATGGATGCGAATGAAATTATCAGCTTTATTCAAAAAAGTGTAAAGAAAACCCCGGTAAAAGTACATATCAAGGGTCAACTGGAAGGAATCCAGTTTGGTGAGAATACCAAAACATTTATTACAGGCAATGTAGGCGTGCTGTTCGGCGAGTGGAGTGAAATCTCGCCGGTTCTAGAGCAAAACAAAGACCGCATCGAAGATTTTGTCGTAGAAAGCGACCGCCGCAACTCAGCAATTCCTATGCTCGATACGAAGCACATTCAGGCGCGCATTGAGCCAGGTGCCATCATTCGTGACCAAGTATCCATCGGGAATAACGCAGTTATTATGATGGGTGCGGTAATCAACATCGGCGCTGTCATTGGTGAAGGCACGATGATTGACATGAACGTTGTTGTTGGCGGACGTGGAACCATCGGCAAGAACTGCCATATCGGAGCAGGCGCTGTTGTTGCAGGTGTAATCGAACCACCATCTGCAACTCCGGTAATTATCGAAGACGACGTAGTTGTAGGTGCAAATGCGGTTATTCTCGAAGGCTGCCGTGTCGGTCAAGGTTCTGTTGTGGCAGCAGGTGCGGTTGTTATTGATGATGTACCGCCAAATGTTGTCGTTGCAGGTACACCAGCTCGCATCATTAAGCAAATCGATGACAAAACCAAATCCAAAACCGAAATCAAGCAAGAGCTTCGTCAGCTGTAAGATTGGGTCCCCGGTTAAAGGAGTGAATCCCTTGGAAGATTGGCGTTCATTAGATGAAACATATATCATGTCTACCTATAAGCGATTACCGATTGCCATTGCCAAAGGAGAAGGCAATTACTTGTATGATGCGGAGGGAAAATCCTACCTCGATTTGTTCACAGGACTGGCCGTTAACATTTTGGGACATTCACACCCGGAAGTGATGAAAGCCTTGCGTGAACAAGGTGAGAAGTTTTTGCATATCTCCAACTATTTTTTGAACCCTCCTGCCATTCAACTGGCGAAGCGGTTAATTGATCATACTATCCCGGGTAAAGTATTCTTCGGAAACTCAGGAGCAGAAGCGACAGAAGCTGCGATAAAACTGATTCATAAATGGACGCTGGCCCAAGGAAATGAGAAAAGCGGCATTGTCGTTCTGAAAAACAGCTTCCACGGCAGAACATTGGGGGCTCTTCGACTGACAAGGCAAGCACATGTGTATCAGGATTTCCCACAGCCAACCTTCCCTGTGTATGAAATCGAAGCGGGGAGTATCGAAGCGTTGCGGACGCTGTGTCAGACCGAGAAGCCGGCAGCCATTCTCATGGAACCTGTGCTGGGATCTGGTGGGGTCATTCCACTATCAGATGAGTACCTGCAGCAGGTAGAAGCAGTAGCAAAAGAGCACGGTATTCTTTTCTGTATCGATGAGATTCAAACAGGGATTGGTCGCACAGGAAAGCTGTTTTGCTATCAGCATGCGGGAATTACTCCAGATGTCATTTTGTTCGCAAAAGGTGTCGGTGGTGGGCTGCCGCTCGGTGGAATTATCGTTGGAAGCAAGTTGACGCATCTGTTCCAGCCAGGAGATCACGGGACAACATTTGCTCCGTCTCCGTTAAGTGCGGCTTTGGGCAATGCGGTTTTGGATGTGCTTGAACAGGATTTATTCCTTTTTGAGGCGAATGCGGTCGCAAAGTATTTGTGGGATCAATTGACCGAACTGTCCGCTCAATACCCAAGTCTTTTTTCAGCGCTGAGGGGAAGAGGGATGATGTTGGGGCTGCCAACCAATCTTGCTGCAGAAGAAGTAAGCGCCATTCAACAACACCTCCTGCGAAAGGGGATTTTGGTGGATGTAACACAGAGAACCATTATCCGCTTGCTGCCACCATTGACACTTACCAAAGATCAGGTTGACCTTTTGGTTGGGCAATTGACGGAAGCAATCGAGCAGGTTGTCATTAAGAAAGGAGCAGTCTGATGAGTACGACAGTACATCCTTTCGTTTCGATCCGACGTGAGCTCCATCAAATTCCTGAGCCGGGTTTTCAGGAATTCAAGACACAACAATACCTCTTGAACTACATCAAAAGCTTGCCGCATGACCGCATGGAGGTTGCCACCTGGCGAACCGGGATCCTTGTTCTGGTGAAAGGGAAGAATCCTTCACGCACGCTTGCCTGGCGTTCCGATATGGATGGTTTGCCGATTGAAGAAGAGACAAACTACAATTTCCGTTCGAAACATCAAGGCTACATGCACGCTTGTGGACATGACTTTCACATGTCGATTGGTCTTGGCATTCTGACGAAGATGCTTGAACAACCGATCGATGATAACCTTTTGTTTATTTTTCAGCCGGCAGAAGAAGGTCCGGGTGGCGCTTTGCCAATGCTCGAATCAGATGAGTTTCGTGCTTGGAAACCGGATGCGATTTTCGCCATGCACATTGCGCCAGAATACCCGGTCGGAACGGTAGCCACAAAAGAAGGCATTTTATTTGCCAATACCTCCGAACTGTTCATTGATTTGCAGGGAAAGGGTGGTCATGCAGCCTATCCGCATAAAGCAAATGACATGGTGGTAGCGGCCAGCCATCTGGTCGTACAACTGCAGACGATAGTTGCTCGAAACATCGACCCACTTGACTCAGGAGTAATCACAATCGGAAAAATTGACGGGGGTACCAAGCAAAACATTATTGCCGAAAAAGCGAGAATCGAAGGGACGATTCGTACCCTCTCCATGCCTTCTATGCATAAGATCAAAGCACGGATTGAGGCGTTGGTGAAGGGAATCGAAGCCGGTTTCGAGTGTCAGGCGACGATTGATTACGGTTCAAATTACTGTCAGGTCTACAACAACCCTGAGTTGACCCGGCAGTTCATGGATTGGGTCAATACAAGAGAGACTATCAAGCTGTTTGAATGCAAAGAAGCAATGACAGGCGAAGATTTCGGCTACTTCCTCGAACAGATCCCCGGATTTTTGTTCTGGTTTGGGGTAGATACACCATACGGACTCCATCATAGCAAGTTGGAACCAAATGAAGATGCAATTGAACTGGCCGTTGATCACGTATCAGCCTATTTTCAGTTTATTGGCACGCACAACAAGTAACTCAAAAATGGACTGATTACTGCTCCTTTTCTTCCGCTTAGGAAAAAGGAGCTTTTTTTCTTGGGAAAACGCTTCTTTCGCTGGAAATTAATGCATTTATCTACAGGTTTTGTGGATAACTCATCCGATGCCGATAAAATAAGGGTTGTGGATACTGTGGATTCTGTTGAAAAAAATCTTCAAACTTGCACAACTTATTCCATTCTGGTGCGTATAACTTAATAAGAAAAAGATTCGGAACGAAGTGAATCGATATTCCGAACACTAGCAATGGCTCATTTACTGGAGGAAAGTGGCTATGAAAAAGAAAGCGATGACGGTTCTAACTGCCTTGATGATAGCAGGGGTTACTACAACAGCATTGGGTGATGGTAGCGTAGACGTTACTTTAGATAAAGTCCGGACCAATGTGGAGCTTCCTGCTTCGTCTGTTGGATCGGTTCAGGATTTGGTAGAAAGCTTGGGCGGATTCACGAATTTCGACAAAAAATCAGGAAAGTTAAGTGTGGAGAAGCCAGAGGTAAACTTGCTTGTTTTGGAAGGGATTCAACAAACCAAAAGCAAGAGTTTGGTGTTTAGCAATCCGATAAAAGGCTGGTCTGATAAAGACATTCCACGCAGCTTTGGTGTATTTGTCGAAATTGATAATGCACCAGTCTCCAAGGACTTGAAATGTAAAGTGGTTCTGGTTGCTCCGAATGGTAAAGTGGTAGACAGCGGGAAAGAGTGGGAGTTCTCAACAAAAAATGGCACATCATTTTATTTCTCGGAGCCATTCATCTCAACAAAATTGGAGTATTATGGAACATATAAGGTCCAACTTCAGATGAAGCGTACGAAATCAGAATCGTATACAGTCGTTGGTGAAAACACATTTGTTGTCGGAAGATAAGGTTATGAAGATTCATATTTGAGCGTTTTCATGCTATAATGGAGTGCAAGATATAGTCATATATCTAATCTTCAGTTGACATGAGAAAGGAAAGATGGGAGCGGATGAATACGAATCCCGAGAGGTCATCGACAGATGTAGAGGACCCCAACATACGAATTGAATGGAAAGACGACCAATCACTACGTGCTACATGGTCCATGACAGAGAGTTTCCGATTAGAAGCAGAGCGTGAGTTTGGCATCCCTTTTTCTGAACTGCCATTTATATTACGATTGTACGATCTGACAGGACGCGGCGATATCAAGAATGACGGTACTGACAGCTACACGGATTTCGATATTAACCACCGCTCATCCGAATGGATTCTCTACGGTGTCATGGAAGGCTTAACGTATTGTGTTGATCTGGGAGTTCGTATGATTGACGGAAGATTTTATTCGCTGTCACGTTCTGCAGCTTTAGCTTAAGTAAGCATTCGATAATTGCAACAGGCTCTCTACATTAGGTAGAGAGCCTGTTTTTTTACATTTATCAGCTTGATTGAGGCGGGAGATTTCGATATTCATCACGATATTCTTTTGCCTTTTCACAGTAAACTTTCGTAGTAAGCCTAAGCATGTGCAGATCCTGTTCAGTCAATTCACGTACCACTTTACCAGGTGAACCCATCACCATGGAGCGTGGCGGAATTTTTTTGCCGGTGGGGATCAATGTATTTGCCCCGATAAAACACTCCTCGCCGATTTCAGCTCCATCCAATACAATAGAACCCATCCCTACCAAAGACCCTTTGCGAATCAGACAGCCGTGCAAGACGACATTGTGGCCGATTGAGACTTGATCCTCGAGGACAAGCGGGAATCCGCTGTAACTGTGCAGCGTACAATTGTCCTGGACGTTTACCTGCTCACCAATATGGATGCTCGTTTCATCTCCACGCAAGACACTGTTAAACCAAATGCTTGAATCACGTCCCATACGCACCTCACCTATAATTCTAGTGCCGGGAGCGACGAACACGGATGAATCGACCTCTGGATAACGTCCTTTATACGGATAAAGCATGAGAATACCCCCTCCATTTTTTCTACACGAGAAGTGAATAAAACAAAAGACAGCCTATACGAGTGGTAGAGACTGTCTGTGTAGCCGAAATAATAAAATTAAACTTTACGTGGTTGGAAATACTGTACTCGTCCATTAAAAAGATGAGCTTCCCCTTTGTATTCACGACCGAGATAGCGAGTGAATTCATTCGCTTTTCCTCTGTCGCCGGTTGTGTACACTTCTGGCAACGTGATTTGAATATAGCTGAGGTCTTTGCCTTCTACTTCTTTCTTTCCAACTCCAACGATAATGGCTCTATAGTTTTTCGGATCTTTTCCTTTTAACACGAACCACGAGTCTTTTCCTTCTGGTTTTTCTTCAATCATGTAAGGAAAAGCTGATGATGCATATTCCCATCCCAATTGAGCGCCAGTTTTTTTGGTTTGTTCCATATAGTTCTGGAATTTTGCCTTCAATTCTGCAAGCGTAATTGTGGGAACTACTGAACCCTCTACTAGGTATATGTAGGCCGTTTGTAAATTCACGTACTGTTCACTCCTATTATCCGCTTCTTTCGTTTGTATCCCAAAGATTAGTGTAGCATTCCGGCATATGATTTGACAACTAAACGGTTAGGAGGGTTTGGCCTACGAAAATAATTGATTGTTTTTTCAGAAAAATGTATAATGTGTATAATATTTCGTTTATTGATCAGACTTTGTCAAAATGGAAGAGGTAGGGGTTTATAGAGAGAATGGTATTGGAGGGAGTGTAAGGCATGCAAGAGGCGTCGATACGTCAAGTGTATGAAACTTTGAATACACTGCGGGCAATTAATGTAGTGAACAATGAAGACTGGGAACGAGCAGCAAAGGCCGCAGAACTGGATTCATCCGTACAGCTAAACATCTTATGGATTGTTTACTGTTATGAGGGAGTGCGTGTTACTCAGATAGCCGATTGGACTTTCTGGCATCCTTCTTCCATCGTAATTCACATCAAAAAATTGATGGACAAAGGATTGGTTACGATCGAGAAGTCGGATTTGGATGGTCGGGTTGTCAACGTCTATCCTACCCTTTTAGGCAAACACGTAATCGAAAAAAGCAGGCAAAACTCTCCTGCGATTTTCCGGTTAACTTCTGCTCTGGAGCAGTTGCAGGAGCGATATAGTCCGGTCATTGTTCAATTGTTTTTCGAATGTCTTTCGTTTCTTGCGCACGCTTTGCACGGAGAAGATAAAGTACGCTGGATTCAAGAGAGTGAAACTCGATTGAGTTACGACGAAAAAACCGTTAGCTAGATAAAAAAAGAGAAGCGTTCGGCAGATGAACATGCCAGCTTCTCTTTTGTTTTAAGCGGGTTCTTTATTTGCGGATCGGGAAGACAGAGAGTTTGCGTTTTACCACTTTATTCTCTTCATTTGTAACGATCACTTCGATGATGAAGTTTTTGCCGAAATCAGGTTCGCTGATTCGGAAGATGATTGGCAGTGTTTTGGATTCATTAGCATTGAGCACTACTTCCGCTGGTATGTCGCTCTTCCATTGTTCGGGAAGCCCTTGGAAAGCGATTTTGTAGTTCTGCGTCGTATCCTTCAGATTCTCCACCTTCAATTCGAAGCTGTAGATCAACTGATTTTCAGAAGGGACGCCATTGACCTTTTTCGCAACGCTGATCATGTAACCAGGACTGCTCAAAGCAAAGTAGAACGTACTTGCGACAAGCAAAGTCATGATGGTTAAGAGTACGATGCCAACTCCGGAAAAGACGCTTTGAGAAAGTGTCCGTTTTTGATTGCCGTTTGATAAAATCATTTGCAACATACCGTACGGACATGCATTTTGACAAAATTTATAACGTAACCTATTTATCATAACGAAAAAGAATCCAGTCAAAACAATGAACGAAATGCCTGTCATGTTAAACAGGTTTGTAGTCGTAAGGATATGCCAAATCTCATAGGGGTCGATAAAATAAGCTAGCGTACAATAAGCGATAATCGGTGCGAAAATGACGGAAATGACAATATCGAGTGTGTGTCTGAATACTTTGCTGGTGAGCCATTGCCATTTGGTGATGCGGGTCAGATATCCGACGAACGTGTTATGCGGACAGAGCCATCCACAAAATTGACGCCCAAACCATTGAGAAATCGATACAAAACTGAATACAAGTGTCAAAATTGCTAACAATAAGATATAGCCTTCTGAAAAAGAGAACTTTTGCCTCAGTATATAGAAGTATTGATTCTCAAGGTCCATCCGAAACAAATTCAATAAAGGAACGAGGAAAAACAGCAACAAAGCGGCCAATTGTATGAGTGGACGCAGAAGAGCACTACCCATTTTGTTCAATCTCCTTTTTTGTAGAATCACATTTTTTAAAAAGAATAAAAGGTATATGAATACATTTAACCATACTCTCATGGGTATATGCTGTGACGAAAATGACAGAAATTTGAACAAGAGTGTAAAACTAATACCTAAGAATCAGTGACAGAAATCATAAAAGAATGATAAAATATAAAGATAATTCAAAAATTTACAGAAAAAGGAGGGCTTGTCCTTGGACCGTTACGATTACCTGTATAATGAATCAGAAACAGCGACTGTCAACTTTTTTGGTTTCATTTCTGAGAAGTCCCGGTATGATTTTGGGATTGTGTATTCTCAACATTTTTTTGGTAAGCCGTTAGTCATCTGTATGCAGACAGGGCAATCTACCCTTCTTAGCTCTGAGGATGTAATTAATCCAGCTTATCTGCAAAAAATCTTCCGACTCAACTGCCCAGTGGAAGCCAAGGAGCTTTCGGAATTTTTTCAGGACAGATTGCCGTCCATGCCATTTGAAGAAAATCAATATTAAGCGCTTTCAGCCATTGCCAATAGTTGCAACACGGGAGTAGAAGAGGAATCTTCTGCTCCTTTCTCATTTTATAAGTTTGGGGCCCTGCGTGAACGGAGCGGATACTTGGCGTCCGGTCTGTTTTCCACTACAGTATAAGATATGAAGATGAAATGAATGGAAAAAGTAACGTGTTTGGGAGGAACGGTATGGAACTGTTTTATCGGGATTGGATTGTGGATGATGCGAGGGGAACGGTTCTGCTCATTCATGGAACGGCTGAACATTCGGGGCGTTATGAACACGTTGCGGAGTATCTGATTGGGCGAGGATACAATGTTGTTTCAGGAGATTTGCCGGGATGGGGACGTTCTCCCGGATTGAAAGGGCATATCGAATCTTTTCAGGAGTACCTGGATGCGGTAGAAGCATGGATCAGTCTTGCCTTAACGAAGCTGCCTTCTCACCTCCCGCTATTTGTTTTGGGACATAGTTTGGGCGGGCTAGTTGCAACAAGGTTCGTTCAAGAGTACAAGAATAAGGAGCGCTTGGCGGGATTGGTTCTCTCATCGCCATGTCTCGCACTGAAAGTTGAGGTTCCTGCGTGGAAAGCAGGTTTGGCGGATGCCCTGGACAAGATTTGGCCGAAACTGCGTATGGGCAATGATATCGCTCCTTACCAGGTGACAAGAGACCCTGTAATGCAAGTTAAATATCAGAATGACCCGCTTAATTACAAGAAAGTTAGTGTCCGTTGGTTTCAAGAATTGCAAAGAGAGATGAAAAATGCCGCGGTGAACAGTCAAAAGATTAATCTTCCCACACTTGTCTTGCAGGCAGGAAGTGATTGTCTGATTGATCCCCAAAAAGTCGAAAACTTTGTGTGGCGGCTTCCTTCCACAGACAAAACATTCATCTCCTTTCCCGGTTTGTATCATGAGGTCTTTAACGAACCGGAGCGACAAGAGGTTTTGGAGCAGCTTGGAACGTGGTTGGATAACCATGTAAGCACGAAGCACGGATTACATAATGAAATGTGACATACTAGTAAACCCTTTCATTTTCCTATTGACGCAATTGGTATGACATATTAAGATGGATACAGGTAATAAACAATACATTTTTCTGGTGTTAACCATTTAATATGCTATGTTAATTGCAAAATTCGGAGGGATCTTGAATGGGTACAATCGTATGTCAAAGCTGTGATACAATTATCGATCATTTTGAATCCAATCAAGTGAAGACACTGTACGGTGTTTGCGACTGTGGTTGCGAAGATCACAAGAAAGACAAAGAATAATTGCTGGATGAATAGATGAAAGCGCCTCTTTTTGAAAGAAGCGCTTTTTTTATTTCAATGTTTTTCCACATTGTTTAGTAAAAAATTATTTGTTTATGCGTCTGCCCCTGCCTATAATGGAATGAGACCAATAATTTATTTATTTGGGAAGAGGAGGAGCAAGATGAAACGCAAGAGCGTCTATGGATGGCTTGCTGTGGCAGTGCTGGCTACATCTCTTTGGAATGTACCTGCTGCCTATGCAAATGAAAATATTGGAAAAGAAGTTAAGATCAAAGGTTCAAGTCCGGAACCATCCAATACATCAGGAATCGATCTTTCTGGCGATTATGCAGTATGGGTAACAAACGGGGATACGGAGCAAGGTATTGTTGTTTACGACCGTGATTCTGGCAAGGAAACAAAAATTGCCGCAGACGGCAAAAAGAAATCAATGGTCAAGGTAGATGGCAAGAATGTGGTTTGGTTGGAAGATTCCAAATCCATTTATTTGTACAATATTTCCACCGAAAAGACGACAAAGATTACCTCGGATAAAGCGAAGCCAGTTGATGTCGATATCGATGGCAACACGATTGTCTGGACTGACCAGCGTGGAGGCAATTCCAATATTTATTCCTATAACTTGAAGAGTAACACAGAGAATCAAATTACGACCAGCAACAAAGCCAGTGACCCAAGTGTAAGCGGTTCAGTAATTGTTTTTCAGGACGAGCGGAACTCCAATTTGGACATTTACTACTATGATACATCCTCAAACAAAGAGGGACGTGCCACTACAAACAAGTACAATCAGTCCAATCCTTCTGTCAGCAATGGAACGATCGTGTTTGAAGATAGACGTGAGGGAGTAAGCAACATTTATTACTATGACATCTCACGCAAAAGAGAAGAGCAAATCACCGATTCTGACAATGACTCCAAAAATCCAATGGTGCATGGGAACATGGTCATCTACAATCAGAAGGATGACTTGTATTTCTACAATGTGAAAAATGAGGATTCTGGGTCTATTGAAAGTGACATTTACGACCGGATTACACCAGTCATCTATGATGAAGATGTTCTCTTTGCGATGAGAGATGACGATGTAACCTCATTGTATATGTTTAACATCGATGATGAAGAATTAACTGCATTAGGCGGAAATATCGGGGAGCCAAGCCAGCCGGATGCGAGTGACAAGTATGTTACGTTTATTAGCGAAGGCAAAAAAGATAAAGTCATGCTTTATGATGTAGCAACTACCCAAATCAAGACGATCTCTCCTGACAGTCATGAGCCAGATCGACCTGTTGTTAGCAACACGTATGCAGTATGGTATGACAAAGAAGAAGAAGACCTCTTCTCATACAATACCAAGACGCAAACCGTCAAAAAAGCAACACCAAAATCCTCCAAACCAGTGGAAGATTTGTATGAAATAGACGGGAATAACTTGTTCTGGGTTGAGGAAGACGGTAGAGACTATGTTCTTAATCTGACTAATTTGTCGAATGGATCCACTAAAAAAATTGAAGATACCAACGACGAATTACTCAAGGTTGATATTGCCGGCGATCGTGTGATGTGGATAGAAGACGGCAAAGGTGACCATGAGATCAACTATTTTGACTTCAAGGAAAACGAAGAGATCGAGACGATTTCTGAGAAGAATATGGATATCGAGAGCCCAAGTCTCTCTGAGAACTATATCGTGTGGACGACAAAAGTGGAGAAAACAATGGATCTCTACTACTACGACTTCGAAAAAGATCGTGTGTATTCTGTATTCGACAAGGGTAAGGGAGATCAGCAGCGTCCGCAGATTTCTCGCAACATAATCCTGTTTGAAGACAATGAATTCAGCAGAAATAAAAATGATTATGAGTACATCTTGTACGATCTGGATGAAGAAGAGTATCTCGATGTGAAATTCAGTGAGTTTGCCAAGCCAACCGATGCTCGCTTAGGCGGCAACCGGATTGTCTGGATCGATGAGCGAGACAAGGATAACACCCTTTACATGATGGCCTTAGCACAGCCACAAGATGATGGCGAAACACCAGGTGAAATTCAAGAGTACACGCTTGCCGAGATTATTCTGGACGACACTATTGACAATATCATCGATTCCAACGCTCCAGAAAACATTATTTTTATTTTCTTCAGAGGCACATCTAAAGAAGAGAAGTATAACTTATTGGAGTTTGTTGACAATGTTGACAGAGCCATTGAGCTGATCGAGACCGTTCCACTCGATGAGGTTATCGTTCAAGTACTTCCATAAGCAAAAGAAAAAGACATTAGGTGATTTACACCTAATGTCTTTTTTAATTTATAAGTTTGGGGCTCTGCCGACGATGCTCAGGATGTGCGAGTGTCGGGTGGGTTTTCTTACCCGGAAATTGCTGTCTGCCGTTTAACTACTTTAATCGTTTGGATTGATTCGTCTTCAGGACCTTGTACAGGCAAGCCTACTCGTAAATTCTCTTGAATATACGCAATGTTTTCTTCTGTAATTACCTCACCTGGCAAGAAGATTGGAATACCAGGTGGATACACCATAATAAATTCGGAAATGATTCGTCCTGCTGATTCTTTAAGAGGAATAATCTCCGTTTCTGTATAAAAGGCATCCCGTGGAGACAACGAAAGCACCGGGATATTTGGCAAAGTCGTCACAGCAGGTCTCTCAACTGCCTCTGCATGAGAGTACTCAACTGCGAGATCACGCAGTGCATTCACCAGAATCTGAATGGTTTCTTCTGTATCGCCTGCTGTAATGAAGCAGAGGATATTGTACAAATCACTCATTTCGACTTCGATATGATATTTCTCACGAAGCCAGTTCTCCACTTCCCAACCGGTGACACCTAAATCTTTCACGTGAATCAGGAGTTTGGTTTTATCCATTGCATAGGTCGCCGGTTTACCGAGAATTTCCTCACCAACACAGTATAGTCGAGGGATCTGGTTGATCTCATTACGAGCCTTGATTGCCAGATCAATCGCTTGTTGTGCCAGCATATGTCCGTTCATGGCAAGGTGTTGACGAGCCATATCCAAGGAAGCAAGCAGGATATAGGAAGTCGAGGTAGTCGTCAGCATACTGAGCACTGTTTTTACACGATTGACATCAACCAGGCCCTCTCGAACATTGAGGATCGAGCTTTGTGTAAGTGAGCCGCCTAGCTTGTGCACACTCGTTGCAGCCATATCTGCGCCAGCTTGCATAGCTGAGATCGGCATTTCTTCATGAAAGTGAATGTGTACGCCGTGTGCCTCATCGACAAGTACAGGTACCTGATAGTTATGTGCAATGCGAACGATTTCCCTGAGGTCGCCAGCAAATCCGAAATAGGTTGGATTGATAACCAGCAGCGCAGATGCATCAGGGTGTGCCTCCAGCGCTTTCTGTACCGCTTTGGTTGTAATGCCGTGAGCAATTCCCAATCGTTCATCCATCATGGGGTGAATAAAGATCGGAATCGCACCAGAGAAGATGATCGCAGACATAATCGATTTGTGAACGTTTCGGGGGACAATAATTTTATCTCCCGGATTGCAGGTAGCCATAATCATTGCCATGATGGCACCACTAGTTCCTTGGACGCTAAAGAATGTATGGTCAGCCCCGAACGCTTCGGCAGCCAAATCTTGTGCTTCTTTGATCATTGCTTTGGGATGATGCAAATCATCCAGCGGAGCGATATTGATTAAATCAATAGAGAGGGCGTTTTCCCCAATAAATTCGCGGAATACGGGGTTCATACCCGTCCCTTTCTTGTGCCCAGGAATATGAAATTGAATGGGATTTTTCTTGGCATGTTCGACTAATCCGCTGAACAAGGGGGTTTTAGCTTGTCTCAATTGTTATCGCCTCGCTTTTTATAGAAATTATTAAGCATTCTTATGCATTGAAACTGCAAAAAAAAACAACAAAATTGAGTATAGCAAAAAGGGGGGGGAAAGCAAGAATTTTTTTAGAAGATATTCAAAATATCTTATGTGGAAATTCTGCATCTTATCTAGTTTCTTTCACTTTGGCAGGAGTTAGACAAGAGAAACGAGAAAAAGGAAAGAAAAGGAGGGTGTTAGTGCATGAAAACTCGAGTAACAGAACTCTTATCTATTCGTTATCCTGTTGTCCAGGGTGGTCTTGCCTATCTAGCATATGCAGAACTAGCCGCAGCGGTTTCTATCGCTGGAGGTTTGGGGCAAATTACCGCCATGTCGCTTCCTTCCCCTGAAGCTCTACGTGAGGAAATTCGAAAGGTAAAGACGATGACTGATAAACCATTCGGTGTCAATTATGCAATTGGTCAGCACAATCGCCCCTATGAACACATGCTTGATGTAGCGATCGAAGAGGGCGTAAAAGTGGTCTCCATCACGGGTGGCAATCCTGAGCCTTTGATTCGGCGATTGGATGGACACGACATCAAGAAATTGGTACTGGTGGCAGCGGTCAGACAGGCACAGAAGGCTGAGGCAATCGGAGCAGATGCGGTAATGGCAGTTGGACAAGAAGGGGGAGGACATCTGGGACGAGATGATCTGGGGACAATGGTTCTAATTCCTCGTGTTGTCGAGTCTGTAAGTATCCCTGTACTGGCAAGCGGCGGAATAGGCGATGGCAGAGGAATTATGGCAGCGCTTGCATTAGGGGCAGAAGGGGTAGAAATGGGAACCCGCTTTATTGCAACACAGGAATGTGTCCATGCACATTCTGCTTACAAAGAGGCACTATTAAAAGGATCAGAACACGACACAGCCGTAATCAAGCGGACACTTGGCGCTCCTGCCCGAGTGGTCAAGACTGCGGGATCGGAGACGATTCTTGGCCTTGAATCACAAGGATATGGTTACGAACAGTTAAAGGAATACATATCCGGTGAACGAAATCGTTCGTTTATTTATGAAGGGGACGATCAAAAAGGCTTTGGATGGGCAGGTCAGGTGATTGGCCTGATTCATGACGTGCCAACTGTTCAGGAGTTATTTGCACGCATGTTCCATCAGGCTGACGAGATTACCAACCGTCTTTCCACAATCATGAAAGGGTAGGTAAAGAGAAACCCCGCCCGACAAGGCAATTGTAAGCAATTGTCGGGCGAGATTTTTTAAAAAATGGACCTGTTCTCGTGCATATATATAAATTTACATCTATGTTTACATCTGACAATCAACCTTACACTCGAACGGAAGGCTTGCACAAAAGATATAACTTGCTGAGTATTTCCAATGTTTCTTCCAAACGTGCCATTAATTTCTCGCCGTCAGTAAGGACCGGATCATGGCGATCAATGGTAATGCCACAAAGCAACTCTGCTTTCTTGACCGTTTGCAGTCGATGGATGTACTGTTCGACTCCCTTTTTCCCAAGTTCCGATTGAAGCTTGCTCATAGGGTCTGTGTGATCAGGAGACCAACGGAAGTCATCGGGAATCAGTTTCATAATCTGTTTGAGATTTTTTTGCATGGCCAGGGCAATCTCTTGTTTAAACGGTGATTCGTAAATAACGGCATACCACACAAACAGGTGAGTCTCCCATAGTCCAATTTGAAAATGTGGGTGCTTTTTGTAGCCTCGTTTATCAGCAGCCCAAGCAATCCATGTGTCACTTGGAGGATTCACCGTTCGTCTGGCATGTTTGGCGATATGCGGAAACATTTCCTCTTTGGTCAATACGGAGAGCATCGGAGTCAAACGTTCTGCCAGCACCCCAAAGGTTGGGCGGATATTCGACTTGAGCGCATCCATTCTTGCATCCAATCCATCTATTGTAAATACATCAAAATCAGTTTGACTAAATCCTTTGAAATCGTTCAATTCAGGTCTCCTCCTAGCACTGTCAATAAAAAAGGGCGTTTTTTAAGTCAAGTCTTACGCATTTTTCCCATATGATAACATAACTACAATGACAATAGCAGTTTACAGCAGGAAATATCTCCCGCTGGTTAAAACATCAGAAAAGTTCGATAATATCGAATAAGACAAAATTTTGTCCGAAAAAAGATTAGGCCGCATGAGAATCGGGTAAAGAATAATAAGAAATTAGGTTTGGGGGAATAGCAAAACACTAACTTGAATAATATGATATACCACTCACTCCCGATAATTTCGTCAAATTCGTCAGAGTATTCAGTTAAATGGGAGGGAACAGTATGAAACCGTACAACACACTGGAGTATTGCAATGTAGCCGTGTGGTTCGACAGAACACATCTCAATCAGTTGATGCAATCGCTTGTACAGTCCGGTTTTGACATCGGGTGGAAGGAATCCGTGCAACAGTTTTCTCTGCAAATCATTACGAATTATGACAAATATGTACTGAAGTTTGACAAGAATTCACAAGGGTTCAAGTTAACAGAACTGGATTACGCTGTTCGTGATATGCAGGTAGCCATGGTGTTGTATCAGTTTATCGAGCAAGCAAAAGGCCACGCCATTATCAAGCTGATCAACGAAAATCAAATCGTCGTCAAGAATATCCGCTATGGGGAGGCCGTCAGAATAGTAGAGATAAAAGGAGCTGAGAAAAAAGTGATTTATGAAAAAGCATGCAGTGTAACAATGGACCAGGTAATTGCCGCGTTGAAGCGTCGTGATGCAGAAGAGAGAATTCCGGTGCTTCGTTTGGAATTGGATTATGAACTCTCTACGCTCTATGATGCGATCCAATCAAATGATACGAAGCAGGTGGAAAAATCAAAAGACATGTTGCGTAAACTCCGCCGAGAAATGCTGTTGCTGGAAGTATAACTCAAATTGCCAGATAGGTAGGTTGATCATGGAACTAACTGAATGGAATTCAGAGTAAGAAGCGGTACTCCCTTCGTGGTGGGTTTACCGCTTCTTTGTGTTTTTGGTTCTGTATTTTACTGTTTGCCGGAGAGAAGAACAGGTGGTTCCTGAATTAAGGCAAGTTGCTGATCTAATACATAATCAACGATGAGCTCCTGGTCTTTTGCCTGTATGTCTACGAATTCGAAGTGATACTTGGCCATATCTTCACTGATGGTTTTTTCAACTACTTTGGCATAAGCAGAAACTTGCTGGTGGGCTGGAAGCTGGAACGTCACATGATAAAGCGGAGAATCTACCAGTTCTGTTGTTGTGATGATGAACATCCCTCCGCCGCCAAGATTGATTATCTGTGTTTCGTGAATTTCAGGTTGATCGATGGCCCGAATATCGGCTTGAATCGGAGTCTCCAACGTGATCCTGGCAAACTTCCGGCGCTGTTTCAATTGATTTTGAGCAATGCGGAGTTGTTCTGATACGCAGTAGGCAATTAGTTTTTTCTGGTCGTCTGGGTCAAGGTCTAGGAATCGGACAGAAGTGATCGTCTCATCGCTTGCGAACTCTTTGCGGACGACTTGTCCAACAGCAGTAATCAGTTCGCCCGTTTCCGGCAATGGGAATGAGATTTTGATAATGGAGTCTTTATGTACGAACTCGTCTGTTAGGAATCGCAGACCATTTCCACTCATATCTTTGATTAAGCCTGTTCCCGGCAAGTAATCGTCAGGGTATAGTGGTGTAAAAGAAAGCGAGAAATCACCTTCTGGTTCGATACGAATGAAGTTCCGTTGCTGTCGATGTGACATTTCATAAGGGGGAAGCAATTCGAGACGGATTCCTTTTGTAGAGGTAGTGAATGATTCCAGTTGATTGCATACGAGTGTATAAATGCCGGAATTTTCGATGTAACGGAATTCAGCTTGCACGATTCGTTCCACAGGTATAAGCGACTGCCAAGAAGACAACACTACAATCGAGTTCTGACTGATATGCCCAATTACTGCAGGAGCCGTAATGGGATTTTGATCCTTGATGCGAAGCGTTAACCAGCCTTTTTGTTCAACTGAAAGAAGCTGCAGATACAAAAGGGAAGAATCCGTCATAGAAAATCACCTTTCTCGGACAAAATAACTGCTCCCTTCAGTATAGAACATTTCGAATTTCCTGTGTATTGTAGGTTTTTTGCACGATGATCACTTGGTGTGAATAATCCGTTTGAACTAGAGGGAAGCCAGATGTACAATAGGAAAGACTGATTGAAGTAGAAAGGAAGAATTAACTGTTATGCCATTGTTGATTTCCGTTTTTGCTGAACCATATATTCCGCTCGTGTTGTCTGTTCTTATTCTCCTGTTGTTTTTCATTGTCATTTTGCAAGGGTTGCAGCTTGGCAGGATGAAGAAAAAACAGAACAAGTTTTTCACCGGTGGAAGTGGTCAAAACCTGGAAGAAAGTCTGATTACGATCATTGATCAATTGGAAGAGATAAAAAACAAACAGACTGATCAGCAGTTTTTACTCAATCGGCTCACCCAACGACTGAGTCAATCTGCAGGCAATTTGGCTGTTATTCGGTATAATGCCTTTGGCAATACAGGAAGTGACCTCAGTTTTTCTCTTGCCCTCATTGACGATAATCAGAATGGAGTCGTAATCACCAGTATTTACGGCAGAGAAGAATCTCGTACGTATGCCAAACCGTTGGAAGCGGGTAAATCCATCTACAACCTGTCTGATGAAGAGCATGCAGCGATTAAAAAAGCAAGCCAGACTCCAAGATCGTAAGTCAATGCACAATATTACGTCGTTTTAAGAGAAATCAGGAGAAATCCTGTTAAAAAGTAAGAACTTTTTCGAAAATCAGATACCTCGCTGAAATACCAAGATTTTTCCGAGATTCTCCCGTTTCTAAGGGAGGATTTTTTGTTTATTCTCATGTATAATAATAAATGTAAATGTGTGTAATTATCACAGAAGTAGGTGATCCGCCTTCATTACCAATGTAGAGTTAATACTCATTGGGCAAGGCCAGGTTCTTCAACGTTCGTTTGTTGATACTTAGCTTCCTCACCAGGGAAACGCAGTCGTCGCGATAAGCCGCCTGCACCAGGTTATTTTTGACTTGGAAAACTGGAAGAATTGAGGAGATATTTATGGCACAGCGTTTATCTACGAATTACGCGAACGCCTATTTTACAATGAGCGAACGAGAGTTAAACCAGTTCGTCCAATTGTTTGTAGAAGAGAACATTACTGTACAAGTTAAAGTATGTGATAACGGTGATAGAGATATCGTGATGGCAGACCGGAATGGAGATATTGAACTTCCCTTCAGACGCCAGGGTTCCCGATATTTGTGTGAAAGCTCTTATGTGATCACGGATCTAGGGCTAGCCAATGTTATGCGAAAGGCAATGAAAGCTTTCAAAGGACACGGTGTGGTTCATCGGGTTTATGACGGTTTTACAGTTGTCTATCATTATGACGAAGGCTCCGTTACTCGTATTGAAGAAGTAACTGAAGAAGCGGGCGTTCCCATTTTCGAAGCAGATGTGGAAGTGAACCAACGGACAAAAGAACTGGAAGAAATGTTTAGTAAGATGGGTTCTGAACAGGAAATCCAGCATATTCGAGAAGAAGTTGATCGTTTGTTAGACCTGCGTAATTGGGTGAACCGATCCTATCCTGAGAAGCTTGGTTCAGTTGATGAAAAGCTCGTCACATTTTCAAAAAGACTGTTTGTTTTAGAGGCGTAAAAAGCCTTATATATCAAGGGAAGTGGGCGTTTATTACGCCCATTTTTTTATTTCCAAAAATTAATTTTTAAAAAGGTATTGTCAATTCGCCCGAAGCATGATAATTTTATTCTCGTTGGAAAACAAGATTAGGAACCAGGATTCACTTCAAAGGGTGGATAACACGGGAGAAACCGCCCCCGTTAGTGAATGACGCAGGTCCTAGCGATGTTTTAATATTACACTTGCTAGGAAGGGGGAACCGAAAGATGGAATACTCAACTTTCGGAAGACATGTTGCCGTTGATACTTGGGGAGTACAATTCGACCTATTAAACAACGCAGATTTTTTAAAGCAACAAATGATTGAGGCAGCAGAAGCCTGTGGTGCTACGGTACTAAGTGTTCAGTCCAAACAGTTTTCACCTCAAGGAGCTACTGTACTGGTTCTTCTCTCGGAAAGTCATTTGTCCATCCACACGTATCCTGAGCGCGGTTTTGCTGCGTTGGATTGCTACACCTGTGGTGAAACGGTGGATCCTCAAGTTGCAATTGACTACATGATCTCTGTGTTGAAACCTACTCAGATTCATGCAAAGAAAATTGTACGCGGTATTGGAGAATTACAAGTAGTTGATCCAGAAATCAACGTAAAAGAGTTAGTGAAGAAGTAATTGTTCGTAACTCAAATGATGGAATAGGTAAGGGTGCTCTGTATGAGAGCACCCTTTTTATATTACTAGCTATCTAAATGGTGCGGTTGCCGTTCTTCCCAGATCACGGACCAGTGCCATGAAATCATTACCAGCATTAGCAAGATTAGCGCCCACAGTGTTCGGCCCAGTCGTCATCTCTTTGCCATAACCAGTAATGTTAGACGCAAGCGTACGGATACGTGTCACCATCGTTGCATCAGAAGTAACCCGGATGTGATGATTGGGTGCGATGGCCCGTACCGCGCTGTGGACCTGACGTTCGATCACAGTCTGTTGTGTGGCTGTTGTATTGGATACTCTTGTGTTTATTCCGACGACGACTTCATTGCCACGTACGACAGATGTTGCTCCATCGACACCGGGAACGTTATCGGCAGCCTGAGCAACTTTCTTTGCCAAGTGATGATCAAAGGTTGTGGCTGTATGAGTATTTTGGGTAATGTGTCCAGGTTGTGCAACGCTAGGGGGTGTCACACCAGGTTGTGCCACGCCAGGATGAGTTGCAGGCTTTTGAGAAGTTGCATAGCCAAAACTGCGAATCCCCGTGGTATTGCTTTTTGCAGGAGCAGGGCCGGCTTGATTTTGGGTTCTGGCTGCGTTGTTTGTTCCGCAAGCGACTAACGAAAGGGACAGAAGTAAACATGATATTGAATATACCCATCTTTTCATTCATTCCACCTCCATTCTTATTTTGTGAATGGGGGTGAAAAATACTCAGGAAGTAACCTCCAGTAAACGTCTCGGAACGGCTAACCCATATCCTGACCAGCCTACTTTTTTAACCAAGTGTGTTTCATGTTCGGGCGTTGCGAATGCAGATAACCGAAAGCGGAACGTAAACGGTATTTTGGCAAAGGGCAAACCTTCTGTATAAACATAAGCCTCAGGTGTGTACGCATGGAAGGATGGTTGTGTCTGACCTGCCTGAAGTAGGTGTAGACGTGGCACGTATAAGATTTCTTCCTGGTGATTCATCCACTCCTGATAGAGCCAGATTTTTCCTCGTTTTTTTGTTTCGTACCATTCCCTGGCTTGTGCATTCCCCTGTGAGAGAAGAGCAGCAACTGCATCCGGTGATAAGAGAACCCAGGTAAATGATCTGTTCGAATAATTGGTTGGTAAGGGGTGGACAAGGGCTTTTTGAAGCCATAACGATTCCATATCCAAATAAGATTGTTCCGATTCATTGGGTAAGTGACTGCTTTGGAAGTCTATCCAATAACCTGGAATTTGTAATTTGATTTGCGTCCAGTCCTTTTTGTGTTCCATTTCGGTCGATTGAAAAATGATGTTCTTTATATGAAGGAGCTTGTAGTGGTAGCGATCCATCCAGTCTGGTATTTGCCTGTGGTGGATAATGCAAGCAATTTGTTGATCAAAGTAACAGTGATCAGGTAGAGAACGAGCAGGCTCAGGTAAACTTTTGGCAAAATAGCGTGATGTTCGCCATGCATCCAATGGCAAGCCGTTGGAGGCTAGCTCTTCGAGGGCAAGCTGGTGCTGTGATACGGTACCATCTTCCCATCGCAGGGCAAGGTACGTCATCTGTTTGATTTCAGGTATGGTTGCAGAACCGATGGCAGCAGATTCCGTATGGGAAAGCATAAAGGAGTGCGGCTTCAGCTTGAACAGGGGCTTCGCAATAACATCCGATAAATATTCAGCAAGTATGTTAGGTGTAATCATTCCCTGCTCTTCTCCTTTTGAAATTGATTCAAATGCAGCACAGCATATTGTGGTAGTGAAACAGACCAGTTGGATCGTTCAGCATACTCAATGACATCAGGCCCTAATCCGCCAATCAGTTGGGAGATGAACCCATTTACCTCTCCCATCAGCCAGAAAGTTGAAATCGCCTGCAATTGACCTGATTCAAATTTATACAAATAGTCTGGCAGAATGGCACATGTGGCGCTTTCCTTATCCAACCTGAATGCTTGAACTCCTTGTAGAAAATAGACAGGCTCGTCATCGACAAGTCCTTTCATTTGTATGACCTGAACCAATTGCTGTGGATGAGTAAATGCTGGAACAGGATCATCTGTACACAGAGCTGGGATGTCCAACGCTGCATGATTTCCAAAACAGGCCGTATCTTGTGAAAACAAAGTCTGGTAGAGGGGATCGAAATCCAGATTTGCAAATTCATGCTTTGATAAGGGAATAATATAGCCAAATGGGTGAAAGGGATTATACCCGAGTGTTCCTTCCAACGGTGAAATAGAGAAATTGGTACGATAATGCTGATTTTGGATGGGATGGTTCAACTCGATACGGGCAAACAGAAAGTGAGCTAATATTCTTGAGTCAATGACAAGACAAGACGTTGCATCAAGAGCAGGTTCGACTTTGGGAGGACCGAACGAGATCCATTGTGTTCGTCTGCTTTTTTCTTGCTGAAGCAGTTGATTCATGGACATGATAAGCGGTTCCACCAGATGGCAATCATCAAATTCTGTGCTGTAACCAGCCGTGTAGACGGATCGCCGGTTGCCTTCTTCAAATTGGTGAATGCCTTGCAAACGCTGAATCACAGTAGAATAACTTACTCCGTCAGTTCGCAGCGAATAATGGTATTCTGTTGAAGTCTCCAATGAAGATCGAAGAGAAGAATGTGAAAGTATGCCAGCAGCCTCTCTGTGATGAGCTTCCCACTGAATATAGTGCTGCCGTAAACCAACGTCTGATGTCCCGGATCGGGGAGGCGTGGTAATAGGGGGGATTTTTTGCTGTTGTTCATATTTTTGCAAGTGGTTGATCACAGTTGTCAGTCTTTCGTTTTTTTGCATCGTATGCCTAGCCAGATGGAAGGCGTTCTCTAGTGCGGATTGAGACATCCCTTGACCGAGAGCCTGTCCAATCCGTCCATCCGATGTATGCAGAGAAAGAAAGAAGTACGTAGCAGACATTGTCCGCCGATCAGAAAATGCGCATTGATCCCAGACATACTGATTCGAGTAACGATTTGTTGAATAAAAGGTAGCGAACATGCCAAAAGCATCAGCCAGTTTTATTACTGTATCGGCGAATAATTCAGTCTGCTTGCAAGGTGTGATACTCATCATTTCACCATCACCTAAAAAGATGAATTTATTACGCATTTTACCATTTATTTGAATATTGGACAAACCTTTACATGAAGAAACACACAAAATTTTTATATTGGTACGTTGTTAAGATTACATCTACCTGTTATGATGGAGTGTATGTGAAAAAGAGGAGGAACTTATGAAACGCCCTGATATTCGGAATATAGCAATCATTGCTCACGTAGACCATGGTAAAACCACGTTAGTTGATAAGCTGTTGATTCAATCTGGGACATTCAGAAGCAATCAACAAGTGGAAGATCGCATGATGGATTCCAACGATTTGGAACGTGAGCGTGGGATCACGATTTTGGCGAAAACAACCTCTGTTAAATACAATGAGTACACCATTAACATTCTAGATACTCCTGGGCATGCTGACTTCGGTGGAGAAGTAGAGCGTATCATGAGCATGGTCGATGGGGTTCTTTTAATTGTAGATGCATTTGAAGGCTGTATGCCACAAACTCGTTTCGTACTTCGTAAAGCATTAGAAGCAAAAGTAACGCCAATTGTTGTAGTAAACAAAATTGACCGTGAAAATGCTCGTCCACAAGAAGTAATCAATGAAGTATATGACTTGTTCATTGACCTTGACGCAACGGAAGATCAATTGGATTTCCCAATCGTGTATGCTTCCGGTTTGGCTGGAATTGCCGGTATGGAGCCAGATCAGCTACAAGACGATTTGAAACCACTGTTCGATACGATTATTGAACATTCACCTGCTCCTGAAGCAGATGAGAATGGTCCACTTCAATTGCAAGTGACTATGCTTGATTATAATGACTTCTTGGGCCGTATCGGTATTGGTCGCATTTATCGCGGTACAGTGAATGTGAACGATACGGTAGCATTGATGAAGCGTGACGGGTCCGTGAAACGCATGCGTATCCAGAAGCTTTTCGGTTTCTCTGGTCTGAACCGTGTAGAACAGAAGACAGCAAAAGCCGGAGATATCGTCTGCATTTCAGGATTGGAAGATATTAACGTGGGTGAGACGGTTTGTGATCCAGATCATCTCGACGCTTTGCCACTCCTTAAAATTGATGAGCCTACGCTCCAGATGACTTTCCTTGTAAACAACAGTCCATTCGCTGGACGAGAAGGCAAACACGTAACATCACGTAAATTGCGTGAGCGTCTGTTGTCCGAGTTGGAAACGGATGTGTCGCTGCGAGTGGATGAGACGGATTCACCGGACGCCTTTATCGTATCTGGCCGTGGTGAGCTTCATCTTTCTATCTTAGTAGAAAACATGCGCCGTGAGGGTTACGAGCTTGGTGTATCCAAACCAGAAGTAATCATCCGTGAAATTGACGGCAAGAAAATGGAGCCTGCTGAGCGTCTGATTATTGACGTTCCAGAGGAGTATACGGGTTCTGTTATGGAGACACTCGGTATGCGTAAAGCGGAAATGACGAATATGATCAACAACGGATTTGGTCAAGTACGCCTTGAGTTCATCATTCCTTCTCGTGGATTGATTGGCTATCGTACTGAGTTCTTAACCATTACACGCGGTTATGGTATCCTGAACCATTCCTTTGAGGATTATCGTCCATTGTTCCAGGGAGAAGTAGGCGGACGTCATGCTGGTGTACTGATTTCAAGTGAAACAGGGACAGCAACTTCCTATGGAATGATGTCAGTTGAAGATCGTGGAATCATGTTTATTCAACCAGGCACAGAAGTATATGAAGGCATGATCGTGGGCGAACACAACCGAGATAATGACATCATCGTAAACGTGTGCAAAGAGAAGCATGCAACTAACGTGCGCTCTGCAAATAAAGAAGAGACAGTGAAAATGAAGACACCACGTCTTTTGTCACTGGAAGAAGCTCTTGAATATCTGAATGACGATGAGTTGTGTGAAGTTACTCCACAGTCCGTACGTTTGCGCAAGAAGCATCTGAATAAATCAGACCGTGAACGTTATGCAAAACAAAAACGTTGGGAAGCTCAACCACAAAACTAAACTACCTTAGGGTGGTCAAATTACCGCTTTGGGCAGAATCTGTTCAAGGCGGTTTTTTTAGTTTGGGTCCCCGCCCGACGAAGCTCAGGTCGGTTTTTTTGACAGGTTAGTGGGACAACTGATAAAGTTAAACGTAGTCCTATTTTCAAAGACAAGCTGGAGTGCAAGTATAATGCAAGGGGAGTAGAAACAGAAGATGGAATGGGTTGAAATGGTTTCTAATTATGTATCGACGAACAATCCGCCCAGTAGCTATGATCAGTTGCGTATATGGTTCGATGATATGCGGCTGTTTGTTATTTTTGCCTTGCTAATCATGGTGTATTATGCCGGATTTGCTACCCGGATGCGCATGCCAATTCTCAAGACGGTCTTGTTGTGGATTGCCTTGTTTGTCGGAGCCATTTTGTTTACCATACTGGATGTTATGGGATTACCAGTGAGAGCTGCACTTTTTGTTGCATTGCTAGTTATGCTCCTGGCACGATTGCGGAGAAAAGACATCCAGGAAGAATCGTAGGAGGGGAAATGTTGTGAAACTGGAAGACGTGCTGTTTAACTGGCTGCAAATCAAGGTCGTTGCAGATGCTCGTCCTGATGATCGTTCTGCGGTCGACACCTTTGAATTTTTTGATCAAATCCTGCGTGATGATCATAAAGTAAGTGACATTGTTTTCAACAAAGAGGAAACGATGTATACCCTGCATTATACTGTAGACAATGAACGAAAAATGCAGATATATGATATTGATCGAATTGACCAACTGCTCGAAGCAATCAAGCAAGAACCGAAATTTAATATGGAATAAAAAAACAAAAAGCCGGGGATACAAAGGATAGTATCCTCGGCTTATCGTTTCTGGCTAAAAATCAGCTTTTGCAGCATCAATAGCACCCAAGACGATATGAGCAAGTCCGAAGCCTGCAATGCCCCAGGCAAAAGGATTGTCTGCACGAAAACGATTGTGCTTGCTGCGGAGTAGCCCAAGACCTGTTGCGGTTACGGCAGACCCCAGTACAATTGGAACGATTCCTTTTTTCATTCCGAATCACCTCCGATGATAGTTTGTCCAGTGAATTTACCAGGAGTCAAGGGTATTTCATGAATGTCATCCACTGTTATCCTTTTTCAGTAAATTCGTAGAAAACCTTTTTATTCTTTCAGAAAAAGTGGTAGGATAATTAAAAAAACTTAGGCAATTCAGGAGAAAGGATGAAAACCATGTCTGACCAATCATTATCATCATTCGGCTATGCTTACTTCCAGGGAAAAATTGTTCCATTCGAAGATGCCAAGGTTAGTATTGCTACTCATGCCCTTAACTACGGAACAGGTGTATTTGAGGGGATTCGTGCGTATTGGAACAAAGAGCATGAGCAATTGTACATTCTCAAAGGTCCTGAACACTATGTGCGGATGCTTCAATCATGCAGGATTTTGAAAATTCAAATCAATGAAACGGTCAACGAAATGATGGCGGCTACAAAAGAAATTTTGAACAAATCCGGATATCGTGAAGATGTATACATTCGTCCACTTGCTTATAAAGCAGATCCTGTCATTAAAGTGAAACTGAGTGGGATCCGGGATGACTTCTGTATTTTCACTGTGCCATTGGGTGACTATCTCGATGTAAGCAAAGGTTTACATATCGGTATTTCTCCATGGAGACGCCTTGACGACAATGCTATCCCGACAAGAGCAAAAGCAACGGGGAGCTATATCAATGCTGCCTTGGCTGTAGACGATCTGATCGCCAGCGGCTTCGATGACGGGATCATGTTGACTCCAGACGGCCACGTAGCAGAAGGAACCGCCTCGAACCTGTTCATGGTGCGTGGCGACAAGCTCATTACCTCCCCTGTATCTGATGCGATTCTGGAAGGAATTACCCGCTATACTCTGCTGGAACTGGCAGAGCAGGCTGGTCTAAAGATTGAAATTCGTTCGATTGACAGAACGGAATTGTATATTGCAGATGAGCTGTTCTTGTGCGGAACCGGAGTTCAGCTTGCACCTGTAACAAAAGTTGACCATCGCCCAGTCGGTAACGGAAATCCGGGAGAGACGACGCTCACACTGCAAAAGCTGTACTTTGATGCCGTACGAGGTCATAACCAAGCTTTCCATCACTGGCTTACTCCTGTGTACGAATAAGGAAAAAATCGCCTTCGTCATGTTGCGAGGGCGATTTTTTTTATGTGGATAAAAAGGAAGGGAATTTCCTACTTTGCAATCGGCTGTGCCAGATCTGGTGCGTGCGGAGTGGTTTTTGCCAGAAACAATTGCCGTCCTTTGGCAAAGAAAATGAGACTGGCTAGCGAAATGGCGGCCATCAGCAAGAACATGCTCGGCCCCCCATAGGAAGCAAGCACCATCCCGCCGACCCATGGGCCGATGAACCCGCCCAGATCACAGAAGCTTTGTGCCCCATAGTATGTGCCTCTCATGCCTTGCGGGGTGATCTGATCAATTTGTGCATACTCAGCAGGCACTACCAGAATCTCACCGACAGTGAACACGATCATCGACAGGATGAACCATGCCCATCCGTTGGAAAAAGCAAACCCGATTTCTCCTAAGGCAAACCCCATACTCCCCAGAACGATTCGCTGAAACAAGCTGAACTTTTCAGACCATCTCGTTAATGGTACCTGCAACAGCAACACGCTGATACCGTTGATGCTCATGAGCGTTCCAAACAAGGCAACGCCATCTTCAAAGGACGCTTCCAGGTATTGCGAGAGTGTAACTGACATTTGACCATGGACAGTAAAAAGAAAAGTACCGCCAACTAGAAACAAAAAGAGAATCCGATCTTTCCGCAAGACGTTCAAAACATCGATAACGGATAGTGGTTGTTCGGAAGGAGCGTTGTTTGACTCCACTCGCATGTGTCGAAAAAGAACAACAAGCGAGAGGGCAAAAATCACATACATTCCACTGGCGATGACAAAGGTGAGTGAGCTGCCCCCAATTCCTAACAGTGCGCCAACCATCGGACCGATTGAAAACCCTAGATTGACTGCCAGATAGCGATTGGCAAACATGCGAAAACGTTTATCTTCGGGGGTCAAATCCCCCATTAACGCTTTGGAAATCGTACCGAAAAAAGAGCCCGCCAATCCCCGGAAAATACTGAGGATGGTCAAGAGGATCGGGTTTGTTGTAAGGACTAAACCGAAGAAGACCAAGGCAAGCGTGAGCAAGGATAGAACCATTAGTCGAGTTCTCCCCAGGAAATCTGAGAGCATGCCTCCTACGAATCCGCCCATTGCACCAGCCAATGGACCTGCACCGATGATCATGCCGATGGTTGCATAATCCAGCGGGGTAGTCTGGCGCAAATAAATTGCTAAAAAAGGCATACTCATGGAGCTGGTCAACGTGATAAAAACAGTTCCCGCCATGAGAATATGAACGATTGGATGGTATTCACGCAAGTAAGCCTGTATTTTATTCATTGCGACTCCCTTCTGTCACCAAGGAGGGCTTGTAGTTCTGATGCCAACTCATTCCACTGTCCTTTGCGCAAAGAATAATAAGCTGGAATACAATGTGTCGTATTGTCTACATAGTGTACACGGATAAAGCCAACCTTCCGAAGAGCCGTCACGTGGTGATGGACGGTGCTTTTCGCTAATTTGGAGTGCTGGTGAATCTCTCGCAGTGTCCGTGGTCCTTCGGCGATGTACATCAAAATGCGAAGCCGTTTCTCATCGGAGAGGCATTGTGACATCTGGAGAATATGCTCCACCCGCTGTACTTCTTCATCACCGGGGCAGCGTGTCGGATACAGGCAGGTTGCAGCATTCCCGTAGAAATCAAGCACCGAGCTCGGATAGGAGTGGTATTGGGGAATCAAAATCACTTGCCGCAGATGATCACTCGGTTCAATGACAATCCCGTTTGTTTTCTCTTCGATGAGGTCAATTGGACTCATCTGCTCGGATTGTCGTGTCAGTTGGTTTGCTTCCTTTTCCAATTGTGAAAGGATGGCGGGGTCAAAGTGCTGGAAGTAGTACCGGTTCCAATTTCTCAACAAGGAGACACTTTTATCGCGAACCTCACTCAGGTTAAGAGGCATGGTCGTTACCCAGGGAGCAAGCAACTCATAGAGTTGACCTGCTGGCAGCTGTGCAAGCCAATGCAAAAAATCCTCCACAGTATTCTTTGCAGGACACTGTGGAATCAGTAAAACAACTCGGTGCAAGACCTCCCAACGTTCATCCTCCAATTCAGCGGCAAAGGAGGGTGGGAGCTGTTGTTTGGTTCGTTCATACCAATCCTGCCCCATACGAACGGATTTTACATGCTTGTAATGGATAAACGTATAGAAACTGGTAATGCACTCATACACAGGAGAGTATTCGGTGCAAATAGAATACATTTTATTCATTCGATCACCATCGAACACATAGATTTGTTAGATCAAATACTAAATGAAATCTCATCGAGTGTCAATCAATGGGCAGGAAAAAAAGTGTAATCTTTTTTGCAACCTTTTTAGAACACCCTGCGTCTGGAGGATGAAAGCAATACGAAAGGGGAAATAACAACATGAAGAAATATTTTACCAAACCAGTAATTGCTGTTTTAGCCGTAGCGACGATTGCGGGCGGACTTACACCAGTTTGGGCAAGCTCGTCCACTTCCTCTGACACAACCAGCAAGGTGGTCATGTCAAATGCAGATCAGGAGAACACTCGCTACCGTTTGAAAGACCTGGTTGAGAATGATCCTTCTACATTAAATCTTTTGCTTAAAACACAAGCAGACTATCTGTACCTAGTTGTGGATGAATTGAAACTGAATGAAAAATTGTCAACCTACATGGAAGAACATCCAGAAGAGTGGGAAAAAATCTACAAGGAGCATTATACAGATATTTATTTGGAAGTTCGTATTGATGAAGAAGTAGGATTTATCACATTGGACCAAGAAGTGAAAAATGACATGGTATACATCACGGGCAAGGTGGCAAATGATGTTACCAAGGTTGTTCTTACTACTCCGAATAATGGGAAGATTGAGGTGTTTGATTTTGTTGACAACAAGTTCACTGTTACCATTCCTGCAGTAGTCAGTACGACACCTCAGTATGTTGAATTAAAAGCCTATGATGACGACAAACTGCTGGAGACAGAAAAACTTCGCGTCAATACAGGAACGGTTGAAGAAGATGATGTCATTGTTCATGCAACTGCTACCTATCGTACTAACAGCAAAGACTTGAAAGTGCTTGGGATTGTAGACTCCAAGACAGATCAGGTATATGTAACCTATAACAGTGTGAGAAAAGAAGCTTCTCTCGATAAAGTGTGGGACGGAACGGAGGCATTCTCAGTAACTTTTGATGTGGAGAATCCAACTTACAAGGAAGTCTTGATTGAAGCGTATGAAAATGGAGTAAAAATTGATTCTGAGAAAGAAGAAGTGACAAATATCGATGTACCTGATGTAGTGACTCCAACAACCTTTGCCATTAAAGGTACAGCGTCGATCAGTCCAAAAAATAAAACAGTCACAGTGAAAGGTACAATCGAAGCTTCTGGAACCGTTGACACTTCCAATTACAAGCTGTACGCTATCGCCCCAGATGGTGGAAAGCACCTGATCCAATGGAAAGACAAGAACCAATTTGAAGCAAGCTTGCCATTTAAAAACCGTTCGTACAGCTCCAAGGGAGTAACGATCTTGGTTGTCGATGGTGAAAAAATCGTAGCTCAAGCATTGATCGCACATGGAACGCCTGTCAATATCCTTCCAACGCCGGTTAAGCCTCAACCACAAGTACCTGCCAAAAAGGTAAAGGTAGAAGTGAAAAAACCGAAACATGGTGAATGGGAAGTAGAATATGACGACGATCATGATGATGATCACGATGGAGAAGGGAAAGGCAAAGGAAAAGATAAAAAAAAACACTAAAACTTCCTAATGGAAAAGCGAAAAAATCTGGACTCTCCCAAAAATAAGTTACCGAACGTAGTAACTGTTCACATAATCAACAATTTGGGCAATGTAGTCACCAATAATCGGCACAGAAATAAACTGCTTAATTACCGAGCCGAGTAAGACAAGGACAATCGCTGTTCCTAACGTCAATCCGAGACCGCGAGCTAATCCAGCCAAGAAATTGGTGAAGAATAGCCTTCGCGGTTTTGTGTAATTTAACAGGATATCAGCAATTTCTGTCTTTTTGATAAACAAGGAGAGACGATCAATCCTGTGGGTGAACTGCTCGATTTCATCCAGGCGAGTAATGAGCACATCCAGTTTTTCCATGAGTTCTTTGGTTGATGATGGCGGTTGAGTCATATTCATAACCTCCTCTTCATAATTTTACCCGTCCCCTTCAGGATCTACGCAAACCAAACAGCAAGTTCGCTATTTGCCTAATCGGGTATCCCTAGGTACAATAATCATACGAATGTTAAAAGGAGGAAAAAGGTATGGCTGAGACTGTTGCAAATTCACTTTCGGAAGAGCTGTTTCGACTATTACAACAAGAGCGTTTTGTTCAGTTAGGAACCATTGATCATGAGACAGGTGCTCCTTCACTAAGCTCCATCTCTTGGGTTTTTTCTCCAAATCCCCAGACCATCCGGTTTGCCGTAGACAGTCGCTCCCGCATCATCACTAATATTCAAAAAGAACCAAAAGTAGTTCTAAATCTAATCGGCGCAGGATCTACATACGCGATCAACGGCAATGCCACATTAGCGATTGAGCGACTTGAGGAAGTACCGTTGAAGTTAGCGATGATAGAAGTTCAGATTGAATCTGTTCGCGATGTCATGTTCTATGGTTCTCGGATTTCAGTGGAGCCGCAATATGAAAAAACATACGATAAAAACGCTGCTGCCAAATTGGATAACCAGGTTATGACAGCTTTGCGCAAGTGAATATCGATTGGACAGGAAAAAACGAGGAACGGATAGGGCCGTTTCCTCGTTTTATTCTTCTTGTCGTATATTGCTCGTATTTTGCAAATAGAAATAACGTTCAAAATGCTTACAAGCCGTTTCAAAATTACCATTCTTCGTATGAATCTGCCCTAAATAATAATGCACTTCATTGACTTCAGACAGGGCTTCGTGCTGGAGATAAGAGAGAGCTTTTTCGATCTCGCCTTCCAATTGACAAATATCAGCCAAATGCAAATGAACCTCAGCTGCCATTTTCGGTGAACCACTTTCCAATAAGGATTGGAGTATTTCCCTTGCTTTCTCAAACTCTCGACATTCCTTATGAATATGAGCCGATTCAAGATAAAGGTCATCTCGATCTTGGACGAGACAACGGTCATCAAGATATTCGAATGCTTTATTTATATAGTCCTTGGCTTGATCGAATCGGGAAGTAATCCGATGCAACTTTGCCAAATTTCGATAAATAAGCAAAAATTGAGCAGAATTAGGAGAAATAGAGTTGATGGCTCGAAGGAAATATTGCTGGGCGAATGCATACTCTTTGAGACCCATATAACATTTTCCAAGAATGAAGTAAATGTCTCCTGTTTTGTACATCGTATCCGCTGCGATGCTCATTTGCTCGGCTCGGCAAAGATGGGCAATAGCAGAACGGTACTCACCCAACATTTCTGACATAAGACCAAGATGCAGGTGAACAGAAATTCTCGATCGATAAGATATAAAAAACTGATGCATCAATTGGAAGCACTCCATCAGCAGAGGAATCGCCTTTTCTGCATGTTGGTTCCGGCAATAGTAGAGTGCTAACGAATCAAGGGAACGTACTAAGGAGGGGATATCCTGCTGGTCATGTGCCAATTCTATGCTTTCCAGGTACAAGGATTCGATATCGCTGAACGGATCGTCATGCTCCGCAATTTGTGCCTTGGCCCAACTGAACCTGCACTGATCCGTTGGAGATAGAGTGGTATGTAATAGTTTGGTAAGCCATTTGCGAGCAATGTCCCATTCATTTTCTTCGATTCGATTGATGATATGTCTCAGTGCATTTTGAACCTCAACCTGGGTAAATGAAGGATTGCCAGCTTCTTGCCATAAGTCACTCAAATCTCGGTTCAAGCGATTAGCCAATTGTTCCAATATTTCTGGAGAGGGAATAACCTGACCTTTTTCAATTTGGCTTACATAGCTGCGATTACAAATATCGGAAGCGAGTTCCTCTTGCGTCATTTGCAAACTTTTGCGAAATTCCCTCAGTCGTTTTCCAACCTGTGTCATCTCTAGGTTCACCCTCTATGAAAACTGTAACTAGAACCTATTATACTATGAATACTTACAGAAAGCATATAAATAGCACTAAAATAGGTAGAAAGCTCTTGAAAAATGAATTAGTTGCAAAAAATTCCTAGGAGATTAATCCTAGGAATTTTTTAGTCGATCAGAATTTTATATGATACCTTTTAGGCCTGTAGAACAGGGGTAGGTTTGGTGGTCGTGTTGGACATTGGTTGCTGGAGTCGCTCATCATAGCCGCCAACCCACAAGGATTCGATTAATTCCATCTCTTCTTTTTTGATCGGAGCTACTTCGGAAGCCATAGCGAATTCACGAAGGTTTTCTTCACTAGTGAAGTTAGGTAGTACAGAAACGATGGAAGGGTTATACAGTGAGAACTGGATTGCTAACTGACCAATTGTTTTGTCTTTGCCATCAAACAAACCTTTTTCTTTCATTTCATTCACTACTTCTACACCAGCTTGCATCCAGTGAAGTGGACGGTGATTGCGATGGTCACTCTTATCGAAGTGTTTCTCCGGATCGTACGTGCCATCAAGCAAGCCTGAGCCATGCGGTACACGAACGATGAGGGCGCGTTTTTGTTCTTCAGCAACAGGAATGACATCACGAGCCGGATCTTGCTCAACGATGTTGTTGATGATTTGGATAGCAGCGTAGCCAGGGCGCTTCAATGCAGCGATTGACTCGTCTTTCCAACCGATATCTGGTCCCATTGCTGCACCGTACTCACGAATTTTTCCTTCTTCTTTGAGGCGTTCCAATGTCTCATGGATGTCATCGCTGAGTACTGACTCCATGCGAGGATTATGTAACTGATAAAAATCGATGTAATCCGTTCCCATGCGTTTCAAGCTTTGTTCGCAAGCATAACGGATGTGTTCCTTGCTCCAGTTTTGTGGAAGCTCCGAGTGGCCTTTGCGCTCGCCTGGAAGATTGTAAATATCGTAACCAAATTTTGTAGCGAGTACTACCTTGTCACGAATATCTTTGAACGTATCAGCCAGGATGGTTTCACCTAGACCGTTTCCATACACGTCAGCCGTATCAAAAAAGGTGATGCCGTAATCTTCGTACGCACTGCGAAGCAATTTTTTACCGAAATTCTCGTCGGTTACGCCCCACCACTTGGTAGCAACGGACCAAACACCAAATCCTACTTCGGAAACACTTAAATTTGTACCTGGTAATGTTCTATATTTCATTATGTAAATTCGCTCCTTACTTAGAGGATGTTCAAAAAGTGGCTCTCTCCTTTTTGAACAGGCTCTTGATAGTGTGATATTTGTCATACATACATCTTACCACGATTGTCATTAGGTTTACATTGCAAATTACTGTGACAAATCTTACAGCTTTGTGAATGCGTCAGCAAAAAAGACCAGTCCAATAAAAAAACGGATTGGTCTCTTTTCTTTGGAAGTGATCACTTACTTTTGCAATGGAATTTTCGTATTGCCTTTTGTTTCAGAATCTGTGTTGTTGTTGATCCTTTGCTGGTTTTGCTTGGTATTCGGTTGTTCCCGGCGTTCCACATCTCGTGGCAGTTGCGGGATCAGACGACCAATGATGTCAGACAATTCTTCCATAATTCCTGCAATGGGCCGCCCGTGTCTGATATCGGCTTGCATCTCACGCAGGCGTTGAACAATGTCTGGGTCTGCAGTAACAATTGCATTGGCACCTTGAGGATCCTCTTTGAGAGCTTCGGCAACCGTATACTTGATGACACCTACTTCTGGTCGATCAAGTGTTGCTTTCACATCTATTCCCACTACTGCATAGCGACCCAATACAATCGCTGTTGCATCATTCACATTTTTGACCCTTGTAGCAAGCTGAACCAATCGCTCGGCCTTAGCCTGCGAAGATTGATTGTATTGGGGTGTCGGGGCTGTCTGTTGTACCCGTTGCGTTTCTTTGGGCTGTTGATTTGGGGCAGGCGCCGCCTGGTTGGCAGGTGGTTGATTTACAGTATTACAAGCTGTCAGTAAGAGGGTCATAACTGCAACGAGAATCATCTGTTTCACATAAATCATCCTCTCATTCACATTCGCACCAGTTCGCCTGCTTATTGTTTGCGTAAAGAGGATGATTCATTCCTCCCAATTCGTCTAACAAAGGTAAGACGCACATACACTTTAAATACAATCGCCCATCAAGAATCAGACCATCATTGCACCATTTGCATAAAGTATATGAGAAGGGTATTAGGAGGCGAGATCTTGAGAAAAATCTACGTACTAGACACAAACGTACTCCTGCAAGATCCACTGGCGATTTTCTCGTTTCAGGATAACGAGATCGTCATCCCTGCCGTAGTGCTCGAAGAAGTAGACTCCAAAAAGCGTTACACAGATGAGATTGGCCGAAATGCAAGGCATGTATCACGATTGTTGGACAGCTTTCGCAAAAGTGGTCATCTGCATCAGGGAGTTACTTTGGAGACCGGGGGCTTGTTACGAGTAGAACTGAATCATTCTTCTCTGCACAAGTTAAACAAGCAATTCCACGAAATCACAAACGACAATCGCATCTTGGCCGTTGCTATTAATTTGCAAGAAGAAGAGAATGTTTCTACAGATCCGAGGCCAGTCATACTCGTAAGTAAAGATGCGTTGATGAGGGTTAAGGCAGATGCATTGGGGCTGAACGCAGAGGACTTTTTATCCGATCGTGTAGTGAGAGAGTACTCCAGTATTTTTCCTGGATACTATAAAATGATGGTTAATTCCGAAACGATCAAGAGCTATTATGCGAACCGCAAACTGTCACTACAAAGTACGTTTCCTAACCTCTTGTTCCATCCTCATCAGTTTCTGATTCTCAAAGACGAGTTAAACCCTTCGATCTCCGCAATCGGCAAGGTTGATGGAGAAGGAAAAACAATGGAGATGCTGGTCAGTGAAGACGATGCCATCTGGGGGATTAAGGCACGAAATGTCCAGCAGAGAATGGCCATTGAACTGTTGATGCGAGATGACATTCCGCTCGTTACAATGACCGGAAAAGCTGGTACAGGAAAAACGTTATTGGCTCTTGCTGCTGGACTATTACAAATTGAAGACATGCAAAAATACAAAAAGCTGCTTGTAGCAAGACCGATTGTTCCACTTGGTAAAGATATCGGTTACTTGCCAGGAGAAAAGGAAGAAAAGCTTCGACCCTGGATGCAACCGATTTATGATAATCTCGAATATTTATTTAATACAAAAAGGCCAGGAGATTTGGATAAAATCCTGGCGGGTATGGGCAGTATTCAAGTTGAAGCCTTAACCTATATTCGGGGCAGATCGATTCCAGGACAATTTATCATAATCGATGAAGCACAAAATTTGACCAAACACGAAGTAAAGACCATCCTCACTCGGGTAGGAGAAGGCTCCAAGATTGTGTTAATGGGCGATCCCGAACAAATTGACCATCCGTATCTGGATGAAAGCAATAACGGCTTAACCTATGTTGTTGAGATGTTCAAAGATCAGAAATTAGCAGGACACGTCAAGCTTGAGAAAGGGGAACGAAGCATACTGGCGCAGTTATCTGCTGATATCCTGTAGCAAACCACCTGTAATAGATAAAATAAAAGGAAGCTTCTGTCGATGAGACAGAAGCTTTTTTTGGTACTATTTCCTAGGACCTTCCCCATACGCTAATACAAAAGGGGGAGAGGGACAATGGTCGATTTGGATACATCCATTTCATTTCTTATTTATATCACTGCGGTATCTAGCGCAGCGGCGGGTGTAACAGAGGCATGCAAGTCAATTATTCCATTCCTTGGTACTGATTATGAAGCGGATGACGATGATATCGATAATCACAATTTGGCAGCACGGCTCTCCAACTACAAAAGATTTATGAACCTGACCATATCAACAATCGCTGCAGGCATTATTTTTGCTCTAATCGGCATTGATCCCGGTAAAATTTTAGTTGGTGAAGAGCAAGTCTATGTGAATGACCCGTGGGCGGAAGTATTGTGGATATGGGGGATCGTTGCTGTTTTCGGCTCTCCATTCTTCCACTCCCTTTTGAAAATATTAGAAGGTTTGAAACAAAACGTGAATAATGGCTCTGCGAAACCGAAACAAAAAATCAAAAAGTCATAGGTGCTAATTAATCGATCCTTAGTCAAACACAACTTGCCCCATGAAATTTGCTGGTATAAGATAGAAAACATATGGGATATGAAACCATTTAACACAATGGTTAGCATGGAAAAAGGAGTAGATCTTACCATATGGCAAGTTTCCGATTACTGGCAAAGTGTCTTATCGCAGTATGCTTACTGATTACAGGTTGCACACAAACAACAACACCGCCCAATCCCGCACCTCAGATCACAGAAAAGTTTGATCCAGAGAACAAGTTGGAGTACGGAATGATGGGCGTTTATCTTGGTCAAGGAATCAAGGAAGCCATGGATCAATTAAAACCGACACAGTATGAATTTATGGATGCTGTTTCCAGAGAGAGCCTGACTGTCGAGCAACTGGCTCGTGGCGAAGGGACCGTATCCACTGGAATGATCATGATTGGCAAAGCCCAAATTATCATGAAAGTAAGAAACGGTGTCGTCGAGAGCCTCATGACTGGAGGCATGTCAGAAGAAGAGGGGAAAACCATCAAAACCAATCGTGGGGTAGCCGTCTATGATGGGGTTGACAAAGTAAAACAGGCTTATGGTGAAACACAGGGGGATAAAGAGCTGATTTTCAAGGGCTCGACCTATCAAATGCTGTTTAGCATACACAACGGAAAAGTACTCGGGTACCGTTTTGACTTGGTAAAATAAAGTTGATAAATATCAGGCGCATTCCTTCCTAATTGGAAAGAATAGCGCCTTTTTTGCTGGTTTATATTTTTAAATTTTTCTTTTGAAAATCATGTTTCTTTTTCCAGTTGATGAGGGTATATTTATGTATGGCATTCGACACAGTTCGATACAATCAGTCCATTGAAGGAGACAGAGAAAGGTATGAAATTTTCCAGTATCTCTATTAGAAAGCGGTTGTTATTTTCGTCACTTATACTTCTTTTGGTCCCGAGTCTCATCATTGGCATCTCTGCTTACAATAGTGCTAAAAACAAATTGGAAGATCAACTCAGCATGTCTTCTGGAGAGAGCATCCGCATGTTGGACGACAGTATTACACAATTTCTTCAGACAAAAATTCAGGATGTTGAATTGTTGGGAAATACCATCAAATCCGAGCATTATGCCGGGACGGGTTCTCCCATGGCACAGGAAATTGTTGACCGCTATCAGAAAATTCACCCCGAGATTAAAAACACTTATGTGGGGACAAGTTCAGGGGTAATGATTATTTCACCAAAGACAGAATTACCAAAGGATTATGATCCTCGCATACGCCCATGGTACCAGGATGCCATGAACAAAAAAGATCAGGTCGTATTGACTGATCCCTATGTAGATGCTGCAACTGGTGAGATCGTTGTAAGTGCGTCCCGCAGCACATCCGACGGTAGCGGTGTTATCGCTCTTGACATCAGTCTAAATTACCTAAAAGAGCTGACCAAGAAAGCCAAAATTGGTCAGAATGGATATGTGTTTATCTTGGATAAGAACAAAAAGTATCTAGTTCATCCGACAGGCACCATAGGTGAAGAAAACAAGGAAGTCTATGTAGGTGAGATGTTTGGTAGCAATGAAACAGGTATGCTGGATATTCAAACGGCAAACGGGCTGGAGAAAGCAACTTACTTGACCAACAAGCTTACTGGGTGGAAAATTGCAGGCTCGATGCAATCAACTGAGGTTTCCAATGCGGCACAGCCAATATTCGTAACAACAGCAATTGTTATTCTGCTGGCCATTTTACTCGGATTGGTCCAAACGTATTTCATCAATCGCTCGATTATCAAACCACTTCATCGATTGGTGGACGCATCGCAGAAGGTTAGTGAGGGTGATCTCACACAGCATATTACTGTTGATACCAATGATGAACTGGGTCAATTAAGCATCAGCTTTAACAAGATGAGTGATTCATTACGTGGTGTATTGCACCAGTTGTCGGATACAACAGAACAAGTAGCGTCTCTGGCTGAGCAACTGTCTGCCAACGCAGAACAGACCAGCAAAGCAACACAACATGTGAGCAGGGCAATCGACGAAGTATCGGCAGGTGCCCATAATCAGGTACAGGGAGCAGAAGAAAGCGCCAAAGCGATGGAAGAGATGGCAGTTGGCATTCAGCGAATTGCGGAGTCTTCTTCACAGGTGTCTGATGCAGCCAACGAAACAACAAGCGAAGCAAGTCAAGGGAATCAGTCCATCCAGCATACTGTATCAAAAATGGGCATGATCAACGAATCGGTTCAAGGTTCCGCATCTATCGTTCAAAAGCTGGGTGAACGCTCACAGGAGATCGGACAAATTGTTGAGGTGATCTCAGCGATTGCTGCACAAACCAACCTGCTTGCGCTCAATGCGGCAATTGAAGCTGCCCGTGCAGGTGAACACGGCAGAGGATTTGCGGTCGTTGCTGATGAAGTGCGTAAACTCGCAGAACAGTCGAATGCATCTGCCAGTCAGATTACTTCCCTTATTCAGGAAATCCAGACTGATACGGGACGAGCCGTCATTTCCATGGATACGGTGGTAAAAGAGGTCAAAGAAGGGCTGACTGTAGTCGTTGAAGCAGGTGAAGCGTTCAAACATATTTATGAGTCATCCCAAAATGTTGCAGACCAGATCAGAGAGATTTCTGCCACTTCCCAACAAATGTCTGCCGGTTCAGAAGAAGTCGCAGCATCGGTAGACGACATGGCACGAATCGCCAAGGACTCGGCATACAATGCTGATCGAGTGAATGCTCTGTCCAAGGAACAGTTGATCGCAATTGAAGAAATCTCCGCATCATCATTATCGTTGAGTCAAAAAGCGCATGAACTTCAGCATCTTATTGAGAAGTTCCGTTTATAACAGCGATACCTATTTGGTAACGCTGTGCTAGCTGAATGGCTACATCGAGGTATGATGAGTCAATAAAATAAATGGTTCCTGTTGGACTTGGCACTTGTGCAATCATGTGATCTTGCAATTGCTCGGTGACAGCCAAATGGGAATTGCCTGCATCCCCTTGTAATTGGAATGGTGTTGCCTGATGGGTGAACAAGAACTTGTTTCCCAGGATTCCGGTAAAGCCAAACTGATCGATCAAGGGGATATTTGTATCCGGGGGCAGTACCCATGCCTTGTAATCGTCCCAATTCACCTGATATTTATCGAAAATTTGGTGCAGTTTGGCTGCTTGTGTATGATCCTCGACCACAAACAGGACAAGATAACGGTCGAATATTTTAACCTGGTCGCCAATTTTATGAACGATTTGCGCATAAAATCCGGGCAATTTATTTTTGGGCATTTCCAATTCAACGACAATCATCTGTTGTATCATTGTGACACCTCTTTCAACTTTGGTACTATAAAGAAGATAATAATGACAGCTAATCAGGAAAACAAGGAAGGGGAGCAGTATGAACATAACCATTCGTTCGTTTAGTTTAGGTCCGTTTCAGACAAATGCATACCTCATCACAAATACCGACACCCAGGAATCAATCGTTATTGATCCGGGAATGGAGCCTGGAGCGCTCGTTGATGCCGTACGAAATACCAAAGTCGTAGCCATCCTGCTCACACATGCTCATCTTGACCACATTGGTGGGCTAGAGCAGGTACGAAAGGTGACCAAGGCGCCTGTCTACATCCATCCGAATGAGCAGGAGTGGCTGACGGACCCTAATTTAAACGGCTCCAGTCGCTTTGGGTTGCCTGAGCCAATCGTTTGTGATCCTGCGGAACATGAGTTGGCAGACAATCAGGAACTGCAACTTGCTGGAATCACATTTCAGGTTCTTCATACACCTGGGCATTCTCCCGGCAGTTGTTCGTTCGTCATGGGGCAACATTGCTTTAGCGGTGACGTTCTCTTCGCCCAATCCATCGGCAGAACCGATCTACCTGGCGGGAATTACGAGGTTCTGATGGAGAGTATTCAGGATAAGCTTTTTGAACTGGAGGATGACACGATTATCTATCCGGGACATGGCCCGAGAACGACGATTGAGTCAGAAAAAACCTTCAATCCGTTTGTAACCGGTTTACTGCGCTAGGGCAACCCTTGTGACAATAGTCACAGAACGTTCAACCTTCAAGATTTTATTCACTAGCAAAGTGGAAGAATGATTGTTAAACTAGTAGAGATATAATAGTATATATAGTTTCTCCAAGCATCATGAACCATATAGGAGGTGTTTCGATTGTCAACGAGCGGTATCTTACTCTTGATTGTCATGATCTCATTTTCCATTTCTGCCCTGATGGTTTGGTATTGGGCGAAGAAGGATGGACAGTTTAACAACGTGGAAGAAGCAAAATATGCCATGCTGAACGATGAAGAAGAATTCGATGAGATTAAACGGAACTTCCAAAAATCATAATCGCTTTTTGATGAAAGACCAAAGAAGGGGCCAGGATGCTCCTTCTTTTTTTGTGACAATTGTCCTTATGGTTTTTCGGAAGGATGAGAAAAAGCAGGATTTCTGTAGGTATATGTGGAACAAAGGAAGAATATTGTAGAAAAGAAATTTTATCGAATGGATAGGAGTACACAGAGATGAAACGTTTTTTTAGCCTTGTGACAGCAGTTAGCTTGCTGTTAGTTACAGGGTGTTCCATTCCTGCTTTTTCAAATTCTGTTGATAACACGACGAAACAGGAAGCGAAAGAAGTAAGCAGCAACTCGGCAGCCCCATCTCCGACATCAACCAATCAACCTGTAAGTCCACCGCCCCCTGAGCCAGTTGCAGTAGATCAACGTGTAACTTTGATGACTGTCGGCGATATCATGGTTCACGATGAACAGTTGGAGGCAGCATGGGACACCAAAAGCAAGTCGTATCAGTTCCAGCCTTTTTTTGCTAAGGTACAGCCGATTTTAAAACAGGGGGATATCGTCATTGGCAATCTGGAGACGACTCTTGCGGGAGCAGATCTTCGTTATTCCGGCTATCCCGAATTTAATTCTCCTGATTCACTGGCGACCACATTAAAGCAAGTGGGATTCACTGCCCTGACGACCGCAAACAATCATTCACTGGATCGAAGAGAAAAAGGGGTTATACGGACACTGGATGCCCTGAAGCGTGCAGATCTGCCTTCTACGGGAACCTTCCGTACAGCAGAAGAACGGATGCAACCAATGATCCTGGAGAAAAATGGGGTGAAGTTGGCTGTACTCGCTTATAGTTACGGCACGAACGGCATACCTCTTCCAAAAGGCAAACCGTATCTGGTTAATCTGATTCAACCTGCACTGATCAAGCAAGATATAGCAAGGGCAAAATTAGCAGGAGCTGATATCGTAGCCGTAGCCCTGCACTTTGGCAATGAGTATCAGCGGATGCCAAGCGATTTTCAGAAAAAAACAGCCAATCAATGTCTTGTCGATGGAGCTGATTTGATTATCGGCCATCATCCGCATGTCGTTCAGCCGTATGAATGGCGTACCGTCACCCTTCCTGATGGCAAAGTAAAAAAAGGGCTTATCATGTACTCGCTTGGCAATTTTATCTCGGCACAGCGAAATGATTACAAGGATATTGGGGCCATTGCCAAGATCACCTTGCTAAAAGATAAGAATGGCACAGCACTCGTTGAAAATGCAGAAATCATCCCTACATATGTACATTACTACCGTCAAGCAGGCAAGCGGAATTACGTGATTTACCCAATAGCTCAAACCCTGCAAGCTAGAGGCAAGCAAAATGATCCACAGTTAACCTTGCAAGTGTATCGCCTTTTGGAGCGGTATCATAAAGAAATGATTGTCCATGTCAATAAACTCATTCAAACAAAGAAGTTGGCGTCCAAGTAAACAATATGACCTGATAATACGAAAAGCGTCTGTGTAGAATTTCTACATCGACGCTTTTTTCGATTGCTGGTTTATTGTTTGGTGGGTAGTTTTAAAATCCAAATCCGAGTTCGAACTTGATATCTAGCTCCAATTTCTGATCAGCCAGTGTCATTCCTTCGACCTTGATATTGGGTGAGATCAAAGTGGGGTAGAAGCCGAGATTGTATTCTTTTTCCAGTTCCTTAATCGTCGTATCCGGCAATAGGAAACCATCAAACAGTAATTGCTTCATATGAAATTTTAATTCCGTGGGAGAGACCAGTTCGTAATTCCCAACGATTTTCAAATTCATTTGCTGATAGCTGCCATCTACGATTAATTGATTATTGGTGAATTGAAATTTTGACTCTTTAAACAACTCATTTTTCGAAGCGAGAAATTGATTGAATTCTGCTTCGCCAATCGTCAGCCGATGAGAGAATAGTCCGTTTGATTGAATATGTTCAGGTGTGGCAAGCTCTTGCAACTCCAGCATGACAGTAGATAATGCAGCAAAATAGGTTCGGAAGGCAGGCAGACCACGATTGCGCCAGTCGGTGATGATATGGTCCATCAACGTTTGGACTGAAGTGGGATCCTTGAGGGTCTGCAGGTTCTTTTCCTTCTCAGCCTGAATTCGCTTGATTTCTGCCAACTGCTGCTCGAAGTGAGTGCGAAGCTGTTGTACTTTGTTCAGTCGAACCTGTTTGCTTGCCTGCAGTTCGATAGCCTGCTGTCTTTCTGCCTGAAAGGTTTCCAACTTGCTCATATCCCGTTCAAACAGGTACTCGAGGAAATCAAGCAACAAGAGCAGATCATTGAAATTTTTCGTTTCAAACAAGAGCGAGAGCAGAGAATCCCGTTCACCCATGTAATAGGCTCTGGCAACGTCACCCGCATGTTTGCGCATTTGGCGCATGTGCTGTTCTTTGGAAATGAGTTGTTGATCAAGCTTTTCAATTTCCCGAAAAAGAGTTGCTTCTTCCGCTTTCACCAGCGTTAAATTTCGTTCCAGTTCCATCTGTGTAAAGTGTTGTTGTAAGATGAGTTGTTCAATTGGCAAAATCTCCTCCGCTTGCAGAACAGACGGAGGAGTAGAAAAGATGAGAACGAACAAAACGATCATGACCGTTTTGTTTGCCCGCAAGCGGTCATATCCACTTTTATGAAAAACGTCGAGACGTTTTTCACAGAAAATGATCAGAAATTTGAGCATAGGTTCACCACTAGAAGTTGGCGCCACCCATCAAGTCAGACAATGGCACAATCTCTTCCGGCTTAGGAGTTGTGATCTCCCATTTCGGAGTTTGCCCAATGTTTGTCAGTTTTTGATCGAATGTTACGCCAAGAGTAAAGGAGCCTTTTTCCTCAGGAGGAGTGATTTGCAAGGAAACATCAAACATTTGGTAAGGAACGTTGTTTTCCTTATCGATAATAAATATGATATCACCTTTTTTGATATTCACGGACTTCTTCCATTCATCCCCTGAAGCTTCGAATTCTTTTAATGCTTCTTGTACATCAGCTTTTGTCTGGTCAAGATCTTCTTTTTTCATATCTTTCCCCAATTCAGAAGTAGCGATAACATCCAATACTTCTGGAATGACAGAACCGAGCAATTTTTTCACCAATGGGGCAAAATTATCATTAGTCATTTGGAATTTTACGACACGGCCCTCTGTAATTCCTTCTGGAAGAGGAAAAGCATCTTTCGCAACATCCGCAAAATATTCATTTCCTACATGTTTAAAGAAGATATCAACTGCTTTTTGCCCAACCTCACGTTGCGCTTTCATGTTTTGCGAGAATGTGACAGGCTGCCCGCTCATTTCGCTTAATTGCTTGAAGTCGACTTCTACGAATTTACCTTTCAATTGAGCCAATTCTGGGAATAAGTCAATCGCTGGAACCTTCACCCAGAGCTTATCTTGATTGAACAGTATCGGCATGTTAAAATTCATGGACATGCCTTGGAACTCTACTTTTGCATCAAGAACTAGTTCTGTTTGAAATGGCTCGACAGAAGTCGATCCGTGATAAGTGAGCTGTGATTTTTTCAACGCATCAATAAAAGCAGCCGCATTGGGATCAGAATCAAGTAAAGCCTGATCAGCATCTACTTGGAACTTCATAGTTCCCTGGAAGCTGTACGAGTTGAGTGTTGCTTGTTTTTTGAATGCGTCCACCATCACATCTTTTGCCGCTCGCTTGTCTCCACAGCCAGCTAGCAATAATCCAATGACTGAGAAGATAAGTAGCAGTGTTAAAAATCTGTATTTCTGCATGTTTCGAAAAGCTCCTCTCCAATTTAAAAATGGCAATACCTCTCTATTATAACGGTTCATTCCCTGTTTGTGTGAAGAATGGCAAAAAATGTTGTTTACTGACTACAGATTGGAGTTTCTATTATGCGAGACCAGCTTTCAGCAATCATTTGTGATGATATTGAACAAACTGATGAGCGGGCCATCCCGTTTGCTCGATTTATGGAGCTTGCCCTGTACCATCCGACGTACGGGTACTATACAAAGGAAAAGCATAAAGTAGGAAAAGAAGGGGACTTTTATACCAGTGCAACGGTCCATCCGGTTTTTTCTGAGACGCTGGCTGATGCTATCTGCCAGTACTGGGATGAGTGCAGGCCACAAGTGCCCACGCTGGTCGAAGTAGGCGGCGGTACGGGTTACATGATCAAGCATATGGTGGCACAGATTCGAGCGAGCCGGCCGGATTGGTACGAGAAGCTTCGTATTATATTGGTGGAAGCAAGCCCTTATCACCGTGAATTGCAGGCAGAGGCCATCTTGGACTTTGCGGGCAGCAAAACCTGGTACTCATCGATCGAAGAAGCTGCGCAGAACGAAGAAATCGAGGGAGTCATTGTATCAAATGAATATTTTGACGCATTTCCGGTACATATCGTGGAACGGGATAAAAACGGATGGTACGAAATCGGTGTAGCAGTAGATGGCGATCATTTTGTCGAAAAACATCTGCAACGGGTTACTCCCGAAGTAGAAGCATTTTTGCAGGAAGCCGATGTACAAGTTCGTGGGAAAATGAGGATTGAAGTCAATTTGGGAATGAAGCAAGCCGTAGCAAGTATGGCGAAAATACTGAGAAAAGGACATATCCTCACAATTGATTACGGGGATTTGCAAAAAGACCTGTATCACCCAAATCGAAACCGAGGAACACTGATGTGCTATTACAAGCATCAGGCACATGAGAATCCGTTTATCCATGTAGGCGAGCAAGATATTACAGCTCATGTGAATTTTTCATCCTTGATGAAATGGGGAGAAGAAGCGGGAGTGGAGACGGTAAGCTTCCAACGCCAGGATGAGTTTTTGATCCAGCATGGAATCCTCCATAAAGCAGAGAGCCACAACGACCGGGACCCGTTCACCAGTCAGGCGATGAAACGAAATCGGGCCATCCAGCAGTTGATCATGCCATCAGGGATGGGCGGGGTATTTAGGATCTTATTACAGAAACGGTTATGACCATTTTCTGTAATAAGAATATTTAACTTTTATGAAAAACGTCGAGACGTTTTTCACTTTTGACGCTCATAACTGTTTTGTAAACAAATAAAAAAGATGCTCTCGAAAGAGCATCTTTTTTCATTACATCATCAATGGAAGGAAAGAGTGTTCTCCGCCGCCGAGTGGCATTACGAAGAATGTGTAGTAAGTGAATCCCACGAAAGAACAGAACATAAAACCGAAAAAGATTTTTATGTAGGTCTTTTCGGATAATTGCATGTAGCTTAGAGCTACAAATACACCAGTCAAAGCAAAGAACAATAAGGCCATTTTTGTTAAGGAGGCCCAAAGAGCCATAAGAGCGATCATTAATGTCCAAAAACCAAGTACACGATACATGCGATCCATCCGTATTCCCCCCTTTTGGCAAAAATTCCATTAGAAATATGTCCATTCCATTATAAAGGAGATGGCCATGCGTGTAAACGAGAAGCTATGACGTTTTTATGTCATTCTTGTGATTACTGCAAACGAACGACAGAGTAATTACAAGACTGACAGCCTCTCATCATTGATTCTTCTTCCTGTAAATCAATCTTTCCAAAATACGCTTCAAATATTCCGGCTAAAAGAGCGTTATGCATCTTGCATACGCTTTGCGGATATCTTTTGGCAGCATCAGAAAACGTGCAGTTAAATACGCGAAAACGTATCGTGCCGTCTTCCGAAACATTGATCTCAGGATTTAATCCCTGGGCGATTATTACACGGGTAATGCTGTCAAGTGCCTTTTGAAAAGGAATGTTTGCAGGATCAAGTGAGGTTTCCACCATCGCTCTTTTCGCAGCCTCTAAACCCATCCGACGACCCATGTTAATCAGAGCAGATTCAGCTTGCTCACCTAACGACATGAGGGTTTCTATCGCGATGTCTGCTAATGTCTGATAGTCACGAGGCGGGAATTGCAAACTAACCACCTGATTTGATAAGGAGTAAAGTCTGCTAGGACGTCCACCCTTCCCACTTTTATCAGAAATAGACTGAAGCAGGTCAACATCTTCCAACTTACTTAAGTGTAGGCGTGCTACATTCGGGTGAATCGAAAAGTGATCGGCCACCTCTTGTACAGTTACTGCTTGTCGACTGGCAGCAATATACTGGTAAATTGAAAAACGGGTGGGGTCAGCAAGAGCATTCGTTAATTTCTGGGCATCGTTTTCCATACGCGTACCCCCTTTCAAACAAATATTGTCGAAATATAGTGTATCCGATTTTGGTGTGATTGTTAAGCTTGTAACTATACATTTCACAATAATATCTTAAAGTTTAGATTTATTATATTAAATACTATTGACATAGTGTTTTCAGTGAACGTATAATTTTATACAGAAATATTGACATTTGCTGGGGAGATTTCCTCAGTGAACATAAGAAAAAAAGGAATGGAGGGTTTGTCATGGCGACTGCTACTCAAGCACAACAAATCACATTCTATACATATCCAAGCTGTACTTCCTGCAGGAAAGCGAAGGCATGGTTAACAGAGAATGGCGTTACCTATGTTGAAAGACACCTCTTCAAAAACCCGCCTTCAGCAAGAGAATTGCTGGATATTATAAAAATGACGCACAACGGACTGGATGAAATCTTGTCTACCCGTAGCCAAAAATTCAAGAACCTGGATGTTGACATCGACGATATGACTGTCAAGGAATTGTTGGAGATGTTAAGTGAAGATCCACGACTTCTGAAGCGTCCGATCTTGACTGATGGAGAGAATGTTGTCATCGGCTATAATCAATCAGCGATGAAAAGTTTATTAGCCTAAATAGTTTGTGCCTGGGGAGTGATTTCATATCGCTCCCTTTTCATTTTTCTTTCGTTCGGTACAATAGGGGGAGAATGAAAGAGAAAGGGGTCACTTCATTGAATACGATTCGAACGGAAGTTGAAGAGGAAATAGCCTGGATTACATTTGATCGACCGGAAGTGAGAAATGCGGTCAGCTTGGAAATGGTAGAAGAACTGACTCACCTTCTGGATCAGTACAAACAGGATGCTCAGGTAAAAGTGATTGTCTTTACAGGGGCTAACAATGTCTTTGTTTCTGGTGGAGACCTGGACCAATTAATGAGGGCAAAAGGAAAGGAAGAGGCCTTTTTGCTACTTTCAAAGATTGGAGAGGTCCTAGAGAAAATAGACCGCTATCCCAAGCCGACGATTGCCATGATCAACGGAGCTGCCATCGGTGGAGGATGTGAGCTGGCGATCTCGTGCCATTTTCGCTTCGCTGCAGATACGGCAATCATGGGGTTTGTTCAAATCTCCATGCATATTACTACAGGCTGGGGAGGCGGGAGCCGACTTTTGGATAAACTGAATGAGACAGATGCGCTCACTCTTCTATTAACCGGGAAGCGGATCGACGCAGCGGAAGCCATGCGACTCGGATTTGTTCAGGAGGTTTATCCCAAGGAACAATTGAAGGAAGCCGTCCATTCTTTCGCCAGTCGCATTGCAGAGCAGCCTCTGGTAGGAATCGAGTCGTACATGCGACTGTTGGAATGGAAGAGATCCGGGATGAGTAAGGACGAGCGGGTCAACAGAGAAATTGAGCAATGCGCATCGCTTTGGGGCAGTGATGAGCATACGGCAGTGGTTCAACGATTCTTACATAAGCGGTAATCGGTTAGACGAAATAGATTCCCTCCCGTTTAAATCATCTATGCGTTGGAGATACTTTTCCTAGGTACTTTCTATTTTACTTCTTCGGATTCCTGGAATTTTAGGAAATCATAAGATTCTTGCTAGAAAGAGATTCTACGAGAATAGGATAAAGCATAGAATGAACTACATTTACCTTCATAAGTACACGGGAGGGACCTCACATATGGTAGCTTCAAGACAAGATGCATGGACAGATGATGATGATTTAGTATTGGCAGAAGTAACTTTGCGCCATATTCGCGAAGGAGGAACACAACTGGCTGCGTTTGAAGAAGTCGGACAACGGCTGGGTAGAACAGCAGCTGCGTGTGGATTTCGCTGGAACAGTACGGTGCGCAAACGATACGAAGCGGCAATCGCCATTGCCAAGAGTCAGCGTCAGCAAATGAAAAAATCAGGAAGATTGTCGGTAATTACTGAATTTGCCGATGATGAGGTTTTGCCAAAAAGCCCGAAACAGTCTGCACCGGTACCAACTGCTGCCATACCAGCTCCAGTCGCAACCTTGACAACACCCCAAACACTGGTGACGGAAGAACAGCAGATCGATCAGGCCATTCGTGTTTTGACAAAACAAAAAGATGTTGTGAAAAGAATCAAACAGTTGGAAAGAGAATTAGAACAAAAAGAAGCAGAACTAAAAGAGTTGCAGGAAGCTAACGGGAAAATGAAAAAGCAGCTCGATAGCGTACAAGGAGTCAATGATGACTATAAGGCTCTCTTGCAAATTATGGATCGTGCTCGCAAGCTTGCTTTTCTAAAAGAAGAGGAGCCATCCAAACCGGTTTTCAAGATGGATGCAAACGGGAATCTGGAGCGAGTGGAGTAAAATCATCGACTAAAAGCGTAACGTCCTGTTACAACGTCGATATTAGCACGTCCTGTGCGTCAAAAAATCGCCAACGTCACAAGCACGCTGGCGATTTTTTACTTGTATTTAAGTTTGGGGCCCCGCCCGACGCCAGCGATAGCTTGTGTCGGGTGGGTATCGTTTTTACTCTTGCATACCTACACCTTCTGGCAACCATACATACGGATTCTCTCCACGGTCACGCATAAAGTTGTACTTCACTGGAGAAAAACCCATTTTTACCCAGAAATCATCGGCACGGCAGCGAGAGTTTGTTTTGATCGGTGAGCCAAAGCTCTTCGCGTGGTTAACGAGCGCTGTTCCGACATCCTTGCCACGGAAATCAGGCAACACTTCCAGCTTCCATAGCTCGTAATAGTCTTGTGCAGGTTCGAAATAGCGATCATACTTGCCGTCGATCTTATATAAACTCATTCGGGCAATCAAACGATCACCATCGTAAACACCATAAAAAGGTGACTCTGAATCATTTTCTACCATGTTTGCCTGTAAGTCATCTTTCATCGACAACTCTTCCAAACCAAACTCACGGAACTTCTGGAATTCCTCTAATGTCTTATAGTTGATTCGTAAGCGTTTTACTTCGTACATATCTGTAACACTCCCCCTCACGACAGATATAGCATCTTCGTTTCATTTCTATTATACACAAACTATGTTACAAATTCTCTACAATAACATGCAAACTAAAGTAAATTATCACAAAAGGAATGTTTTCGCTTTCATGTGAGGATTTTGAAAATTCCTGCTAGAACAATACACGAAAGAATGGCAAAATAGATGATAGGAATTGAAAGAAGGGAGAGTAGTCATGCACAAAGTGTTGATAGCCAACCGTGGAGAGATCGCTCGTCGCATCATTCGTACCTGCAAACAGGTAGGGATCGCGACGGTAGCGGTGCATTCGGAAGCAGATAAAGCGATGCCGTTCGTTCGAGAGGCTGACGAGTCCGTATTGATTGGTCCTCCGCCAGTTCCCCAGAGTTATTTAAACATGGAAGCAATAATCAGTGCTTGCAAATCAACAGGTGCTGATGCGATTCATCCCGGGTATGGTCTCTTGTCTGAGAATCCTGCATTTGCCCGTCGCTGTGTAGAAGAAGGAATTACCTTCATCGGTCCAACACCGGAAGTGATCTCCAAAATGGGTGACAAGGTGACTGCCCGCAGGATTATGCGTGAAGCAGGTGTACCGATTGTTCCAGGAATTGAAGCACAGATGGATACTCCTGAAGAAGCGATTCACCATGCAGGACAAATCGGGTATCCGGTTATGCTCAAAGCGAGTGCAGGCGGTGGCGGAATTGGCATGCAGGTATGCCACAGTGACGATGAACTGCGACAAGCATTTCAGTCTGCAAAGGGCAGAGCTAAAGCATACTTTGGTAACGACACCATGTTCCTGGAGAAATTCGTCCAGAATCCACACCATATTGAAGTACAGGTAATAGCCGATCATCATGGCAACTATCTGCACGCGCTGGAGAGAGAATGCTCCATCCAACGTCGCCATCAAAAAGTAATTGAAGAGAGTCCATCGCCATTTCTCGATCATGAGACGAGAGAAAAGATTTGCGAGGCCGCTCTGGAAGCTGCGAGAGCTGTTTCTTACACAGGAGTAGGCACGGTTGAATTCATCATGGACGACGCCAAAAACTTTTATTTCCTTGAAATGAATACTCGCTTGCAAGTAGAGCATCCTGTAACCGAAGAGATGACTGGTTTGGATTTGGTAGCTTTACAGCTTGAAATTGCCAAGAACCACTCGATTTCTCTAACCCAATCGGATATCACTGCCAAAAAACATGCAATCGAATTGCGTGTTTATGCCGAAGATCCGAAAACTTTCTTACCTTCACCTGGAACCATTCAGGAATACAAACCGCCGGTACTTGCTAATGTTCGTATTGATGATGCTGTTGAAGCGGGTACACAGGTTACGCCTTTTTATGATCCGATGATTGCCAAAGTAATCGTGACTGGTGAGACACGTGAACAGGCAGTTGTGCTGGCACAAAAGGCACTTGAGGATTTTGAAATAAGCGGAATCAAAACGAATATTCCGTTTTTAATGGAAGTACTTGCAGATGACGATTTCCAAAAAGGCAAATACGATACACAATTTATTCAGAAGAAACGTAGCTAAAGGAGCGAGGAAAATGAAACAAGTAATTGCAAACATGGCAGGAACCGTAATCAACCTGTTGGTTCAAGCAGGAGATCAAGTAACAGAAGGGCAAGATGTGGTGGTACTCGAATCAATGAAAATGGAAGTGCCTCTGCAAGCAGAAAGCAGCGGAACAGTAGCTGAAATCAAGGCGAATATCGGGGATTTTGTAAACGAGGGAGACGTTATTCTCGTATTGGAATAGCCATTTCTTCTTCATTTTTGCAAACTAACTGAGCGCTCGCTTGGTTTGAGAGAGGAGGCACCAAATGGATATTCGTATCGTTGAAGTAGGTCCTCGTGATGGATTGCAGAATGAAACCAAGATCATTCCGACACAAGTAAAGATTGAATTGATCAATCGATTGGCTGATGCAGGATTACGTAATATCGAGGCAAGCTCATTTGTGAATCCCAAATGGATCCCTCAGTTGTCCGATGCTGTAGAAGTCCTTTGCGGTATACAACAAAAGCAGGGAGTAACCTATAGCGCACTCGTTCCAAACAAAAAGGGAATGGAGCGGGTAAAAGAAACGAATCTCAAGGAGATTGCTGTCTTCATGTCAGCGAGCGAGACCCATAATCTCAAGAACATCAATAAAACCATCCAGGATACGTTCCCGGTTCTTCGAGAAGTTATAGAAGAGGCGACTGGTTCAGGTCTTCGGGTCAGAGGGTATGTGTCCACTGTATTTGGCTGTCCGTATGAAGGGGATGTGCCCGTTGAGAACACACTCCGTGTCGTTGAAGAGCTGTTTGCAATGGGAGTGTACGAGGTATCGATAGGTGACACGATTGGTGTAGCCACACCCAAACAAGTGCACGAGAAATTTGCTGAATTGGTTGATCATTTCGGGAGTGAGCGGCTGGCTGCTCATTTCCACGATACTCGAGGGACCGGGTTGGCGAATGTGGTCGCTGCCCTGGACCACGGCATTCGCATTTTTGACAGCTCCATCGGAGGTCTCGGGGGTTGTCCGTATGCTCCGGGAGCAGCAGGCAATGTGGCAACAGAAGACCTTGTATATCTGTTGGAAGGCATGGGTTATCAGACAGGAGTTGACTTGGCCCGCTTACTCGAGGCAGGTTCGTTTATCCAGCAGCAACTTGGACGGGAATTGCCAGCCAAAATGTTAAAAGCCCATTGTGCGGCGATTCAGGGGGAATAAAGAGTGAGTGTAAGTTTGCGTCATGTAGATCAGGTGGGAATTCTGACAATTGAGCGTCCTGATGTGCACAATTGTTTGAATCTTGAAACACTCCGCACCATGAGAGAGCATATAGCAGCCTTGCAATTGGATAAAGAAACCCGTGTTGTCATCGTGACAGGTGCAGGGGAGAAGGCGTTTTGCGCAGGGGCAGATCTCAAGGAGCGGAGAACGATGACGGAGTCTCAGGTACAAGAGTTCATCCGCACGATTCGTGATACCTTTACTGAGCTCGAGCGTCTGAACAAGCCAGTTATCGCTGCCATCAATGGTGCCGCATTTGGCGGAGGAACAGAATTGGCTCTGTCCTGCGACCTGCGAGTGGTAAGTGAAACAGCCTTGATGGGACTCACGGAAACTTCGCTAGGCATCATACCGGGTGCAGGTGGTACTCAACGGCTTCCCCGGATTGTTGGGAAAGCGAAGGCTAAAGAACTGATTTTTACGGCTCGCCGAATCTCGTCTGGTGAGGCGCTTGACATTGGACTGGTCAATCGTGTTGTTCCTGCTGATCAGGTATTGACTACAGCACTGGAGTTAGCAAATGAAATTGCCCAGAATGCTCCGATTGCGTTGGCCCAAGCGAAACACGCTATCGACTTCGGGATGGAAACCGACCTGCAGACAGGGCTTGCTATTGAAAGCAATGCGTATCAAGTCATTATCCCGACCAAGGATCGTTTGGAAGGGTTGGAAGCTTTCAAGGAAAAACGAAAACCTAAATATAGGGGAGAGTAACAGATAGGAGGCAAACATGAGCAAACACATGGACGATATATTGTTGGAGCGGATAGCCCAGGTGAAACAAGGCGGGGAAGCCAAATACCATGAAAAGCTGAAGGAACAAAACAAGCTTTTTGTGCGTGATAGACTAGAGCTCTTGTTCGACGATGAATTCATGATTGAAGACGGACTGTTCGCCAACTTCAATGCGGGCGATTTGCCTGCAGACGGGGTAGTCACCGCTATCGGAAAAGTAAATGGACAGACCGTTTGTGTAATGGCAAACGATTCGACTGTCAAAGCAGGCTCCTGGGGATCCCGTACAGTAGAGAAAATCATTCGCATTCAGGAAACAGCCGAAAAAATGCGAGTGCCGCTGATCTATCTGGTTGACTCTGCTGGAGCGAGAATTACCGACCAGTTGGAAATGTTCCCTGGACGTCGTGGTGCGGGCCGAATCTTCTATAATCAGGTGAAGCTCTCTGGAAAGGTTCCGCAAATTTGCGTATTGTTTGGACCATCTGCTGCTGGGGGCGCCTACATTCCTGCGTTCTGCGATATTGTCATCATGGTAGACAAGAATGCAAGCATGTACCTGGGTTCTCCACGGATGGCAGAAATGGTCATCGGAGAGAAGGTCTCACTGGAAGATTTGGGCGGAGCTCGTATGCATTGTTCTGTCAGCGGTGTGGGTGATGTACTCGCAGCCAATGAGGAAGAAGCGATTTTCTCTGCTCGCCGCTACCTGTCATTCTTCCCAGCGAACTACACAGAGCACACGCCAGTAGTGGAAGCGAAAGCACCGAATCCGAATGCAAAAGATATTGCTACCATCGTACCGGAAAATCAGAATTCGCCGTTCAACATGCACGACTTCATTGATTCTTTGGTGGATGAGGGCTCTTTCTTTGAGATCAAAAAACTGTTTGCGCAAGAAATCGTGACCGGTTTGGCTAGATTGAATGGCAAACCAGTAGGGATCGTTGCTAACCAGCCTCGTGTCAAAGGCGGGGTGCTGTTTGTGGATTCCGCTGATAAGGCAGCGCGCTTTATTAACCTGTGCGATGCATTCCACATCCCTCTCTTGTTCCTGGCAGATGTCCCAGGCTTTATGATTGGAACTGCCGTTGAGCGTGCGGGAATTATTCGACACGGTGCAAAGATGATCTCTGCCATGGCGGAAGCAACTGTGCCGAAAATCTCGATTATCGTGCGCAAAGCGTACGGTGCAGGTTTATACGCAATGGCGAGTTCCGCTTTCGAACCAGACTGCGTTCTCGCTTTGCCAGGGGCTCAGATTGCGGTTATGGGTCCTGAGGCTGCTGTGAATGCTGTGTACAGCAATAAAATTCAAGCGATTGAAGATCCACAGGAACGCCAAGCCTTCATTATGGAGAAACGTAAAGAATATCAGGAAGATATTGATATTTACTTGCTTGCGTCCAATTTGATCGTGGACGGAATTGTGGCGCCAGGTGATTTGCGTCGGGAACTGATTTCCCGCTTTGAGGTTTACAGCAGCAAGCGTCAAATTTTCACGGATCGCAAACATCCGGTTTATCCTGTGTAACCATCCAAAATGTCATTAAAAGCAACAGCCTGCTCCTATGTGAGTCGGGCTGTTTTCCATTTGCGTGAGCCAATTCAGAAAAACGCTTGTCCTATTCAAGCGACTTTGGCAGAGCAGCCTGTCAGGGAGACCTGAGGTGGACAACGTTTTTCTTGTCATAAAATATACTAAAAAATGTTAGTGAGCATGAACATTTCTGTTTTCTATCTCATCTGCTTTCTGTTATGCTTGAAATATATAATGTGATGCAAGATAGGTGGAGGCAAGGTATGCAAGTAGTTGTTGTTGGCGGTGGATCTGTCGGGTTGTTGATGGCAGCGAGACTTCATCTGGGTGGGTGTCTGGTCAAGCTTGTCACTCGAAGTGAAGAACAAGCATCTCTTCTCAACAAGCAGGCAATTGTCATGCAGACATTGGACAACCACATTGTCAAGGCTCCCGTTACAGCAACCTCTTATCAAGACAAGTGGCCTAATGCAGATGTGTATTTACTTGCCGTCAAACAAACTCAGCTTCCGGATTTGCTTTCTGCAATCAGCCAACTGCCTGCAGGTGCAAGAGTAGTTGCCCTGCAAAACGGGATGGGGCATTACGAGTTGTTACAAGAGGTCGTCAGCCAAAATCGACTGTTCCTTGCGATGAACACGGAAGGGTATCGAAGGATGTCCCAGACACAAGTGAGGCACACGGGAAATGGAGTCATTCGCTTTGGCCCCTGGGAGACTCAGGAAATGCGAGATGAAGTGATCACTTCATTTATTCAGTTAGCCAATTCCTGCGGTATTCCCTTCACCTATGAAAATGGCATTCAACCATTTCTTTGGAAAAAGTTGATAGCCAATGCAGTAATCAATCCTGTTACTGCACTTTTTGAAGTAGCGAATGGTCAACTGCTCGAGTCAACTGAGTTACTCGACATCATGCGTCAAGTATTTGATGAAGCAGCTTTTGTTGCTTCTCAATATGGACATAAAATAGCTGAAATTGACTGGCAGGATATTCTGTTGATCTGCCGAAATACTTCACAAAATTATTCTTCGATGTTGCAGGACTTGTTGCATGGCAAACAGACAGAGATTGATGCAATCACTGGTTATATTGTTGACAAGGCCCATACCTACCATATAAAAACACCAATGAATGAAAGCTTGTATCGGGCTGTTACCATGAAATCAAGTTTGCGATGATCAAAGGGAGAGACCCTTGATGCAAGTACTTGCTAGTATTTGGGGCGTGTTTACAACCGTACCGTTTTTGGCGTTTTTCCTCGTTTATCTCATTACAAAGGCGAAAACCAAGAACCGAAAGTTGGCATTCCAATGGTCAGTAAATATTACAAATATCTTGCTCATAAACTCGGTTGCCGTACTGTATGCTGAAATTTGGCCGGATGGAATTTCCATATGGATTTGGTTCTTTCTGATGATCTTGGTGATCGCCGGATTTTTAGGGTGGCTGCAGAGGCTAAAAAGAGGACAAGTCTTTTGGGGAAAAATTGGTTTTTCAACATGGCGTATCTCTTTCCTATTGTTTAGCATTGCTTATATGGCATTGTTCGGAACAGGCATTTGGAAATTGATGCAAGTGAGCTAGAGATAGAACTTTATGGGAGATTAGAAAGAAGGTGTAAATGGTGCGGCTTCCGATTGAGATGGTAGGTCAAAAAATTCGCACAGTTCGCAAGGAAAAAGGATTTACGCTGGAGGTGCTCGCAACTCGGACAGGCTTAAGTAAAGGACTGTTGAGCCAGGTAGAACGAGGTATTTCGCAGCCCTCACTGGAGTCTCTGTGGCGCATTTCCAAGGCGCTAGAATCTAATTTTTCCTACTTTTTTGAAGAAATTGATCATAACTACGTGCATATCGTCCGGAAGGAAAAACGTCGCCAGCTAGTATTGCCTGATTCCACAGGGACCTATTCTTTGCTTTCTACAGGAAGAAATGCACGCATTGGGATGCTGGAAGTCAAACTTCAGCCGGGTGAAGAGACTCGGGACCAATTGGTGCAATCAGAAGGAGAAGAATGTTTGGTTGTTATCAGTGGAGGCGTCCAAGTGAAAATGGGGGAAGAAACGTTCGAGTTGAACGAAGGGGACAGCGTCTATTTCGACAATGCCCAGTCTCACGTAATCACGAATACAGGCAAAGAAATGGCAGTGCTCATCTGGTCAGTCACACCACCTCAACTATAAGATCAACCATCGTACAAGGCAGCCCATTTGGTTGCCTTGTTTTGTTTTGCAGTGGTTTCGTGTTCAGCTTTTTCCATGCTATAATGCTTTTGAAGACAATAGAAAGAAGGAAGAGGTGTGAATATAGTTAGTATCTTACTTTCTCAAAGTAATGAATTGATTAAAGATTATATAGAAGGCAAAGAATCGGCCAACCAGTTCTTTGCATACGCACCATATGAGTTGTCTTCGTACCGCCAGCGTCTGGAGTGGCTGAATAGACAACCTTTCACACATCGGCAACAACTGGTGGATGGACTTCTTGCCTACAACCGCCAAGTGGGAAATCATCCTGTTGCATTGGATCAAATCGAGAAACTGCGCAAGGACGATGTGTACGTTGTAGTCGGAGGTCAGCAAGCAGGTGTGTTGACTGGGCCGCTATACAGCATCCACAAGGCAATCAGTCTGATACACTCAGCCAGATATTTGCAACAACAGTTGGGCGTTGAAGTGATTCCTGTGTTCTGGATCGCCGGTGAAGACCACGATTATGATGAGATCAATCATGTGTATTCTTTGTCCACAGGAGGAGAATTACATAAGATCAAGCTGGACATAAAGAGACCGGGGAAACAATCTGCCAGTCATCTCTCCGTAGATAGTGAGCAGATGATTCGGCTTGTTGATCAGTTTTTTGACAGACAGTTGGATACGATGGAAACTCAATCACTAAAGCGAATGCTCAAAGATTCAGCTTCCCAGTCCAATAATCTGGTCGATTGGTTTGGACGAATCATGGCTGAATTGTTCGGGAAACACGGGTTGATATTGGTTGAATCCAGTCTTGAATTTGTCAGACAGCTAGAAAAACCGGTGTTTACTCGAATGATTGCACAGGCAGAAGACATTCATTCCTATCTCTCAGAAGCTTCTTTGCAACTGAAGCAAAACGGCTACAGCGAGCAGCTTCAATTAGATGATGATCAAGCACACTTGTTCATTTATAAAGACGGGGAGCGCCACCTGCTCTATCATCAGGGTGACGAGTTTTATACGAAATATCGGGAGGTAGTCCTGACTCGTCAGGAGTTGCTTGAGCGAATTGAGCGATGTCCGGCTGATTTCAGTGCCAATGTCGTCTCTCGTCCGCTCGCACAGGAACATATTTTTCCGACTCTCGCATTCGTCGGTGGGCCGGGCGAAATCGCCTACTGGGCCTATTTCAAAAACTACTTTGCCGAAATGGGTTATCAGTTGCCTGTTGTTTTGCCGCGAACTTCGATTACGCTGGTGGAAGGTTCCATCCATCGATGTATGGAGCAGGTCGGTCTTGAAATAGCAACCGTTTTGTCTGATTTCTCTGTCTGGAAAGAGCAGCACATGGAAGGTCTGCTTGAAGCGGAGTTGAAGGTGCTGTTTGAAGAGACAAGAGAGAAGATGCTTGCCTTATACCGTCCATTGGTTGAACAAGTAAGTGAAATGGATAAAGGATTGCAGGCACTGGCAAACAAGAATCTAAAGCGAATTGAAAATGAGCTATTGTTTTTGGAGAAGAAAAGCAAGGAATCACAATGGCAGAAACACGAGGTTTATTTACAACGCATAGACCGGATAGAAAAAGCATTGCGTCCTGAGGGGAATTTACAGGAAAGAGTCCATAATATATTTGCTTATCTCAACGTTCACGGCTGTGAACTGATCGATCGAATGGTAGCCGTAGATTACCCGTTTGATCCTTCCCATAAAGTAATTTCAACGTAAATAAAAGATTTCAATGAAACAAAAGGGAGAAAACACATTGGACATAACTAATGTGTTTTCTGCTTTTTAATTACTGCACCTAGTTTCACTTTTTGACTTTTTTAAGGTATCGCTATATAATTGTTTGTAATTTTTTAAAAAAGGAGGATTATTAAAAAATGCATTCGATCAGATTTCGTTTCCCAACTTTGAACTAGTAATTAAATACGTTCAAAGGCTCTGCTTGTGTATGCAGAGTAAACGGGATCAGTCTGTCCATTTTTTAATAATCTTCATGTAACAGAATCAAAGGTTACTTGTAGAAAGGCAGATCATTCTTCCTTTCTTTTTTGTGTTTAAAAATTCCTCTACTTTTTGGTTTGGACAAAAGTAGGAGGTTTATTTGTCGATGTTCCCTTCCGTTTACTCTGGATCACAGGTAGATTGCCTGTGATTTTTTCTTTTTATCAATAAAACGGGAGGTAGCAAACCATGGAAAAATTATGCTTGGAACTAGTGAATATAGAGGTATCATTTCAAGATCAGTTGGTGTTAGACATCCCTAAATTGTCAGTTCATCAGTTTGATCGAATTGGGCTTGTAGGAAAGAACGGCGAAGGAAAAAGTACATTATTGAAATTGATGAATGGAACTATCACCCCCAATAAAGGGCTCGTAAATCGACTTGTTGATTTTGGATATTTTGAGCAGACCGCAAAGCCTGTTGAGAAGGAAGTTGATTTGAAGTTGCTGAGAAAGCTCTCTGTCCCTCAAACCAATATTGAGAGCTTAAGTGGTGGAGAGCAAACAAGGGTGAAGTTAGCTCAGTTATTCTCAACAAATTATGAAGGGTTATTTATCGATGAGCCGACAACTCACCTGGATGCTTCTGGCGTAGATTTTGTCATCGAGGAACTGAAGTATTATTATGGGGTTCTGGTTCTCGTCAGTCATGATCGCTATGTGTTAGATCAACTGGTGACAAAGATATGGGAAGTAGAAAATGGGAAAGTGACTGAGTATACAGGGAATTATTCCGATTATGTTGAGCAGAAAAGTTTAGAGAAGAAACAGCAACAAGAACAACATGAAAAGTATGTCAAAGAGAAGGATCGACTGTTAAAGGCAGCCGAGGAGAAGATGAAAAAGGCTGAAAAGGTAACCCAAGCAAATAAAAAAATGTCCAAGAAAGACACAAAAGCAAAGACAAATAAAACGTTTATGACAAAATCAAAGGATACCAGCCAAAAATCTATGCAGCGAGCGGCAAAAGCAATGGTACAGCGAGTTGAACAGCTTCATGCGGTGGAAGCTCCTGAACAAGAAAAATCTCTTCATTTCCACCAACCAGCCTCTCTTCAATTGCATAACAAGTTTCCGATTATGGCTGATCGTTTGACGCTTGGGGTCGGTGATAAAACCCTTTTGAAAGAAGCCAGTTTTCAATTTGCTTTAGGAGAAACCATTGCGATTACAGGAAATAATGGATCAGGTAAATCAACACTTCTAAAGCACATTGTAAAACAGGGCGAAGGTATTATTCTTTCTCCGAAAGTGGTTTTTGGAGCGTACGAACAGATGGAATATCATTTTGAGAAATCCGAAAGCGTCATCTCTTATATGAAGAATCGAAGTGATTATGAAGAAAGCAAGCTGCGTGCCGTCCTTCATGCCATGAACTTTACAGGGAATGATCTAAGAAAAGATGTCCGTGAGTTAAGTGGAGGGGAAGCGATTCGACTGATCCTGTGTCAGCTTTTTTTGGGAAGGTACAATGTGCTGGTGCTAGATGAGCCAACGAACTTTTTAGATGTACATTCCATCGAAGCATTAGAGAAATTTCTGGATGGATATAAAGGAACAGTTCTTTTGGTATCGCATGATCGGAAGTTTATTGAGCGTGTAGCAAATCGTGTGTACGTAATAGAAGACCAACAGCTTACATTACGAAAATAAAGAAATGAGGCCAGGGATTACCTGGCCCGTTTTTTTTCTTTCATCCGCTCGAACATAAAGAGAATGCCAACGATAACAAGTGGATAAAGGGCTGACCAACCGAGGAATGGGTATAGTCCGCCAGTAACGATTAACGAAATCCAGGCAGCCATCCGTCCGAACCGATGATCACGAAGCAAGCGAACCCCAGCAAAGCAACCGCCAATATAAGTGGCGAAAAAAGTAGCGTTGGGAAGCTCGATTAATTGAGCCAGGTCGATGATTCCGCTGTACAAAACGCTAAAAACGATGATGAAACAAATACTTAGGAATCCAAGACCACCGATGGGTGTGTGATAAGTGGAGTGAAGCTTGCCAAACCACTTGGGAGCAATCTCTTCTTTTGCCAATGCATAAGCCGTGCGAGTAGCAGCACTGACATAAGCGTTGGCAGTTGCAATACAGATGAATAATGCCGTGACCGCTACAATCCAGCCACCAGTTTTTCCAAGTGATGATTGCACCATGATACTTAAGGATGCTTCAGATATTCCGTCACCATAACTGTGTGTGGCAACGGTCATGAACGCTACGCCAAAATAGAGCAGTGCTACGATCCCTGAGCTCCACAAGACACCACGGATGGCATTTTTTTGTGGATCAACGAATTCAGCAGATAAATGAGTGACTGCTTCCCAGCCGATAAAACACCAGAACAGAAGTCCGGCCGCTTGCACCACGCTTTGCCAGCCGTGGGGGACGAACGGTGTGAAGTTGGCTTGAGAAGCGTGTGGAATCGATGTTGCAATCGCCAGCAGCAGGATAGCGAGAATGAGAGATACGACAATGGTCTGTACTTTTCCCGCTATTTGCAGGCCGAAGATATTCATCATGAGGACACTGACCAAAATCAATCCTGCTAAGGCAAATACCTGCAAGTCGCTCCAGTTAAACAGAACGGCAATGTATTTCGAACCGGTGATAGCCAGGATGGGAGCGCCAATGGGAACGGACGAAAGAAAAAACCATCCCACCATATTTCCCATGCGATCACCGTATGACAGCCGCACAAAATGGGAGACACCGCCTGAATGAGGATAACGTGCTGCCAGAAGCCCCATGGTAATCGCCATCGGTACAACCAGAATGGACATCACCAGCCAGGCAATGATCGAAGCCGGACCAGCGATTTCAGCAGCTAATCCAGGAATGAGCAATATCCCTGAACCGATCACGGCACCGATGTACAGAGCAACGATTTGCGGAAATGACAAGGTCTGGTGAAACTCATCTGCTTTCACAGAAGCTTTACTCATCGAAATCACCCTTCTACGAATGGAGTTATTCTTATTTGTGCGATTATTGTAACATAGACTGTAAGATCAGAATTATCTATAATAATCGATAACTAGTATCGATTTTATTGATGATTACATGGTTGCTGTACGCAGCGGGTGTAAATGAACAGATTGGGGGAATCTACAAAAGATGGATACTCGGTATCTCCAAACGTTTCGGGAAGTAGCCAAATGGCAAAGCTTTACACGTGCTGCAGAAGTGTTAGGGTATGCGCAATCCAGTGTCACCACGCAAATCCAGAACCTAGAAATGGAATTCGGTTCGGTTCTGTTTGAACGGTGGGGACGCAAAATTCGTCTGACTCAATCGGGAGAGCTGTTGCTTCGTTATGTCGATCAGGTGCTTTCCTTACTGGATGAAGCGAAAGAAAGTTTGGCAGAAGAAACGTCCATGGAGGGTACACTCAACATCGGGACAGTTGAATCACTTGCTGCCTTTTATTTGCCACCCATTCTTCAAGCTTTTCGCCAGACGCATCCACGAATGAAAATGCTGTTGACCCCTGGTGTATGCCACGACTTGCGTCAAGGGGTGAGGGATGGAAAATATGATTTTGCCATTGTGCTTGATTATCCACAAACACATCCCGACTTGGAAAGTATTCTACTAAAAGAAGAAGAACTTGTCATGATTGCCGCACCTGATCATCGATTCAATCAGAAAGAGATCGTCATGCCTGAGGATTTTGCAGGCGAAACCCTGATTGTTACAGAATCTGGCTGCAGTTACCGGCTGATGCTGGAGACGGTGCTGAGAGAATCAGGGACCAGACCGGAGACCTCGCTTGAATTCGGCAGTTTGGAGGCCATCAAGCAATGTGTGGCCTATGGCCTTGGGCTTGCCCTCTTGCCACGAATTGCTGTACAGGAAGAAGTGGACAAAGGAAAACTGGTGATTTTGCCGTTCTCCCATCCAGATGTGCGAGTTAGCAAACAGCTTGTCTATCACAAGAAAAAGTGGCTTTCGCATTCTATTCGCAAGTTTTTTGATTTGTTGTTGAATGATCGAGAACAACAGTCGATTGTCACAAAATAGATGTACCATATGGGCGAGTATGGTAAGATAGTGAATGATTAGTAACTAACAAAAGATGTATCTAAGCGAAGGAGGATTCATATACACATGAACACAGTTTCTGAAAGCGTCGTAAAAGATATGGCATTGGCACCAAACGGCCATTTGAAGATTGATTGGGTAAGTGAGCATATGCCGGTATTGAACCGTATCCGTGCTCGTTTTGAACAAGAGAAGCCTTTTGCTGGCTTGAAAGTGGCCATTTCTCTCCACTTGGAAGCAAAAACAGCATATCTTGCAAAAGTGATTCAAGCAGGTGGAGCAGAAGTAACCATTACGGGCTCTAATCCGCTTTCGACACAAGATGATGTTTGTGCTGCATTGGTTGAAGACGGAATTCGTGTGTTTGCCAAATACAATCCAAGCCCGGAAGAATACAAGAGCCATCTGATCAAAACGTTGGAAACACGCCCTGATCTCATCATCGATGACGGTGGCGATCTGGTGACTATTCTTCACAGCGAACGCCGTGATTTGCTGACCCAAGTTCGTGGCGGTGCGGAAGAGACAACAACAGGTATCCTTCGCCTCAAAGCATTGGCGAATGAAGGCAAACTTGAGTTCCCGATGGTTGCAGTAAACGATGCCTTCTGCAAATATTTGTTTGACAACCGCTATGGTACAGGACAATCTGTGTGGGATGGAATCAATCGCACGACGAACCTCGTTGTAGCTGGTAAAACAGTTGTTGTTGTCGGTTACGGCTGGTGCGGCAAAGGTGTGGCTATGCGTGCCAAAGGCCTCGGTGCAAAAGTAATCGTAACTGAAATCGACTCCATCAAAGCAGTTGAAGCTTACATGGATGGCTTCGAAGTAATGTCGATGAACGAAGCTGCCAAACATGGCGATTATTTCGTAACGGTAACTGGTAACCGTGATGTGATTCGCAAAGAACACTTTGAAGTGATGAAAGATGGCGCTATTCTGTCTAACGCTGGTCACTTTGATGTCGAAGTGAACAAAGTGGAACTGGAAGCACTCTCGACATCCAAACGTGTCGTGCGCAAAGATATTGAAGAATTTGTCATGGCTGACGGTCGTAAATTGTACCTGCTTGCTGAAGGTCGTTTGGTCAATTTGGCTGCAGGTGACGGTCACCCGGCAGAAATTATGGATATGACGTTTGCCTTGCAGGCAGTAGGTCTCGAATTTGTGAACAAACAGTACAAAGAAATTGGGAAAAAAGTCCTGAATGTTCCTTATGAGCTGGATGAAATGGTTGCCCGGTACAAATTGGAGGCACTTGGCATCAGCATCGACAAGCTTACAGCCGAGCAGAAAGCATATCTCGAGAGCTGGGTCGAATAGACAGAGAAACACCTCGGAACCACACAGAAAAACAAATCAAAACATGATGAAAAAATCCTGCTTACAAAAGCAGGATTTTTTTTTATAATAGCAAATAGGTACCAAGTGGGGAAAAGTGGGGGAAAGTGGTGCCTCCGGGGAGGAAAGTGGGGGATAGGGCATGTTCATGGGCGAATACCAGCATTCCATAGACGATAAAGGCCGCCTGATCATCCCTGCCAAACTCCGTGAGGGTCTAGGTTTCTCTTTCGTAATTACCCGTGGTCTTGATCAATGTTTGTTTGTCTACCCGATGGATGAATGGAAGGCACTGGAGGAGAAGCTGAAATCACTTCCGTTTACGAAAGCGGATGCAAGGGCATTTACCCGTTTCTTCTTTTCTGGGGCTACAGAATGCGAGTGGGACAAGCAGGGAAGGGTAACAATACCGGCCAATTTACGTGAGCACGCTCAGTTGACGAAAGAGTGTGTGGTAATTGGTGTATCCAACCGCGTGGAGATTTGGAGCAAGGATTCGTGGGAGAACTACTTTAGCGACTCTGAAGGTTCCTTTAGCGAAATTGCGGAAAAGCTCGTCGACTTTAATTTGTAATTCATCAATGGGGTGACAAAATGTTTCATCATATTACTGTGTTAAAGGAAGAGGCAGTTGCCGGTTTAGCGATTAAGCCGGATGGAATCTATGTGGATTGCACCCTCGGTGGGGCAGGTCACAGCAGCTTGATTGCATCTATGTTGAGTGAGCGAGGTCGATTGATTTCGATTGACCAGGATGACGTTGCACTAGAGAACGCCAGAAATGTAATGGCTCCTTACATGGACAGAGTAACACTTGTGAAAAGCAACTTTCGAGAGATAAAGCAAGTGGTGAAAGAACAAGGGTTTGAGGGTGTAGACGGTATTCTGTTTGACCTGGGTGTATCATCACCGCAATTGGACGAAGGCGAACGAGGATTCAGCTATAACGCAGACGCACCACTTGATATGAGAATGGATCGTGATGCACTCCTGTCTGCATACGATCTGGTAAATGACTGGGATGAACAAGAAATCGCCAAGGTGATTTGGGAATACGGGGAAGAGAAATTCTCCAGACGAATTGCCCGGCAAATCATTACGCATCGGGAGCAAGCGCCGATCGAAACGACAGGACAGTTGGTTGAGATTATCAAGGAAGCGATTCCTGCCCCTGCCAGAAGAACAGGGCCACATCCAGCCAAACGCACATTTCAAGCTATTCGTATTGCCGTAAATGATGAATTGGGAGCATTCCGTGATGCGATTCATGATTCAGTAGATATCCTGAATCCGCATGGCCGGGTAAGTGTCATCACGTTCCACTCCTTGGAAGATCGGATTTGCAAACAAGCCTTCCAATCGTTTGCCCAAGGATGTACGTGCCCTCCAGGATTTCCTCAATGTGTGTGTGGAAACCAACCAATCGTCAAAATCATTACAAGAAAGCCATTACTTCCGAGCGAAGCGGAATTGTCGGCCAATCCGCGAGCCAGATCAGCCAAACTTCGAATCGCTGAGAAAATTGCCGACTAGAATGGCAACGGAAAAAGGGGGATCACCGTGAGCTATTATTATCGAGGAAATTTGGCGGTTGAATTAGATCGGCAGCAAGAGAAGACCACCGCAAAGAAAAAACGAACGGTTATTATCAAATCTTCCATCCCGATGATGGAAAAGCTATTATACTTATTTTTTGTTTGTATGATCGTAACTGCGGTTGGTTTTGTCGGGTACCGTTATGTCCAGATTTCCGAGTATAATTATCAAATTCAAAAAGCAAAAAGAGATATTGCTACTTTGCATGAGCAAAATGCTGCACTTCAGTTAAAAGTGGAGCAGATGAGTTCAAGAGATCGAGTTGTGCCGATGGCTGAAAGCATGGGGATGGTTTTGTCTCCTGGTGCTGTCCGAGTAATCACTCCGGAAGGTGCTGCTCCCCAGAAATCAGTTGCGAAAGCAAACTAGATGAAAATGCTACTCTCGCCCACGGCGGGGGTACTTTTTCTTTTTTAGATTCGAAATGGCTTGAATACTTCTAACTTACTAAAGGCTGATTAGTTTTCTGTCGATACTCTTTTCTAGAGGTGAAGAATGTGTGGATACGAAACGTCGCATAAACTGGCGGACGCTGTGGTTTGGTGCTGGACTGGTTCTGTTGTTTATGGGACTTCTTGTACGAGTGTGGTGGATTCAAACCGTTGATGCCGCATGGATTGTGGAAGAAGCAAAAAAACAGTGGGAGCGGGACAAAAATATTCGTCCTACCAGGGGTTCCATTTTTGATCGGAATAACGAGGTTCTTGCCTACGAAGGAAAAGCCTATACGGTGAACGCCACGCTTCGTCCCCGAAATGAGGTGGAACAGAAGAAGGTTGGCGAAGACTATGTGAAAGATCCATTCGATACAGCAAGAAAGCTCGCACCCATCTTAAACATGCCTGTGGAGAAGATTACCAATATTTTGTCAAAACAAGGATCACTCAATGTGGAGTTTGGCAGATATGGCAAAAAAATAACCGAAGAACAAAAGAATCAAATCATGGCTTATCATAAGAAAACGGTCGATGCCAAAGGGAAAGAAGTCATCGTGAATGAATTGCCGGGTATTTTCCTAACAGAGACTACTCGAAGATACTATCCGAACAACTCTTTTCTCTCTCACGTCATTGGGTACATGACATATGAAGATGTTGCGGAGATGGGAATTGAGAAGCAGTTTGACAAGGAATTGAAGGGTGAGCCGGGAGAGTTGCAAGTGATCAAGGACGGCGCCGGCTATATGCTGCCGGATGGCGAGCAAAAATTCATGCCTGCCAAAGATGGGCTGAACGTCGTTCTTACCATTGACAGTCAGATCCAAGGATACGTCGAACAGGCAATGGACATTATCGAGAAGGAATATAAGCCAAAGAAAATGACCGTTATCGTAACGGACCCGAATTCAGGGGAAATTCTTGCACTAGCCAATCGTCCCCAGTTTAATCCAAACAAATATTGGGACATTCCTGATTATCGCAGTCACAAAAATGTCGCTATTAGCAGTTTGTTTGAACCAGGCTCAACCTTTAAAATTATCACGCTTGCTGCTGCAATTGAACGAGGATTGTATAGTGACACCGAGAAATATCAATCGGGTTCCTATAACAAGCTGCCAGGAAAGAAAATCAATGACCATAACAACGGTCACGGCTGGGGTAAAATTACCTTCCTGGAAGGTGTGCAGCGCTCCAGTAACGTAGCATTTGTCATCTTGGGCTATGAACGCCTGAAGAAGGACTTGCTGAAAACCTATTTTGACCTGTTTGGTGTAAGTAAAAAAACAGGAATTGAATTACCTGGCGAAGCAGTAGCGAATATGGACAGCTTTTTGAACCCACGCTCCCAACGTGACGTTGCCGTAACCACGTTCGGTCAAGGAATTCTCGTTACAGCCATTCAACAGGTGGCGGCCATTGGTGCTATTGCCAATGGAGGTGAGCTCTTAAAGCCGCAAATCGTCAAAGAATTGCGCAATCCACATACGGGCGCCGTTGTTAAGAGAAACCAGCGGGAAGTGGTTCAACGCGTAGTGAAGGAATCAACGGCCAAACGAGTGCGTGACATTCTGGAAACGGTCGTAACCAGTGATAATGGTACCGGTAAAGCCTATGATCTGAAAGGCTATCATGTAGCAGGTAAAACAGGGACGGCCCAAAAATACAGCGAAGAGACGGGCAAAATTCTTGAAGGACGCTACATCGTATCATTTATCGGTTTTGCTCCAAAGGATAACCCTCGTCTTTTGGTCTATGTTGTTGTTGACGATCCTGAGACAGACCAATCGTCAAATGTTTTAGGCCGTTTAACCGTTGCTCCGATCTTTAACTCCGTCATGGAAAGAAGCCTGCAATATCTGCAACAGAAGCCGGATATCACACAGGCCAAAGAAGTAAAAACAAACACGGTAGAGCATACAATGCCGAATTTTGTGGGTATGGCAACATCCTCGGCTGTCACGAAGGCGAAGCAGGAAGGACTGGCTGCCCAAGTCATCGGAACAGGAACCAAGATTGTAAGTCAACATCCGTCGCCGTTGGAAAAAGTGTATCCGCAAAGCAAGGTAGAGTTGATTACGAACCAGATGAAAGGTGTCAAAATGCCTGACTTTAGAGGGAAATCACTTCGGGAAGTCATGGAGTTTGCATCCTTGGTTCAATTAAATGTGACATTTACAGGAAACGGGTTCGTTCAGGAACAAAGCATCCCGCCTGGCACCGTTTTGAATGGAAAAGGGAATCTGAACGTGACACTGTCACCGCCAACTCCATAAGGAAGTTCTAACTAGTCCCTCTTGCGAATAGGGTTTAAGAAAGACAAACCTGTTCGCAAGGGGGTTATTGTTGTGCGCGTGTCCAATGTTACCGTGCGCCGCAGAATTTTTATCGCTCTTATCATCGGAATTGTTATGTACTCGGCCTTAATCACGCGGCTCGGTTACATCCAGCTCATTCAGGGGCAAACGCTGCAGGAAAAAGCGCAAGACCTGTGGACGAGGGATATTCCGTTTGAAGCACAGCGCGGCAAGATCCGAGATCGCAATGGTGTTGTTATCGTAGGCAATCAAAGTGTTCCAACCGTGATGGCGATTCCTGCCCAAGTGAAGGAGCCCCATGAAACTGCAAAAAAATTGGCAGTGGTTCTTGGGCAAAAGGAAGAGGATATTTACAAGGCGATTACCAAGCGAGTATCCATCAATGACCGCATACCGGGTGGTCGCAAGATTTCACCGGAAAAGGCAAAACAGATTCAAGCGATGGGTTTGCCAGGAATACAAGTAGCAGATGATTCGGAGCGTTCTTATCCATTCGAAACGATGGCAGCTCATCTGCTTGGGTTTACTGGCTCTGAGAATCAGGGGCTGACTGGATTGGAAAAAGTGTATGACAAGTTCTTGATGGGTACAGGAGGCTATGTGTCGTCTCCTACCGATGCAGGTGGGAGAAGTATGCCGGGTTTATCTGAGCAATATGTTCCCGCTATTAATGGAATGGACATGTACTTGACTATTGACGCAAAAATTCAGTCGTTTATCGAAAAAGAACTGGATCAGGCTGTGGTTGCCTATCAACCGGATGATGTGCTTGCCATCGCTATGGACCCCAAAACAGGCGAGATCCTCGGGATGGGCTCCAGACCGACTTTTAATCCAGGGAAATACCGGGATTACCCCATTGAGACGTACAATCGCAATTTGCCGATCTGGAAGACGTACGAGCCGGGGTCAACCTTTAAGATCGTTACACTAGCTGCTGCCCTGAACGAAGGAGTAGTGAATTTGAAAGAGTCATTCCACGATCCTGGCTATATTATGGTTGCCGGTGCCAGACTGCGTTGCTGGAAAAGGCAGGGACACGGACAAGAGACGATGCTGGAAGTCGTGGAGAACTCCTGCAACCCTGGCTTTGTCACAATGGGTCAGCGGCTCGGTAAGGAGCGGTTGTTTCAATATGTACACAAATTTGGCTTTGGCAAGAAAACAGGAATTGACCTCTTGGGTGAAGAGAACGGTCTGATGTTTAAACCGAGTCAGGTTGGCCCAGTAGAGTTGGGAACTACCTCGTTTGGTCAAGGGGTTTCTGTTACGCCTATTCAGCAAATGGCCGCTGTTGCCGCAGCGATAAATGGTGGTAAGCTTATGAAGCCGTTCGTTGCAAAAGAATGGCGAGACAGTATTACCAACAGCATTATCGGGAAAACCGAACCGACCATGATCCGTCAGGTCATCAGTGAAAAGACTTCTGAGCAGGTTCGTTACGCACTGGAGAGTGTAGTTGCCAAAGGAACGGGCCGCAATGCTTTTATTGAGGGCTACCGGGTTGGCGGCAAAACGGGGACAGCTCAGAAGGTGCGCAATGGACGATACTCCAGTGGAGAGTACATCGTGTCATTCATCGGATTTGCCCCAGCAGACGACCCGCAAATTCTGGTATACATCGCGGTTGACAATCCGAAGGCACAAGCATTTGGTGGATTAATTGCCGCACCTATCGTGAGAAACATCATGGAGCAATCTCTGCAATATTTAAAAGTGCCAAAACGTCAGAATCAGCTCGAACGTGAATACATTTATGGAGACAAACGATACTTTGAAGTTCCAGATTTGACAGGAATGAGTATGAAGGAAATTACCAGTTCTTTCTATACTATGCAACTGGATGTATCGGGAAAAGGAACCCATGTTGTGAAGCAGACACCGGAGCCAGGAGTAAAATTGGAAGAAGGGTCAAAAATTCGTATCTTCCTTGGTGACAAAATGGCTAATTAGCTATACAATAATTCTTCGTGGAGAGGGTCTTGTGATTAGAGACTCTCTCATCACCTTGTTTCTAAAAGGATGTACTTTTGTCTATACTAAGGTGGAGAATGGGGTGCCATATGTCATGCAACTGAAGGAATTACTCGCTCCTCTGCTGCTTGTGAACGTATCAGGAGACGATGAAATAGAAATTACTGGACTATCTGTTGACTCAAGAAAAGTAAAACCGGGAGATTTGTTTGTCTGTTTGACTGGTTTTACGGTTGATGGACATGAATATGCTATGCAAGCTGTTGAACATGGTGCGGTTGCCATTTTGGCAGAGAGAGAGCTGGATATAGATGCTGCGGTTGCAGTTGTACCTGATACAAGACGGGCAATGGCAATGGTGGCTGATCGGTTTTTCCAGTCACCAACGCAAGAATTGCGCTTGATTGGGGTTACGGGAACCAATGGCAAAACAACAACTACTCATTTGATTGATAAAATCTTGACTGACCGCAGGAAGAAAACGGGATTAGTCGGGACAATTCATATGCGTATCGGTGATGTGTATGAAGAAATCAAAAACACGACTCCAGATGTAATTGATCTTCAGGGAAGTTTTCGACGCATGAGAGAGATCGAAACGGAATATGCCATAATTGAGGCATCCTCACATGCTCTCGATATGGGGAGAGTCCGTGGCTGCAACTTTCATATCGGTGTGTTTACGAATTTGACGCAGGATCATCTTGACTATCACAAGACAATGGAGAATTATTTGAATGCCAAGTCACTTCTGTTTTCACAATTGGGCAACAGCTACGATTACGCCCAAATGAAAACAGCCGTACTAAATGCTGACGATCCGGCATCTGAAGTATTCAAGCGGGTCACGCCTGCACGAGTCATCACCTACGGCATTGAAAGCAAAGCAGATGTGTCTGCTTCTGATATACGTATTACAAGTAAAGGAACGACATTTACTTTACATACATTCAAGGGATCTGCCGAGCTCCACTTGCAACTGATCGGCAAATTCAATGTGTACAATGCATTGGCAGCGATAGCAACTGCGCTTGCAGAAGGATTCGAACTGACAGACATCAAACAAAGCCTTGAACAGATCAAAGGTGTCAATGGACGCTTCGAGCCTGTCATCGCAGGACAGAGCTTCACGGTAATCGTTGACTATTCCCACACGCCGGACAGTCTGGAGAATGCCTTACAGACGGTTAAAGAGTTTGCGCAAGGCAGAATTTTTTGTGTCGTCGGTTGTGGAGGCGATCGAGATAGGACCAAACGCCCAATTATGGCCAAAATTGCAACAAACTACGCTGATGTCGTCGTCTTAACTTCTGATAATCCTCGTTCAGAAGATCCGGTTGCTATCCTGAATGACATGGAAGAAGGCTTGCAAGGCGTTGATTCCGCACAATACGTAACCATTGTGGATCGCCGGGAAGCAATCAGGTACGCTGTTTCAAAAGCAGGTGAAAACGATATTATTCTGATTGCTGGAAAAGGGCATGAAACGTATCAGATCATCAAGGGAGAGGTTCTCGCTTTTGATGACAGGGAAGTTGCCCGTGAATCCATTCTTACACTAACCAAATAAACCGATCAATCAAGAGAAAAAACGTCACTTCGATTGCGGAAAGGAGGTTGGGGCATGCCTTTTGACAATGTCCTCATCATCACGATAATTGCTTCGTTCTTAATAGCTGTACTAGTCGGACCTTTATTCATCCCGGTGCTCAGACGCTTGAAGTTTGGGCAGAGTATTCGAGAAGAAGGGCCCCAGTCCCACCAGAAAAAAGCAGGAACCCCAACAATGGGAGGTACGATCATCCTCCTTGCACTTGTTTTTACTGTACTGAAATTTGCTAATACAACAATTGAAATTGTTTTTCTTTTGCTACTGACTCTTGGATATGGACTTATCGGATTCCTAGATGATTTCATTAAAATCAGCAAGAAGAGAAATTTGGGACTGACAGCAAAGCAAAAATTTGCAGGCCAAATCATCTTGGCCATCATTGCTTATACACTGCTAGTAAAAATGGGACACGATACATCACTCCATCTGCCAGGAACCCCTTGGAATATTGAACTTGGCTGGATCTACTTCCCGTTCCTGGTATTCCTGCTCGTTGGAACAACCAATGCAGTCAATATCACGGATGGACTAGATGGCTTGTTGGCTGGTACAGGTGCGATTGCGTTTGGAGCCTATGCCATTATTGCCTGGTTGTCCAGCGACCCTGACACAGCTATTTTCAGTGCGGCTGTGGTTGGCTCTGTGCTTGGATTCCTGGTATTCAACGCCCATCCTGCCCGTGTCTTTATGGGTGATACAGGCTCGCTCGCATTAGGTGGCGCACTAGCAGGAATTGCGATCATGACCAAAACAGAGCTGTTGCTTGCCGTTATCGGTGGAGTATTTGTCGTAGAGACACTCTCTGTTATTATGCAAGTGATATCCTTCAAAACAAGAGGAAAACGAATCTTTCGTATGAGTCCGCTGCATCATCATTTCGAATTAACAGGCTGGTCCGAGTGGAGAGTCGTTGTTACGTTCTGGTTGGTCGGAATGGTGTTGGCTGGACTAGGTGTTTACTTAGAGGTGGTGCAATAATGGACTTGTACAACAACAAACAAATCGTCGTTGTAGGCTTAGCGAAAAGCGGTGTAGCGGTTGCCAAACTGTTGCACCGCTTTGGTGCGCAAATCATCGTTAACGATAAAAAAGCAAGGGAAGAAGCAAGTGGAATCGAGGAATTGGAAGACCTGGGGATCATGGTGATCACAGGCTATCACCCGGAAGATCTGATTCATACAGGTGTTTCACTAGTGGTGAAAAATCCGGGAATCCCTTACGAGGCAGAACCCATTCAAAAAGCGATCGAATTAGGAATTCCCGTAATCACAGAGGTGGAGATTGCCTATCAGTTATCACAAGCACCACTGATCGGGATTACCGGCTCAAATGGGAAAACGACGACGACAACGTTGGTCGGCCTGATTCTGGAGGAAGCGAAATTGCGCCCGGTTGTTGGCGGAAATATTGGTACGGTTCTTTGCGAGCTTGCAGAAGAGGTGCAGGCGGATCAATATCTCGTCGCTGAGTTAAGCAGCTTTCAATTGATGGGAACAGCAACCTTTCGCCCGAAAATTGCGGCTCTCCTGAATCTCTATCCGGCTCATCTGGACTATCATCATACGATGGAAGAATACCTGGCTGCCAAAGCAAAAATCTTCGCCAATCAGACAGAAACAGAGTACGCCGTACTTAACTACGAGCAGGAAGACGTACGCAGGCTGGGTGAATCCTGCAAGGCAGAGACGTACTATTTTAGCCGATTGCAAAAAGTTCCGGCAGGTGCCTATGTCGAGGATGAAAGAATCATTTTCTGTCGTACATCAGGCGATCAGGAAGTAGTCATGGACATAAAAGATATCGCTCTTCTCGGAAAGCATCATTTGGAAAACATTCTGGCTGCCGTTATCATTTGTAAATTGGCAGGTGCAGATACGGGGGCAATCCAACGAGTTCTGACTACTTTCCAGGGAGTGGAGCATCGCACGGAGTACGTAGCTACTGTACAGGGCGTGAAGTTTTACAACGACTCCAAGGCAACCAATTCACAAGCGGCTATTCAAGCGATTTCTGCCTTCAAGGAACCAGTTGTCCTTTTGGCAGGAGGGCTTGATCGGGGAGTCAGCTTTACGGAGCTCGTGCCTTTTTTCAAAAATCATGTCAAAGCAATCATTACGTTTGGTGAAACAGCCCAAATTCTCTTGGATCGAGCACAAGAGGCAGGGATTGCGAGCCGAGTTCGCGTCGATACTGTGGATGAGGCTGTTCAGGCATCTTTCAGATTGGCAGAAGCGGGTGACGTCATACTGTTGAGTCCTGCGTGCGCAAGTTGGGATATGTTCCCTTCCTTCGAGGTGAGGGGGAGCATGTTTAAGGAAGCCGTGCATAAACTTAGAACAAGCCTAGGATAACAAGCCCTTGCCAGGTAGGATGAGGCAGGGGCAGTGCAGGAAAGGATGGCTTGCGATGAGTAAGGTACGAACTGCCCCTGACTTCTTTATTATTTTTGCTACGCTGTTTCTACTTGGGATCGGCATCGTCATGGTGTACAGCGCAAGTGCCGTGTATGCTTATCATACATTTGAAGGCGATTCCTACTATTTTTCCAAGCGGCAATTTATTTTCGCCATCTTGGGTATAGCTTCCATGTACGTCATGATGAACGTGGATTACTGGGTGTGGAAAAAATGGGCCAAAACAGGCTTTATTGTTTCTCTGGCCTTGCTTGTTCTCGTCTTGATCATCGGAAAAGAAGTAAACGGGGCGAAAAGCTGGTTAGGTCTTGGTTCGTTCGGTATCCAGCCCGGAGAGTTTGCCAAATTTGGTGTTGCAGCTTTTCTTGCCATGTGGCTTTCCGATAATCAGAAAAAAATTGTCCTCTTTCAAAAAGGCCTTGCTCCGGCACTGGCGATTCCTTCAGCATGTTTTGCATTAATTATGTTGCAGCCAGACCTTGGCACAGGTACAGTATTAATGGGAATGTCAATTTTAATGATTTTTGTGGCTGGAGCACGAATAAGTCACTTTGTTGGTCTAGGACTATTAGGGGTTGCCGGCTTCGCCGGATTGATCATCTCAGCACCCTATCGCATTGCCCGCATTACGGCATTCCTTGATCCGTGGGAAGATCCGCTCGGCAAGGGATACCAGATCATTCAGTCACTGTATGCGATTGGACCCGGTGGCTTGCTTGGTCTTGGCTTGGGACAAAGTCGCCAGAAGTTCTCTTATCTGCCCGAGCCGTACAATGATTTTATCTTCTCAATCGTTGCAGAGGAATTAGGCTTTATCGGCGGTTCGCTAGTCCTCTTGCTTTTCCTGCTCCTGGTATGGAGGGGGATGCGAGTGGCGATTACAGCGCCTGATCTGTTTGGCAGTCTGCTTGCCTTAGGAATCGTCGGGATGATAGCGATACAGGTATTAATCAACGTAGGAGTCGTAACGGGCATGTTTCCGGTTACGGGGATTACCCTGCCATTTTTAAGCTATGGTGGTTCATCTCTTACGCTGATGCTGACAGGTGTTGGCATATTGTTGAATATTTCGAGGTTTTCTCGTTAAGAATACCCACCCGACACAAGAAGATAGCTGGCGGTAGACTAAACGCAACATCCATGTTGCATCGTCGACAATTGTATGTCCTGTGCTTCGTCGGGCGGGGCCCAAAACTTATACAAAGTCTTTTGAAAACAGGTGATATATATGCGCGTCGTCTTGACCGGGGGAGGTACAGGAGGACATATTTACCCAGCGCTTGCGGTTGCAGAGGAGATCCTTCGCCACGAACCGCAGGCCAAATTTTTGTATATCGGCACAAGTAAAGGGTTGGAATCCAAATTGGTACCCAAGCAAGGGCTGCCTTTTGAGGAAATTGAGATTTCAGGCATTCAGCGCAAACTGACTCTGGAAAATGTGCGTACAGCCTGGAAGTTCATCCGCTCTGTTTCCAAATCGAAAGAGATTTTGCGCAAGTGGAAACCGGATATTGTGATTGGTACAGGTGGTTATGTCTGCGGGCCTGTGGTTTTTGCTGCGGCAAGATTGGGCATCCCAACCCTGATTCACGAACAGAATGTCGTTCCAGGGCTGACCAACGTGTTTTTGTCACGTTTTGTGGATCGGATTGCAGTTTCTTTTGAAGAATCACTAACCCATTTTCCTAAACAAAAAACCGTGTATACCGGAAACCCACGAGCAACACAAGTTCAGCATGGCAATGCAGATGCTGGACGAGAAATGGTAGGAGTCTCACCGGAGAAACCGATTGTTCTCGTCGTTGGAGGCAGCCGGGGAGCAAGAGCCATTAACGAAGCGACCTTGCAGCTTGTGCCCTACATCAAGCAGCATCCGGACTATCATTTTGTGTATGTAACAGGTGATGTTCATTACGATAAAATTGCTGCTCAATTGTCTGACCACGGAAATCTGCCGGCAAACTTGAGTCTGCTTCCCTTTGTGCATCAGATGCCTGATTTATTGGCCGCCACTCACTTGATCGTGAATCGGGCAGGAGCCTCATTTCTGGCAGAAATCACATCTTTGGGAATTCCGGCCGTGCTCATTCCATCGCCATATGTGACGAATAACCATCAAGAGAAGAACGCTCGTGGCCTGGAACGTGTCGGAGCGGCAGTAGTCATTCTGGAAAAAGAACTGAATGGGGAGTCATTACAGAATGCTCTCGATCCCATTCTAACGAATCAGGAGCTGCGTGAGCGCATGCGGCAAGAATCCCTCAAAATGGGGAAAAAAGACGCAGCATCCTCAATTTATCATGAGGTGGAAGAACTGATGAAACGCAAGTAGGCGTCTGTCACGCCCAACTATAGAGCAGCATATGATGAAGCAAACACGTGATAGAATTAGTTCCCACCTAGCATTTGTGTCAGGAGGTTCACTATGAAATACATCGCTGATGAGTTAATAAAAGCTGGTGTTGGAAAGGTTTGGGTTGATGAACCTCTCGCCAACCATACCACTTGGCGTATCGGAGGTCCGTGTGATCTCCTGATTCAGCCAAAGGATAAAGAGTCACTCATTTTGGCTGTTCAAACGATCCATCGCAGTAACATTCCATGGAGAGTAATTGGACGCGGCTCTAACCTTCTAGTGAGGGATGGAGGGATTAGAGGGGCCGTGTTCAAAGTGGCTGAGGGCTTAAGTCACTGTGAATTTCGGGGTGAAGAGGTGCGTGTTGGTGCCGGGTATTCGACGATTCGCCTTGCGGTGGAGGCAGGCAAAATGGGCTTGACGGGTTTAGAGTTTGCGGGAGGTATACCAGGCTCAATCGGTGGAGCTGTCTACATGAATGCAGGTGCTCATGGTTCTGATCTTTCACGTATTCTTAAAGAAGCCGAAGTCCTCTTTGAAGATGGTGAAGTAAGGGTGTTAACCAACGAAGAGATGCAATTCAGCTACCGTACCTCTCTTTTGCAATCGAGAAAAGGGATTGTGCTGGAAGCCCTCCTTCAATTGAAAACTGGAGACCGAAAAGAGATAGCGGCAGCCCTTGCCAAGTTTAAGGATCGCCGCAGACAATCACAGCCCTTGCAGCAGCCCTGTGCCGGTAGTGTATTCCGCAACCCGCCAGGAGATCATGCAGGTCGACTCATCGAGGCTTCTGGTCTCAAAGGGTTTTCAATCGGTGGAGCACAGGTCTCGGAAATTCACGCCAATTTTATCGTCAATCGGGGAGGCGCCACGGCTGCCGACGTCCTCACCTTAATGGAGCATATCCAATCCACGGTCAAAGAAAAATTTGGAGTAGAAATGCATCCAGAAGTTTTGGTGGTGGGCGAGGGGTAACTCGGAGGTGAAAGTTTGGAGGCTTTTACTATCGAAGGTGGAAAACCTCTGTCTGGTACACTACGGATACAAGGAGCAAAGAATGCTGCCCTCCCAATTCTCGCCGCCGCAATATTGGCTGAAGGGCAATTTCATATCTACGATGTGCCACATTTGAAAGATATAGAAGTAATGCTGAGAATTTTGTCAGCTTTGGGAGCAAAGGTGCGGCATACCGATGGATGTGTTAGTTTAGATACGACATCATTATCGATCTCACATGTTCCTGATGAATTGATGGGGCAGATGCGTTCGTCTATCTTTTTGATGGGACCGCTCCTGGCTAGGCTTGGAGAGGTTACCATTTCAAGACCAGGCGGCTGTGATATCGGGGAGCGGAGAATTGATCTACATTTGTCTGGACTCGCTGCACTCGGTGCCAAGAGCGAAGATTCAGAAGGGTATATCACATTTAAAGCAAAGCAACTGAAAGGTACGAATATCTTCCTGTCGTTCCCGAGCGTAGGTGCAACGGAGAATATCATGATGGCGGCAGTGCTAGCCAAAGGAACGACCCGCATCCACAACCCCGCAAGAGAACCGGAAATTGTTGACATCCAAAACTTTCTCAACGCCATGGGAGCAAGGATTCGGGGCGCAGGGACGGATACAATTGAAATTGATGGCGTATCAAAACTACGTGGAGTAAGCTATCGCATTATCCCTGACCGGATTGTAGCAGGCACTCATCTGTTGGCTGTGGGTGCAGCTCAAGGTCAAGTGGAATTGACGAACACCATTCCTGGTCATCTTACTGCACTTATCGAAATGGCACGTACATGTGGTGTTGAAATCAAAACCCACCATGATATAATGGAAGTCAAAAGTACGTCGCGCCCAAAAGCAATTGATCGGATCATCACCTCCCCCTATCCTGGATTTCCTACTGATCTGCAAGCGCAGATGATGACTTTCCTTGTATTGGCGAGAGGCACGAGTGTGATCAAGGAGACAATTTTTGAGGGAAGATTCAAACACGTCAATGAATTAACACGACTGGGAGCATCCATCTACGTTGATCTGGGTACAGCCTTTATTCGAGGCGTGAGCAAATTAAATGGAGCCGTTGTTGAAGCAACTGATTTACGGGCAGGAGCTGCTCTCGTATTGGCAGGTCTCGCTGCGGAAGGTACGACCACGGTCGAAAAGATTTATCATATTGACCGAGGCTACGAACGTCTGGAATGGCAACTTCAACAGCTTGGCGCAACCGTTAAGCGTGTAACCACATAGTGTAGGATCTTTTATTACAAGCGAAGCGGCATAAGCATTTTATGCCGCTTTCATTCGTTTGATACATGCTTTGGTTTTTCTGTTATCAATATCCATTCGGAGGGCGGAAATGGCGGTTTATGACGAACGCATCCCACAAGTAAAACAAATCCCACCTCAACCGAAAAAGAAAGGGAGCCGCAAACTTCTTTTCCTCTTGGTTTTCTTCTTTTTGACAATATTGACGGTGTTGTTTATCCGTTCACCATATAGCAAAGTTAGTGAAATCAGAGTGACTGGCAATTCCATTTACAATCCAGATGAAATTATTGCAGCGTCAGGTGTTACCAAAGGGATGCAGTTTTTTGCAGTATTTGAAGGCGTCGTCCAGAAAAATGCCTCTGTTTTAAAAGGGATTAACGAGATAACTATTACACGGGAATTTCCGGGAATCATTCAGCTTCACATAAAAGAATACCGACGAATTGCCCTTGTTTTTGATGCATCGGGCAAAAGATACCCTCTACTGGAAAATGGCATGCAACTACTGGAAAAGAACTACCAAAACAACGTAGTGGACAGGCCTATCATCCGAAACTGGGGTACAAAGGAACTGCTCGAACCACTAGGAAAGCAGCTTGCCCAGTTGCCAACAGCACTCTTAACCGAGATTTCTGATATCTCATTGACGCCCACACAGTATGACAAAAGTAGAATCACTCTCTTCATGAAAGATGGGAATCAGGTGCAAAGTGTGATTCATCTCTTGGCAAAGAAAATTGTTTGGTACCCTGCTGTCGTGAAGGAAATTCCGAAGGGTGAAAAGGGAACAATCTATATGCTGGAGAGCACCTGGTATAGCAAGTACGGAAGCACCCAACCGCCAGAGCCTCCAAAAACAGATGACGAGAAGAAGGAGTCTACGACTAATGAAGGTACGTAAATTTCACATTTTTTTAGCGTTCGTCACTGTCACGACTGGCTTTCTGATGGCAATCTCGATCGAGTCAACCAAACTGCGTACTATGGAAAGAGAAAAGGATCAGAAATGGCAGCAGGAGACGCAGCTAAATGAGCGAATTCTGGCTGAGAAAGAACAGAATCGCAAGCTGGAAGCACAACTCCTGAAAATTCAAAAGGATGTCGGTAAAGTCGAGGAAGCGATGGCCATGCGCCAAACGGCCGCAGCATCGATCCTGCATGAGTTGGAGAATTCCCGTATGCTGTCAGGGGCAATTCAGGTAGAGGGACCAGGTCTGATGGTTACCCTGCAAGATAACCCCAATGCTGCCAACTCGAATGAAATTACCAAGTACATTGTGCATGAACAGGACATCAGACGAGTGGTCAATGAGCTGTATGCGGCAGGAGCAGAAGGGATCAGCATAAACAATCAGCGCCTCGTCAGTAACTCTGCCATTCGCTGTGTTGGTCCTACCGTTATCGTTAATGGAGTGAAATCTGCGGCCCCGTTCGTCATTACTGCGATTGGCGACCCGGTTACGCTAGAGAATGCTCTCAAGCTTCCTGGGGGAGTCATTAACCTATTGGAAGGGTACGTACAAATCGAGGTAGTAAAGAAAGATCTGGTCGAATTACCAGCTTTTGTCGGCGATACAAAGTCTGACAATCGCTCTTCATAGCAGAGGCAGGGATGGATACATGTTGACACAAACCCGCAAAATAACGTTTATTCTCACTGGTATAAGTGCTATTATAGGTGTTATGTTAGCAACCCAGTTGCAAAGCAAACAGGACCCTAAAGTTAGTGAAACCAGAAGTATTACTGAACTGCGTGCCACTTTGCAAAAAGAACTGGAAAAGCACAAAAGCCTGTTAGCTGACATGTCCAAAAATGAAAAACTGTTATACGAATATGAGACCTCTCTCAATGCTGGTGAATCGGTAGAAGTGATGAAGGACGAACTGGAGAGAGCCAAAAAGCTGGCTGGCCTGGTACAGGCAGAGGGAACGGGTGTCGTCATCCGAATCATCGATGCTCCCATCCCAGTCGGTGTGACTCAGCCAATTGGTGCTGTCCATGAGGGTTCTTACCAGCCTAATCTGGTTGTTGATGAGGATTTACGCTGGTTGATTAATGAGCTGTTTGCCAATGGCGCCAAAGCCGTCTCGATTAATGGGCAACGCCTGATATCCACCAGTTCGATTCGAAATGTAGGTGAAGAGATTCAAGTTGACACGAGACCGGTTCGACCACCATATGAGCTCAAAGCGCTGGGCGAACCAGATAATCTGATCACTGGTTTAAAACTCGCAGGAGTGGAAGAAAACTTCCAGCTTGCGAATAAACTTGTCATCATGGAGAAACGGGACAAGCTGACGATCTCTGCATTTGTTGGCAATCGAACGATTCACTTTATGAAACCTGTAAAAGCAAAAGGAGATTCGTAGGCATGTGGTTACCTGTCGTAGGACTAATCATTGGTCTGTCCGTTGGTTTTTTTCTCGAATTGCGTATCCCGTTAGAGTACAGCAATTATTTATCGATTGCCTTATTAGCAGGTCTGGATACGATATTTGGGGGAATCCGCTCTTATCTGGAGAAAATGTTTAACGTGCGTATCTTTATGTCAGGCTTTTTCTTTAATACGCTGCTAGCTGCGGGTCTAGCCTTTTTGGGCGGTTTCTTAGGAATCGACTTGTATTTGGCTGCGATTGTTGCTTTTGGTGTAAGGTTGTTTAACAACTTGGCGGTGATTCGTAGGATAATTTTATCAAGTTGGTTAAGTAAAACGGAGTAAAAGCTATGACTAAAGTAACATAATTTGAGTTTTTGTTAAAATTTCATGCTAGAAAAAAAGGGAATGATTATCCTGTGTGGAATAGATTATGCAGATGTGTTTGCTATAGTTATGTCGTAGTAGAGGAGGTGTCACTGGTTTGGTGAGTAACCATAATGAACTCATAGTCAGCTTAGATATCGGAACGTCAAAAGTACGTGTAATCATCGGTGAAATTAATGGCGGAACGATTAACATCATAGGGGTGGGACAAGCCCATTCCGAGGGGATCAAAAAAGGAGCTATCGTCGATATAGACCAAACCGTGCATGCCATCCGGGAAGCTGTCGATCATGCCGAGCGTATGGTTGATGTTACCATTGAAGATCTTTTTGTTGGAGTAAGTGGTAATCACATTGAGCTATATGAAACTCAGGGGGTCGTAGCTGTTTCCAGTGAGGACCGTGAGATTAGAGAAGAAGATATTCGTCGTGTCATTCAAGCAGCGAAGGTAGTTGCCATTCCTCCAGATCGTGAAATCATTGAAGTTGTCCCGAAAGAATTCGTTGTAGATGGTCTGAGAAGCATTAAGGACCCACGTGGAATGATTGGCGTCAGATTGGAAATGGAAGGAACGATTGTAACCGGTTCGAAAACCGTGATACATAATATCGTTCGTTGTGTAGAAAAGGCTAATTTGCGAATTGCGGGCATTTTCTTGCAGCCATTGGCAGCAAGCCGTGTCGCTTTGTCCAAAGACGATAAAAATCTTGGTGTCGTGCTCGTTGACATTGGTGCCGGATCGACATCAATTGCAGTTTTCCAGCAAGGACAGCTTGCTGCAACATCTGTAATTGGAGTAGGCGGAGACCACATTACAAGCGACATTACGCTGGGACTTCGAACACACACGGATGTGGCTGAAAAGGTAAAAATCAAGCACGGATGCGCATTGATAGACGAAGCTTCTGAGGAAGACAAGTTCAAAGTTTCGAGAATCGGCAGTGATGTAGAGAAACAGTTCACTCAAGTGGATCTTGCGAATATCATTGAACCTCGAGCTGCTGAGATCTTCAATTTGGTTGAAGATGAAGTGTATCGATTAGGTTATCAGGATGATATTACAGGTGGTTATGTGCTTACAGGTGGAACAGTTTCCATGCCTGGCATGCTCGAGTTGGCCAAGGAAGAATTCCAGACTCCAGTGAGAATCGCTATTCCTGATTACATCGGAGTGCGTGACCCTGCATATACAGGGGGAGTAGGATTAATACAATATGCTGCCTCCCATTCCGAACGGAAAGCAGAACGCAACGTTTCTAGCAGCCGACCACTGCAAAAGACCGGGGCAAGTAGACAGAAAGATTCAGGTTTAATTGAAAAAGTGAAAAATTGGTTTAGTGAATTTATCTAATTTTTTATTCTTGTTTTTCGCTTCTCAAATTCAGTCGGACCTTTTGTCAGCCACAGAGCTTCCGGTTCAAAGGGTAACAACTAAGACACGGCTTCAAGGGGAAGCTTTTCGTATGATCCAGTGAGGAGGAACTTTCAGTATGTTGGAATTTGACCTAGATTTGGAACAATTGGCTCAAATAAAAGTAATTGGTTGTGGCGGCGGAGGAAGCAACGCAGTTAACCGCATGATCGCTGGTGGTGTGAAAGGCGTTGAATTCATCACTGTCAATACCGATGCACAGGCGCTCCAATTATCACAAGCAGATATTAAATTGCAAATTGGAGAAAAATTAACGCGCGGTCTTGGTGCAGGAGCGAATCCTGATGTAGGAAAAAAAGCTGCTGAAGAAAGCCGCGAACTGATTGAAAATGCATTGCGTGGTTCTGATATGGTATTCGTAACAGCCGGTATGGGTGGCGGTACGGGTACTGGTGCAGCTCCTGTAATTGCAGAAATTGCAAAAGAATTGGGAGCTTTGACCGTTGGTGTGGTAACTCGTCCATTTTCTTTCGAGGGACGCAAGCGTTCACTGCAAGCAGATGCAGGTATTGCTGCCTTGAAAGAAAAGGTTGATACATTGATTGTGATTCCGAATGACCGTTTGTTGGAAATCGTTGATAAAAACACGCCGATGCTCGAAGCATTCCGCACAGCGGATAACGTACTCGGACAAGGTGTGCAAGGGATCTCTGATTTGATCGCTGTACCTGGTTTGATCAACTTGGACTTTGCGGACGTCAAAACAATTATGACTGAACGTGGATCTGCGTTAATGGGTATTGGTATCGGCAGCGGTGAAAACCGTGCTGCTGAAGCAGCTCGACGTGCAATCTCCTCACCATTGCTGGAGACTTCCATTGATGGTGCTCGTGGTGTCCTGATGAATATCACAGGTGGAAGCAACCTGAGCCTTTATGAAGTAAATGAAGCGGCAGACATTGTTTCTTCCGCTGCTGATATTGATGTGAATATGATCTTCGGTGCGGTAATTAACGAAGAACTGAAAAATGAGATCATCGTAACTGTTATTGCTACCGGATTCGAACAGAACCAACAGGCAAGTGCTGCACGTCGTCCTCAACCACAGGCAGCAACTACTCGCCCATCGCAACCAACTTCACAAGCAGGCTCTACTCGCCAACGTGAAGAAGAAGAGGAAAAAATCCTGTCCATGAGCAGCTTGGACAATCTGGATATTCCTGCATTCTTGCGTAACCGTCGCAGAAATAAAAAGTAGTTCTGAGTGAAAATATCATGTGAAAAGCCTTGTATCCACGGGATACAGGGCTTTTATATTATTAAATAGACGATCGCTTTATTCAAGGATAAACCGCTGGATTTTTCTCCTGATGAGCGCGATGGAGCTACACCAATTCCGGATATATCCTGTTGTCGTATATCATTGAGCAGCTATCCGGTCAACCGTTCGGTGAGTACATCAAAGTGGTGGAGGATTTGTATAAATGGTATCGAGCCTTATATACAGACAAGTTGGTGAGCAAAGAAGGGCTGGAGCGTATGTTTACTCCTTATATGCCGATTTACGGGGGTACGGCTGGCATATCATAGAAGTGAGCATTGCAGGCAAAATGAGAAAGCGCATTGGCCACCTGGGAGATTGTCGTGGATTTGTAAACAACTTTGTCCGCTATATCGACGAGGATCTCGTTGTGATTGTTTTAAGTAATCTTGCTATTACACCAGTTGAGCAGATTTCTACAGATCTCGCTTCCCTTGTGTTAGGAGAGTCGATCGCCCCGATTGAGCAGATTGAACTGCGTACGCTGAATACTCAGGAGCTTGAGCTGTACACAGGAACCTATGTAGTAGAGGGGGAACACCCGCAAACGATTCAAATTATACGGGAAGAAAACGCCGATTGAATTTCTGAGAGATGAGCATGGCAGTATTACACAGATGGTTTATCGAGATGTATACCGAACGAAAAAGATGGCACTGAGAGAAAGTAAACGGGAGATTAATACTAGGATAAAAGGAATAGAAAGAGCCATCTTATGCTACCAGATTATTGGCGCAAGAAGGCTCTTTTTGCATAAAATTATTTCTACAAAAAAAGTAAAAAAAGCTGTCAAGAACTGACAGACTTTGGAATAAACATTGAGATATACTGTTTTTGCCAGACGGGGGTGAATTCAGTATGGTAGTGTATCTCGATATCATTCTACTCCTGAATTTTGCGATTGATACCTTATTGTTGTGGTTCACTGCGTATTTTCGCAAGGAGCGTATCGTTTGGTGGAGATTGCTACTTGCCTCTTTTTTTGGGTCTACCTACATTGTTTTCTTCTTTTTCCCTTCTTTTGCGGGACTCTATCAATGGGGAGTGAAATTGGTTTTTTCCATACTGATGTTGCTCATCGCTTTCGGAGTATCCCGTTTATTCACATTCATTCAACATTTATGTATTTTTTATTTCATCGCCTTTGTATTTGGTGGGGGAGTATTCGGGCTAGAGTACCTGCTTTCCTCCCAAAGTGAGATTGTAAATGGAATCTTGGTCACTCATAATGATGGATTTGGCGTTGGTACCAAGCCTACCTTTTTGGTCGTTATTGCCGGGTTCATTGTGATTTGCTTTTTAAGCAAAAAAAGTTACGAAGCAATCCAGGAACCACGAAGAGTAGAAGCCTTTTTGGTTGATGTTGTGATCAAACTGAAAGGTGAAAGTGTCATCTGTCGTGGTCTGGTTGATACGGGAAATCAGTTGCACGAACCTGTCACTAGAATCCCCGTCATGGTGGTGGAGAGTCAATTGTTAGCCCACCTCTTGCCTCCTGCGTTACTAGCTCATATAGCGAATGATGCTAGTAATCTGGATGGCTTGGATGATCTGCTGCAATCGCTCCCTGATGAATGGCACACCTTATTGCGTCTGGTACCTTACCGAAGTGTTTCCAGAGGTATGGATTTCATGGTTGCCTTCAAGCCAGAGCAGGTCATGGTTCAGGAGAAGGGGAAGCGATTTGAGACAAATCGGGTGCTGGTTGGTCTTAATTCCCTTCCGCTGTCAAGCACAAAACAATATCAAGCAATTGTTCATCCTGCGTTGATTCAGCAAGTTGAACAAACCATTACAAGAGAACAGGAGGGTTAGCATGTTCGTAAAAATCCGTCTACATGTACAATTGCTGTGGTATCGCCTGCTGTTGTTAATCGGAGCTCGAGCAGAAGAAATCTACTACATTGGTGGAAGCGAAGCACTACCGCCGCCACTTACACGCGAAGAAGAAGAAATTTTGCTTGCACGCCTTCCTTCTGGTGATGGAGCCGTCCGCAGCATGTTGATTGAACGCAATTTACGCCTGGTGGTTTACATTGCGCGTAAATTCGAAAACACGGGGATTAACATTGAAGATTTGGTCAGTATTGGCACAATCGGTTTGATCAAAGCAGTTAACACGTTTGACCCGGATAAAAATATTAAACTTGCTACGTACGCTTCACGCTGTATTGAAAACGAGATACTCATGTACTTGCGCCGTAACAATAAAATCCGATCGGAAGTGTCGTTTGATGAACCGCTTAATATCGATTGGGATGGTAATGAGCTTCTTCTCTCCGATGTATTGGGGACAGAAAATGATACGATTTACAAGAACATTGAGGATCAGGTTGATCGCAAGCTGCTAAAAAAAGCACTGGATAAACTGTCTGATCGAGAGCGCACAATTATGGAACTGCGCTTCGGTTTGGCAGGGGAAGAAGAGAAGACACAAAAGGATGTAGCTGATTTATTGGGAATCTCCCAATCCTATATTTCTCGTCTGGAAAAGCGAATTATTAAACGATTGCGGAAAGAATTTAACAAAATGGTGTGACGCATAATTTCCATTTCCAAGGGGATACTGTTCCTAACCGTTCCAGAAAGTGGTTGTCCTTACGACACCGGGATAGGAACTTTCTTCGCTCCGAGGAGGGAACAAGCGTGACACGCAACAAAGTTGAAATCTGTGGAGTAGATACCTCCAAGCTTCCCGTGTTGACTAACAAGGAAATGAGGGACCTATTCGAACGATTACAAAGTGGCGAGCACTCAGCCAGAGAGAAACTGGTGAACGGTAACCTCAGACTAGTGTTGAGCGTGATCCAGCGATTTAATAATCGTGGAGAATACGTAGATGATTTGTTCCAGGTTGGTTGTATCGGTTTGATGAAGGCAATCGATAATTTCGACCTCAGTCAAAACGTAAAGTTCTCAACGTATGCGGTGCCGATGATCATTGGTGAAATCCGACGTTATCTGCGGGACAACAATCCGATCCGTGTATCTCGGTCACTGCGGGATATTGCTTACAAAGCATTGCAGGTTCGGGATAACCTCACAAACAAGCATTCGAGAGAACCGACCATCGTGGAAATTTCATCAGAGTTGAATGTACCAAAGGAAGATGTTGTTTTTGCCCTTGATGCCATTCAAGACCCTGTGTCCTTGTTCGAGCCAATCTACCAGGACGGTGGAGATCCGATTTATGTAATGGATCAAATAAGCGATGAGAAGAACAAAGATGCCCTATGGGTAGAGGAAATAGCACTTCGCGAGGGAATGCAAAGACTCGGTGATCGTGAAAAAATGATTCTGTCGATGAGGTTTTACGAAGGGAAAACACAAATGGAGGTAGCTGAAGAGATTGGCATATCGCAAGCACAGGTTTCCAGGCTCGAGAAAGCAGCCATTGCGCATATGCAAAAGCATGTCCAAACGTAAATTATGAGTGGGGGGTCCGATAAGGGGATCGCCCCATTTTCTTTTGTTTTTCCAATTGGCTTTGCAAAATATAGTAATCAAGCTCTTGACTCAACAGTACGACACTAGGATGGGTCAGACTTCCCTTTTCTCCCGCAAGACGCACTAGCTGATTGCGTATTTGCTCGATTTGTTCTACCAGATTTATTGTTTCAAATAAGGGGGTGCTTGCTTTTGCATTAGCCAATGTTCTTCACTCATTTCATCAAAGCTTTACTATTTTAAATAGATGGTAATATATGGTGAGCAGTTTTTTAAAAAGAGATTATTTCATCACTTTTTGTGCACATAGGTCAAAAGAAGCATGAAAAGGCTTCAATCCTAGCTAAACTGGGGAGTTTGGCTGAGAGATTGAAGCCCGTGTCACAAAAAATTCACATTCGATTACATAGGAGTTATGGCCTACCACCGTTATCTAATATAGTATAGCCTGTTCCATTTCCTGGAGCGATTGGCCTACCACCGTTGTCAGCCGATGCAAGAGTTGGGATTGAGAGTACCGTCAGAATTAATGCGACTAACAGAAACTTCTTCATTTACTTCCCTTCTTTCCAGTTAATTAATATCTCAAGATAGGTATTCTGTTGTTCAGGAGTCGCAAACTGCCTTACCTGCTCGTAGGTGTAAAGCATGGTTCCTATCTCTTGAAACAGATTGAGATGCAAAGCCTTTTTTGCAGCGAGCAGCAGATACTCAATGCCTTTTGTATACTCTTGTAATCCGATATGAAGCAAGGCAAATGAATATTGAAGTCTCATACCAAATTTATCATAGAGAATAACGCCATATTCTAACCTGATTTTACCATAAAATCTTTCAACTACCAATTTTGCTTTTGAAAAATTTGAGTTATGTAATAGTTTTCTGAGCACAATGGACAACCCGGATTCGATATGAGTCATCGTATCCAGCCAGTCGAGGTAAGCATCCACATGCTCCAGATCACCCTTTTCAATACGGATCATTAATCCGTTCCCATATGCCAGATTCTCAAAACCGGGGATAGAAGAATACATAGCGGTTAACTGCATTGCTTCCTCATAATGCCCCAGTTCTTTCTTGGCGAAGCTTTTTATCATCAGGCAGTAACCGTATGTATCTTCGTCAACCCCTTTGGCCAACTTTTCCAGCTCCACAGCGTAATGGGCTGTTTTAACCCAGTCGCTGGAGATATAGTAGTAGGTCATTACTCGATCATAAGCTTTGATTTTTTCTCGAATGGGCAAGCGATCGATGACAGTCAACAGTATGCTTAACTTTTCAAACGAGACAGAGAGATTAAAGCGTTGCATATAATAAATCCGAAAATAACTGATCGCAAGCTTGTCCGAATGGAAATCCGTTTCATTTTGTGAATAAAAATCAAACAAGGCAAGTGCCTGTTGATACTCACTTTCTTTATAAGTAGGAAGTGATCCGTATTTTTTTTCTGCCTGTTGGAAAATTGATTCCGCTACTTGAAACACAAAATCCAGCTTTTTTGGATCGTATTCCAGCAACATATTTAGCAGCTCGAGGGCTAGTGATATTTGTCCTGTTTCCAGACATCGACGTAAGTATTTTTCGAACTTGTCCATAATGAAAATGGTACTTGAGGTCTTTGTCCGTTGTTCAACACATTCCCCATAAAATAATGGGTATAACGACCCTTCTTCCAAGCCCAATACTTCCATCAGCTTATCTAGGGTTTCAACGGTAAACAAATGGTTTCCATTTATGGCTTTGGTAAATCCCGTACGCCCAACCGAGATTCGCTGAGCAGTTTCAGATTGGTTTAACCCATTACGAGCCATGTGTTTGCGTATGGTATCTCGTAATTCCAAGCGTGCCAAGTCAACATCATGCACAAACACGAATAACCCTCCTCAAAAAATTCCCAATCAATCACAAATGGTAAAAAATTGAATAATTGAATTTTATAAAAAAAAATTTAAATAAGCAAATACATTTCAAAATTCGCTCAGCTTGCACATATAAATAAAATAATGGCGAAAGTAGGTGAAAGATAGTGGTAAAAATTTCCGACTTTCAGACAAAGGAAGTTGTTAATATTTTGGATGGGAAACGGTTGGGTCAAATAACGGATTTGGAGATTGACCTTCGTCATGGTAAGATCGAAGCGATCGTCATACCTGGGCCAGGCAAGTTCTTTGGATTTTTGAGTGCCGGGAATGATTATGTCATCCCCTGGCGCAATATCGTGAAAATTGGGAAGGATGTGGTTCTTGTTCGAGTGGATGAGCCGATCCGCATAGAAAGTAAACCACCATACGAGAATGAATGATGGATGGAGACACGTTAATGCCGTGTCTCTTTTTTGCTTTTGGTTGCGATTCAACCGGGAAGCCGTTAAGATGGTAAGGAAATGGTGAATTTTGGGCAACACAAGGGATAAGAAGGAAGAAGGGGTAAACGTGGAGGCTTTTGTTCGTTCAGAGACTACTGATGCACTGCACCTGCGTGAATGGGAAGAGCGTTACCCCGATCTTGTCGTCGGTTTCACTCTTCGGACAAGTGGGTTTGGCAGTAGTCCATTTTCATCGAATAATATGGGGCTGCATGTTGGTGATGATCCAGATGTTGTCGTTAAAAATAGACGCCAGCTTAGCAATCGACTGGGATTTGAGTTTGACGTGTGGACGTCGGCAGATCAGGTGCATGGTAAGCAGGTTTATCAGATTACGAGAGAAAACTGTGGTGCTGGCAGAGAGAAGCAGGAAGATTCCATACCTTGTACGGATGGGATTTTTACCAATCAATCTGACATTTTACTGACCTCCTTTTATGCCGATTGTGTGCCATTGTTTTTTATCGACCCCATTCATCGTGTAATCGGTTTGGCACATGCTGGCTGGAAGGGAACAGTAGGTAATATTGCCAAGGAAATGATCCATACATTCGAGTCGAAGTTTGGTAGCAAGGCAGAAGACATATTAACTGCCATCGGCCCGTCGATTCAGGGTTGCTGTTATGAGGTCGACGAGCACGTAATGAAACAGGTACGAGAGAATGTTCCTTCATGGGAAGAATGTGTCGTACCTTCAAAAAATTCCGATCGATATATGCTGGATTTACCCGCTAGTAATCAAAGGATTATGGAGAATGCGGGAATATTGCCGCAACATATCGTTCGAACGTCATGGTGTACCAATTGCCGTACAGACCTGTTTTTTTCTCATCGCAAGGAAGCAGGAAATACTGGACGTATGGCTTCATTTATCGGATGGAAACGTCAGGGGAGGGAGTAGTTTGAGTCGGTTGGTAACTACCCAAGTAGTTCAACATCGTTTAGTGGAAATTCAACAAAAAATTGAAGCGGCCTGTAAGCGTGCTGGACGCAATTCAGAAGAAGTTAAAATTGTAGCAGTCACCAAGTATGTAGATACGGATGCCATCGGTGAAATATTGCGAGCGGGCGTTACTCACATTGGTGAGAATAAGGTACAGGATGCCCTTCCCAAATACGAGGTGTTCGGCGGAGAAGGTGTTTGGCATTTTATCGGACATCTTCAGACAAATAAGGTAAAAGATGTGGTAGGACGTTTTGCCTACATCCATTCTCTTGACAGACTTTCGCTTGCACAGGAAATCAATAAAAGGGCAGAAGCACTGGGGATTCAAGTGAACTGCTTTTTACAGATCAACATCTCAGGAGAAGATACAAAATTTGGACTTAATCCCAATGATGTCTTGGCTTTTGTACAAGAAACCAGTAATATGAAACATATAAGGATCACAGGATTAATGACAATGGCTCCTGCTGTCGATAATCCGGAAGAGGCTCGACCCGTTTTTCGCGGGTTAAAGGAGTGGCAAGAACGTCTGCAAGCGCTTCAACTGCCAAATGTAACAGTCGAAGAGCTTTCTATGGGGATGTCTGGTGACTTTGAAGTTGCGATAGAAGAAGGAGCTACGTTTGTACGGCTTGGTTCCGTCCTTGTTCGCCCGGAATAGGTACCGGGAATGAGAGAAATGTCTGGTGTAAGGGGGTTTGTTGAAATGGGAGTTATGAATAAGATCATGGGCTTTTTCGGACTGGACGATAACGATGAGTATTACGAGGAAACGATTGAAGAACAACATGAGGAAGATGATTTCCAACCGAAAAAGCAATCAGCCAAAGTGAATAATGTGGTAAGTCTGCATGCTGCTCGGGAACAATCGGGGATTCGTTTGATGTTGTTTGAGCCTCGTCATTATAGCGATGCCCAGGATATTGCCGACAATTTACGCCAGCGCCGTCCAGTTGTAATCAACTTGCAACGTGTAGACAAAGAACAGGCGAAACGCATTGTCGATTTCTTAAGCGGTACCGTTTATGCTTTAAATGGAGATATTCAAAAAGTTGGTGATCATATCTTTGTTTGCACACCGGATCACGTTGACATTCAGGGTACGATTTCGAGTGTTGTAGAAGAGTAGTTGACTGCCAACAAGACATGAGGTGAATGCATGGGCTATTACATAGATACAATTATTCAATATGCGTTTACGATTTATCGATATATGATTATCGCTTACATTTTGATGTCTTGGGTTCCGCAAATGCGTGAAACTTCAATAGGTGCATTGCTGGAGCGGTTGGTCGAACCTTATCTGGCTCCATTCAGACGGTTTGTCCCGTCGTTAGGAATCATTGATATTTCCCCAATCGTCGCTTTGTTTGCCTTGTTTTTTGCAGAACTTGGGCTTCGATCATTAATCGATATGCTTTTATAGGGCGATTGGTATGAGCCTATTTGATCATTTTCGTAAAGAAGAGCTTCCTTTTGTGGAACGGGCGCTTGAGATGCTTTCGCTGGTGGAGCGAAAGATGTCCTCGCGCCTGACTGATTTTATGGACCCCAGGCAATTATCGATCATGCAGAGTTTGTCTTCACAAGTAGATGATGTGTTAATCCATGCTGACGGTGGATATATCGGGGCAGAACGAAAAAGGGTGTTGATTCATCCGCCGTATATCGAGCCGGTTCAGGAAGATTACCAGCTTGTGTTGGTCGAGATCAAAGGAGATCAGCGTTTTATCAAGCTGGAACATCGCGATATCCTTGGCGCAGTGCTGGGGATTGGCGTGAAACGGGAGAAGTTTGGCGATATTATTCTCGACGAACAGGGGTGCCAACTGATCCTGGCAAGGGAGATTTTTGATTTTGCCCGGTTGCAGATTACCCAAATTCACCGAATTCCTGTTTATCTGGAAGAAGTAGAGTGGAGCAAGATCCGTTTTTCCGAGCAGAACCTGGTCGAAAAGCAAATCACCGTTCCATCGCTTCGGCTGGATGCAGTGATCGGCGAAATCTATCATTTGTCGAGGAATAAAGCATTGATTCCGATTCGAGCGGGGAAAACCAAAGTGAATTGGAAAGTAGTAGATGACCCGTCTCATATGGTACAGACGGGCGATGTCATCTCTGTTGGAGGTCAGGGGCGCTGCAAAATTTTAGAGACTAGCGGGCCCACAAGAAGTGGAAGATTGCGTGTAACTGTCGGTTTGGTGACGTAATCCAAGTTTTTCATTCTTTTTTGCAGGAAATCAGAAGATACTGTCGAAATACAAGGAAAAATGACTCTTTGCTAAAAGTGGGGTGTTCTCGTGCCGTTAACGCCATTGGACATACATAATAAGGAATTCAGTACAGGCTTTCGCGGATATAACGTAGATGAGGTAAATGAATTTCTTGACCAAATTATCAAAGACTTCGAGCTGTTAATCAAAGAGAAAAAGGAACTCGAAGAACGTCTTACGCTTCAAAATGAACGGGTAGATCATTACAAGAGTTTGGAAGAGAATTTGAGCAAGTCCATTCTCGTGGCTCAGGAAACAGCAGAGGAAGTCAAATCCAATGCTCGTAAAGAAGCACAACTGATCATTAAAGAGGCAGAAAAAAATGCGGATCGAATTGTGAACGAAGCACTAGCCAAATCTCGCAAAGTAGCGATTGAGATTGAAGAGCTGAAGAAACGTGCTTCTGTTTATCGCATGCGTTTCCGCACCTTGCTTGAAGCGCAACTGGAAATGCTTGAAAATGGTGACTGGGAAGATTTGGAAAAAGTATCATCCCATGCTGATTTGAGCGAATAAACGGTTGACGATAGGTAAAGAATGGAGTTATAATAACATCCAATATTTTTATACAAAACTGTTCAAAAAGAGAGGATGTTTCAATGCCCCGATGAGAGGGCACAAACAGAGCCTCGAAGTTCAAGGCGCGGAAGAACCGAGCAGCGGAGCGTAGGTGAGTCTACGTGAGCAGCGGAGGGGCGACGCAACGCAGAAATTCGAACGCTATGTTTACCGGACTTTTTGAACTACCTTATACAAAAAAAGACGATGAACGGGAAGAGTACGTGCTAGCCAGTCTGTCAAGAGAGCCGGGAGAAGGTGGGAACCGGTCAGCACACTGCACGGAAAATCACCCGGGAGTTCAATAAACCGAACCTGACACAGGAAACCGCACTTTTTTACGGTCATATACCGTTTTGTGTTAGCAGTAAGTGAGCGTGTCATTCACGTTACGAATGAAAGAGTGGGCGATTTTTAGGCGTGAAAATCGTTCAATTGGGTGGTACCACGGGAAGTCTTTCTCGTCCCTTTTTCGGGGACGTTGAAGACTTTTTTTATTTTATGAAAGGCGGAGTGAACAAGATGAGCGTCGATTACAGCAAATCATTGAATTTACCAAAAACAGAATTTCCTATGCGTGGAAACTTGCCGACCCGGGAGCCGGAGGTGCAAGCATGGTGGGAAGAGCATGATATCTATGCAAAAGTTCAGGAACGCACCAAGGGACGTCCTACTTTTGTTTTACATGACGGACCTCCATATGCAAATGGAGATATCCACATCGGCCATGCTTTGAACAAAATCCTGAAAGATATGATCGTTCGTTATAAATCAATGGCTGGATTCGATGCCCCGTACATTCCAGGTTGGGATACGCATGGGTTGCCGATTGAGCAAGCGATTATCAATGCACAGGGATTGGATCGCCGCAGTATCGAAGTAAACGATTTCCGAGCACGTTGTGAAGAGTATGCATGGTCGTACATCGACAAGCAGCGTGCGCAATTCAAGCGTCTGGGTGTGCGTGGAGATTGGGAGAATCCTTACGTAACACTGCTTCCAGAATATGAAGCTCGTCAGATCAAGGTATTCGGCGAGATGGCGAAAAAGGGCTACATCTACAAAGGATTGCGCTCTGTGTACTGGTCTCCGTCTTCTGAGACTGCATTGGCGGATGCTGAGATCGAGTACAAGGATAAACGTTCTGCTTCCATTTATGTTGCTTTCCCAGTGAAAGACGGCAAAGGCAAGCTGGATACCGATACGGGTGTTGTCATCTGGACGACTACTCCATGGACCATTCCTGCGAATTTGGCGATCTGTCTCCATCCTGAACTTGAATACAGCGTAGTGAAAGCAAACGATCGCAAATTCGTCCTCGCTTCTGGGCTCGTTGAAGCAGCATCCAAAGAGATCGGTTGGGAACAGGTTGAGGTTGTTGCTACATTCAAGGGCTCCGATTTGGAAGGCGTTGTAGCGAAGCATCCAATCTACGACCGTGAATCGCCAATCCTGATGGGTGAGCATGTAACTCTCGATGCAGGTACTGGTTGTGTTCACACCGCACCTGGACACGGGGAAGATGACTTTAACGTCGGGATGAAATATGGAATTGGCGTGCTCTGCCCAGTAGACCACGAAGGTAAAATGACGAGCGAAGCGCCTGGTTTTGAAGGCTTGTTCTATGAAGATGCCAACAAGGTAGTGACGGAAAAACTGCAAGAGGTTGGAGCATTGTTAAAACTCGGCTTCATCACTCACTCCTACCCGCATGACTGGCGTACCAAAAAACCGGTCATTTACCGTGCGACAGAGCAATGGTTTGCTTCCATCGATGGATTCCGCCAGCAGCTTCTGGATGCCATTAAAGAAGTGAAATGGATTCCTGCATGGGGAGAAACCCGTTTGGCTAACATGGTAGCTGACCGTGGTGACTGGTGTATCTCCCGACAACGTGTATGGGGTGTGCCAATCCCGATCTTCTACTGCAAATCGTGCAACGAACCGATCATCAACGACCAAACAATTGACCATGTAGCGGATCTGTTCAGAAAAGAAGGCTCCAAAGTCTGGTTTGCTCGTGAAGCAAATGAGCTCATTCCTGCAGGACTCACGTGCCCATCTTGTGGTACCAAAGAATTCCGCAAAGAAACAGACATCATGGACGTATGGTTTGACTCCGGTTCCAGTCATGAGGCCGTGCTGCGTGAGCGTGGACTTCCATGGCCTGCTGATTTGTATTTGGAAGGATCAGACCAATATCGTGGCTGGTTCAACTCATCACTCTCTACAGGAGTTGCGGTTAACGGTACTGCACCGTACAAAGGCGTGCTCAGTCACGGATTTGCGCTTGACGGGGAAGGCCGCAAAATGTCTAAATCCTTGGGTAACGTCGTTGTTCCACAAGAGGTTACCGATAAACTGGGTGCCGATATCCTCCGTCTGTGGGTAGCTTCTGTAGACTATCAGTCCGACGTACGGATTTCCGATGCCATTCTTACGCAAATTGCAGAAGTATATCGCAAAATCCGCAATACATTCCGTTTCTTGCTCGGTAACCTGGATGGTTTCGATCCAGCAAAAGACCGTGTAGCATATGAACAATTGAGCGAACTGGATCGCTATGTTCTTGCCAAGGAAGCACAGGTAGTTAGCCGAGTGCGCAAGGCGTATGACGACTATCAGTTCCATACGGTATTCCATACCATCCATAACTTCTGCACGATCGATTTGTCCGCCTTCTACCTTGATATTTGCAAGGATCGTCTGTATGTAGAGGCGCCAAACAGCTTGAAACGCCGTGCAGCACAAACGGTTATGTATGACACCTTGCTCGATCTTGTGCGTTTGCTGTCGCCAATTCTTTCTCATACGGCTGATGAGGTATGGCGCTTCATTCCAGGCGTATCTGAGCTAAGCGTACAGCTTACTGATATGCCAGATGCTAATGAACAATACTTGAACGTAGGCAACGAGCTCGAAAGCAAGTGGGATGGCTTCCTTGCTGTACGTGATGAAGTGTTGAAAGCAATGGAAGAAGCTCGCCGCAACAAGGTGTTTGGTAACTCTGTGGATGCAGCACTTGTTCTCTTCCCGAACGAGCAAAGCTACGCTGCTCTTACGGCGATGGAAGACTTGGCAGACCTGTTTATCGTTGCAGCAGTAGAGGTGAAACAGCCGGGTACACCTGCTGATGAAAAAGCGATGAAGTTCGAAAGTATCGCTGTAACTGTCCTGCCAGCAGAAGGGGTCAAATGCGAACGTTGCCGTGTGGTAAAACAGGATGTTGGAAACCATCCAGAACACCCGCAACTGTGTGAGCGTTGCCACGATATCGTCGAAACACATTATGCTGATGCATTAAATTCATAATCAAGAAAAGAGGCACTTTCGTTCTATGGAGCGAAGGTGTCTTTTTGGGTTCTGGGACAATAATCCAATGGCAGGCAAATGACATGCACCTCTATGAAATGATATACTGAATGTAATGAATTGCCTGTGGTAAAGGGGGCTCTGCGTGTGTCAGATGAAAAACTGAATCAAATGCAAAACATGTTGACGGATTTGATTGGGATTGTTGGTGCCACGAATGTAAAAGTATCGAAGCTGTCTGACACAGTTGATACGATAGCTAACACAGTCCATACGTTAACCAGCACTGTCGATACGGTAGCTAACACAGTTGTTTCTCTAACTGACAGAGTTGATACGTTGTCTGAAAGGGTTGATAAATTTTCTTATCAGACCAATGCACGATTTGACAACATCGAGGAAAGACTCTCTTCAATAGAACAGGTATTGTTTCGATTAGAACGTCTGGAAAAGCGTCAAAACAAGACAACCATACGTGTTGAAGTATTGGAAGCAGATGTAGCACTAATTCAAGAACAAATCAATAACTAAACCTTACGAAAATTCGATTTCCCTTTTTGAGGATAATCGGATTTTTTCTTTTTTGTACTTTTCTTTTGCATTTGAGGCATACTACAAAAACCAATCTGACATAAAGGATGGTGCTATTGTGGACAATGCGAAGCTCGCCCGTCTAAAAGAACGTTTATTGGAAGAAAAACGTGATATAGAAGAACGAATTCAACATAATGACGAGTATGATTTACAGCATTCCATGTCTGAATCAATAAATGAATTTTCCATGTACGACAACCATCCGGCCGATGTGGGAACCGAGATGTTTGAGCGAGAAAAAGATCTTTCCCTTTATCTGTTGGATCGTGAACAGCTAAGAGAAATTGATCAGGCGCTGGAGAGAATGGAAAATGGTACATACGGCATATGCACAGTGACCGGTAAACCCATACCAGAGGAGCGACTGGAGGCATTGCCGTGGGCAGCAACAATTAAAGAAGAAGCACCGCAACCGTTTGTTAGCGAACAGCGCCCGATTGAAGAAGAATTTTTGAAGCCGCCATTCGGACGAACATCACTGGATGAACGGGAAGATGCCAATTTCTTTGATGGTGAAGATGCATGGCAAATCGTTGAGGCATGGGGAACATCCAGCACACCCTTTTCCTTTGTGGACAATGATAAGACGGATTACAAGGAAATGTATATTGAATCTGATGAAAACGAAGGGTTTGTTGAAGAAGTAGAACAGATTGGCTACACCGACATCCACGGCTATCACGGTCCTGAAAGCGTGAAATTCATGCGCAGCGGTACGTACGAAGAATATATGCGAAAGCAAGAAGGTAAGGGCAACTTCCTTGATTACGACGATTACCTGGAAGATCGGGCGGATCGGGAAGGCCGTGATGACATCATGTGATGATCAGCTTTGAGAGGAGAGACTAAATGTATATCGACAGAGTAGAGACGTTTCCCTGCCTCTATAAAGTCACAAAGCCTTATGGTGATGCAAATGGATTCAAGAAATATCGTGTCATTTACCTGATCAAAATTACAACACGTTCTGGCTATATCGGATGGGGAGAATGTATCGACTGGCTTCCGACCCTGCACAAAGGGTTTCAGGAACGGATTATTCCCTACCTGTTAAATAAGAAAGCGACCGATCATCACAAACTGGTACGTGTCATCAGTAAATGGCATCAACGGGGTGCAACGGGAGTGAGTATGGCCTTGACAGAAATTGTAGCAAAAAAGGCCAATCTCTCCATCTGCGATTTATGGGGAGGGGCTTTCCACCAGACGATTCCGTTGTATGCCTCTTTTCAATCCTATGCTGATGAAGAAAATTGGCAAATGAATCACTCCCTTTCGCATGTCGGCAAAACGCTTCAAGAAGGCTATCAGATGATCAAGATAAAAATTGGCGGCCGTTCGATTCAAGAAGACCAGGAACACGTCGAATTAATTCAAGAACTGGTGGGTTCAACAGCGAAAATCGCCGTAGATGCGAATCAGAGCTATGATTTGGCGACTTCTCGTATTTGGTGTGACTTTTTGAGCAAGTGGAATAATATTCTGTGGTTTGAAGAACCAATGCCAGTAGATCGTACAGGCGATTATCAACAGTTGCGATCATTCTCCACAATCCCTATCGCAGGCGGGGAGAACCTGCTCTCATCCAGCAAATTTTTGCCTCTTTTACGGGAGGGAGCAGTAGACATTATCACACCAGATACGATGCACGAAGATGGCATAGACGGATTTCGGGATACGATGCAATTGGGAAGAAATTTTGGGATACGTACTTCTCCACATGCGTTTGATGGTGCCTTGTCACGGATCTATGCGATGTTGGCACTTGCCTGTTCGCCACCGTGGAGCAAAATGTCATCGGATGATATTGAGCCTCTGGAGTGGGATGTCATGGATAATCCGTTTACGAGCATTGCGTCCATTCGCCCGGAAAAAGGAGATGTGAAAGTTCCAACCGGCATTGGACTAGGGCTGGAACTGGATCAGGAGCGAATCGACCATTATTTATGGGATGGGAGCACATACATTTAAGGAACGAGGAGTGGACATGGCTCAAGACACGAAAAATCTAATTGGCTTAGCAGGTGTTCCACTGGTAATGGTGCTGGGTAATTCTATGTTAATTCCTGTTCTTACCACCATGAAGAACAAAATGGATTTAACAGCTTTTCAAACGAGTTTCCTCATAACTGCCTTTTCAATTGCTGCTGGCATCGTGATTCCGTTCGCAGGCTACTTTTCGGATCGATTTAACCGAAAAGTGGTTATTACGATTGCGCTTAGTCTGTATGGTATTGGTGGCTTGATTGCAGGACTTGCTGCCTTGTGGTTTGACGATCCATACACACTCATTATTACTGGACGAGTACTGCAAGGGATCGGGGCTGCCGGAACGGCTCCTATTGCCATGGCTTTGGTAGGAGATTTGTTTAATGGAGCTTCGGAGAGCCGAGCATTAGGGTTGTTGGAAACATCCAATGGCTTAGGGAAAGTGCTTAGTCCCATTATCGGGTCATTGCTTGCGATTATTGCCTGGTATATGGTTTTTCTTGCGTTCCCGATCCTTTGCGGTGTTGTACTGGTAATCTTTCTGTTCCTGGTGAAGGAAAAGAAGCAAAAAAAAGAACCAATGCCAGTAAAGCAATACGTGCAATCAATCAAGATGGTGTTCAAGAAAAATGGCAAATGGCTTGTCCCTGCCTTTTTTATCGGGAGCATCTGTCTGTTTACTTTGTTCGGCGTACTTTTTTATCTTTCTGACCTCCTAGAAGAGAAGTATAAAATTGATGGCGTACTCAAGGGCGGTTTTCTTGCAATTCCGCTTCTGGCCATGAGTACAACAGCTTATATTACAGGGGCAGCGATTAAGAAGAATTTAAAGTTGATGCGTGCCCTTATCGTCATAGGGATGCTGCTGCTTTCAACATCGTATTTGATCGCAAGCTTCGTCAAAGGCATATACTGGCTAATTGGAGTCCTCGTAATCGGCAGTGTGGGGACAGGGCTCATCTTACCATGTCTCAACAGCATGATTATCGGTGCGGTAAAGAAGTCGGAGCGAGGGATGATTACCTCTTTATACAATGGTGTCCGCTTTATTGGGGTTGCTATTGGCCCGCCTGTTTTCACGTGGTTGTTGGAGTTTTCCACTGACGTCATGTTTTACTCCATCACAGGACTGGCTCTCGTTTTTGCGATTATTGCCTTTTTCTTTGTCAAACCGACTAATAATCAGAAGCAGGCACAGGAAGATCAACAGGGTCAGGAGGCAAAAGGGAAAGAAAATGCAACTGCTGACGAGCAAAATGAAACAGATGATGATGAGAAAAAGAAAAATATGGCTGCGTTTGAACAGTTGCTGGAGGATATGCGTGCTGGAAATGTGCTGGGAGAAATACGAAATATTGCAGATGAGCGAAAAGAAAATGACAACAAGAAGGGCATGTTGGGATACCATCCGCCTCGACCTGCTATTTTGTTTCGCAGAAGACAAAAGGAAAAAACGTAAGGCTTGGAGCAAATGCGTCCAAGCCTTGTTGCATTACAGTTGTTGAGAATGAGGTATCGGGCAGAATGGATGGCTTCTGAGATGCTGGAGTGTGAGGGGATAGACATCGTCTTTGAGAAAGGGACTAAAACGTTCATCTGCCTTGATGTCCAGCGGCAGTTCGTCGAAAAGAACCAGCCCGCCAACAGTGCCCTCCAGTGAATAGTTTGTCTGACGCTCCACTTTGGCGATGAAAATATCTTTGACGATTGTATGATTCACCGTGTATTGTCCCACTTTTTCGATAGCGCTAAGAATACATCCGGTCTCCTCGTACGTTTCTCTGATCGCAGCAACAATACTTGATTCTCCTGCCTCTACTTTGCCTCCAGGCAGCTCAATTCCCCGTTTGGTGTGGAGCGTAAACAAAAGCTTGTCGTTCCAAAAAGCAAAAACGAGCACATGCCTTGCCAGGCGCTCGATATAGATCTTTGGATCAAAGGTAAGCGTCACAGGCAAGCCAGAATAATCGGTAAAGTGATACATCAGGTAATCTCCTTCAAACGTAAAGAAATATGCTTAGCCGCTTTCATAGCCTGACCAGCAGCCAAAGCCAGGCTGGCAAATGCGGAACCATTTGTCACATCGCCAATTCCGTATATCCAATCGACGTTGGTTAATTGATTTTCATCGACACGCAGGAACCCATCCAAATCACATCGCAAGAAATGAAGGTCGTTGTTTCCGATACTGCCAATTCTGGGCAGAATACAATCAATTTCCATGAAGCAAGGTTCTTTCTGATCACCGGTGACAAGCCAGACTCCAGTAGGACTTGTATTTTCTTCCGTTCGAACCAGTTGCGTTTGATAAAGAATCGTTACATTCGAACAGTTTTGCAGCCGCAATGCCCATTCAGGTCGAGCCCGTAGCTGACTTCCCCTTACTGCCAACCAGACATGGCTGGCAAAGGCAGACAGGTTATAACCGCTCTCAACCGCTCGATCTCCGCCACCGATAATCAGAACTTTTTTCCCCTGCAGGTACTCTCCTTGTGAAGTAGTCGAAAACCAGGGCGGCAGGACCAGTGCGGAATTCTCTAGTACAGGCAATGTATTTGGTTTTATACCGGTAGCGATGATCAAAAAATCAGTTTGATACGCTCGTTTGTCGGTCGTCACAACATGATTGTCCACATCAACATTGATGACAGTTTCCTGTAATCGGATATCTAAAGTTGCTGTCCTGCTGTTTTTTTCTAACTCTGTGAGCAGTTCCATACCATTGGCAAACGTATAAGGAGGGAAGTCCCAGATTTCATTCTGTATTTGTTTCAGTTGTCCACCTATATGACTCTCTCGTTCAAGCAAGACTGCGTGAAGTCCCAGACGTTTGCACCAAATCGCTGCCGAGACGCCTCCCATACCAGCGCCGACAATCAACACCTGAACTTTTTCCACAGTGTTTCCCCATTTCTTTTTCTATCCAATCTTATATTAGAATTATTCCATAAAGAGCGAAGAATTCCTTCCTTTTGGAATGTGATCCGTGCAGTCAAGAATGTCTGGTGGTGGAGAATCGGTTTCGGAGGAAGCCCACTGCAAGAACTCCAATAACAACGGCTGCCATAAAACCATAATGGATGGCTGGGGATTGGAAGAAGCGTTCGAAAAATGGTTCTTCCGTAATCATCCTGGCCGCAGTCCATGCCAAAACGGCTGCTCCTGCGTAAATGATCAGAGGGAATCGCTCCATCAGGCCGAGAATGATTGTACTGCCCCACACCATAATCGGTACACTGATCAATAACCCCAGAACAACGAGCACAAAAGAACCATGAGCAGCTCCAGCAATTGCTATCACGTTATCAAGACTCATGACGACGTCTGCAATAATAATCGTTTTGATGGCATCAACGATGTTTTCGCCTGTTTTGACCTCATGCTGTTGTCCTTGATCGACCAAAAGACCATAGGAAATCCAGATGAGCACCAATCCTCCCATCGCAAGCAGAAAGGGGATTTGTAACAGCCAGCTCACTGTTAACGTAAGTCCGATGCGAATCAAAACGGCAGCAACTGTACCGTAAACAATCGCCTTGGTTTGCAAATGATTCGGCAACGTTCGGGCTGCCATCCCGATCACAATGGCATTATCTCCGGCCAGGACCAAATCGATCACAATAATGCTCAGGAGGGCTAGAATAAATTGTGTTGAAACAAACTCCACTCGGATCACCTCACGAATAGAGTCTCCAGTTTGTCCAAAAAAAGTACCAGAACAGGAAGGATTCCTTTTTCTCGAAAGTATCGGTAAAATAGACTAGCGACGATGTATCCGTAGTAAATGAAGGAGCGATACCCTTTTGAAGACACTCATTATTGCGGAAAAACCAGATATGGGAAGAAACATAGCTGCCGCAATCGATCCCAAAGCCAAAAATCACCGCACGTATTTGGAAGGTGAACAATACATTATTACCTGGGCGATCGGGCATTTAATTGAACTGGCTGAACCAGATGCATATGATGAGAAATACAAGAAGTGGAACATAAACGATCTTCCGATTATTCCCGTGCAATTCAAACTGGTTCCGAATCGAAAGACCATCGATCAGTTGAAAGTGATCGCCGAGTTGGCCAAACGCTGCAATCTGCTCGTCAACTCCTGCGATGCCGGGCGAGAAGGACAACACATCTTCTCGCTGATTCAACGCCATCTGAAATTGCCCCATCCCGTCAAACGACTTTGGATTTCCGACTTGACCCCGGAAACGATCCGAAAAGGCTTTGCCGAGCTGAAAGACGGGGCAGAATACGAGAATTTGACGAAAGCAGCAAGGTCGCGCAGTGAAGCGGATTGGCTGATCGGGATGAACGGCTCCAGGGCGTTTACAACCAAACACAATGTACTCATTTCTGTAGGCAGAGTACAGACACCGGTCCTTGCGCTTATTTATGATCGGCAGAAGCAGATCGAAGCTTTCTCGTCTTTGAAGTATTTTGAATTGGAAGGCCATTTCACGCAAAACGAGGTTGCCTACAAAGGCATGTGGCAAGGAGAGCGTATCACTGATGTAGCGAAGGTAGAGGCGTTAGCAGCCAAGGTAAAGGGCAAACCAGCACGAATCGCTTCTTATGAAGTAAAGGAAACCAAAGAGTATCCGAACAAGCTGTACGATCTGACGCTGTTGCAGCGTGAGGCCAACGGGAAATATGCTTTCTCTGCCAAAAAAACACTGGATGTAGCGCAGGCTCTCTATGAGAAACACAAAGTCATTTCCTACCCCAGAACCAATTCCAACTATGTAACGGAGCAAAACATTCCAGAGATGCACAGGACGCTGTCTGCCTTGCAAGGGACATCATACGATGATTTGGTAAAGGGCGCCAATCGCAACCTGGTTCATAAAGGGAATAAGTTTATTTGCAATCCCGCCAAGGTAGAGGATCACCATGCCATCCTGCCCACCAATCGCAAGGCATCAGGGCTGACTCCTGATGAGCAGAAGCTGTACGACCTGATCGTGCGCCGGTTTCTTTCGCAATTTTATCCGGCGGCAGAATACAAGGTGCATACGGTCATGACGGAAGTAGAGAACGAAATGTTCAAAACGACGGTGAAAGAACTGCTCAGTCTGGGCTGGAAGGTTATTTATGCCGATCAGAAGAAGGACAAGCCCAAAGGGGCCAAAGGCAAAGAGAAGGAAGAGGACGAGGAAGAAGAAGTGGAAGTAAATGAACCTTTCTCGATTCTGCCCGACATCGAGGTGCTTTGCCAGGATGCCAAAATCAAGGAAAAAGACACGCAGCCACCCAAGCATTTTACTGAAGGCACACTTTTAAAAGCGATGGAAAGTGCGGGCAAGCAGATTGAAGATGAAGAGCTGCGGGATGCGATGAAAGACTCGGGACTTGGCACTCCAGCAACACGTGCTGCAACCATTGAGCGGCTGAAAAAAGTGGACTACATCATTATGCAGGGCAAGAAAATCCTGATCACGCAAAAAGGGCGTACCGTCATTGAGTTGATCCGGGGAGCGGGTGTAGAGCTGCTCACCTCACCGGAAATGACGGGACATTGGGAACGCCGCTTGAATGAAATTTCCCGAGGAACTGCTTCTGACGGACAATTCATGGAAAATGTGAAAAAGTTCGCCACGATGATTGTTGACAAAGTACGGGTACAGTCTCGAGCGGCCAAGACATCGTTCGAAAGTGAGAAACCCGCCCAGACAGGAGCTGCCAAGAAACGGACCCGATCTGCAGGACAAGTCCAATCGGCACGCGGTCAAACGGCAGCAACCACTGAAACGGCTTCTTCTACACCTAGCATCATCACCAACTGCCCACGCTCTGGATGTGGGGGTTCCATTTTTATGGGACGCAAGGGTTATGGGTGTTCGCATTACAAAGAAGGCTGCAAGTTTGTCATCTGGAAAGAGAACTTCGGCAGAATTCTGACGAATACGCAAATAAAGGCATTGGTTGAGAAGGGCAAGACAGGCAAAATGAAGCTGACACTGCCAGATGGAACACCAACGGAAGCCCGTCTGATTTTGAAGAATCCGGATACGGGTGAGTTGAGTGTTGAATCATAAAGAGCATCAATGATGACAATGTGACGATCGCCCCCAGATGAGTAGGTGGGCGGTCGTGTTTTCATTTATTCACAATCTATTCACCACATTTTTTGAACCTAGGGTTTATAATAAAGACAGGAAAGAAAATAAAAACAAAACAGGGATGAAGCCATTACTGTCGGTCTCTCCGGAGGTCATGCGGTAAGCTAGTTCAATTAACCAGCCTCCTTTTCATTTATCCCCATGTGGAGATGATTCACTCGGTGATAAAGAAAATGCCCTGCGTGGGGACCTAAAAGGTGAACGGTTAGGGGTTCAGAATTAGTAGGGATTCAGTTTCACAATCGACCTTTTGTTTGATTTGAGGAATCGGATGAATGTTAGCATGAATGAGGAGGGGTTAAACCTAAGGTGTTCAAATGCTAACCATCTGGAAGAATCAAATCATGGGGAAATTGCGGAGGGGCTGGCTGTAATGGATTCATCCATCGATTTAAAAACAAGCTGAAAGGCTTGTTTTTTTTTGCCTAAAAAACAAAATAAAGCAAGCTGGGTTCGACAAAAGAAGAAATAGTGTGCGCCCAGAGTTCGACAGCCTTCGTTTCGTCACTACGTTATACTTTTTTCTTGTAAACAAGGCATTACCAAACTTTGGATGTTGGCAGGAAGGAGCGCTACTTGTGATTGAGCGAATTCTAGAACTTCGAGCAAAAGCGATGTCAATTGCGGAAATAGCAGATCAATGTGGACTTACGATCGGACAAGTGAAGTACCAATTGCAAAAGAGCAAGCGCCAGCCCCATTTGATTTCTACTGAAGAAGTTGCCCTGCCTGTTGAACAGGGGCAGTTGAATAGAAGAAATACAACATGGAAGCTCCCTTCCTTTTATGGTGAGAATGTCATCAAATTAATGCCACAGGGACCGACCGTCTTGCTAGCCTATTGGGAAATTACGTGGCCGCGCATGAGAATGGTAGCCAATTACCTGCAAACTGATTACCGTTTCATTCGCAGAGGGATACGGTTGTACGATGTAACTGATCGCTACTTTAATGGTGGTAATTCAAATGACTATCGAGATGTCATCGTCAATGATGAAGTATCGAGCTGGTACATCCAGCATGTGAAGCCGGGAAGAACGTATATGGCCGACTTTGGCTTGTTCCATGAAGATCGTTTCTGCCCTATTCTGCGTTCAGAACCAATAGCGACACCACGTAATGAAATGGCGCCTTGGGGTGACCCGATCGTCTCCCCTGCTGCCGATACCAGTCAATCCGTCTGGCTTGAGAATTTCTCAACCTATTCGGTTTACTCCAAATAAGCGAGGTGCCACATGAATCAAGGCTATCTAAGTCTCGTCTTGCATGCACACTTGCCGTATGTGAGGCACGCAGAGCGAGATGATTATCTGGAAGAGCGCTGGGTATACGAAGCGATGGTAGAGTCTTATGTTCCATTGCTGCTTGTGTGGGAGAAATTGATGCAGGATAACATCGATTTTCGGATGACATTCTCTCTTTCACCTACGTTACTCTCTATGCTCGTTGATCCACTCATTCAGGAGAGAGCCAGGCGGTTTCTCGCCAATCGGCTTGAATTAGCAGTGAAAGAAGGCAAGCGTACAGCCAATCACCCGGCCGAAAACAAAATCGCCAGGATGTATATCGAACGACTGCGGGAAATCGCCGCCTATTGCAACAAATACAACTACAACCTCATACCGGCTTTTTTGCAGTTTGTTCAGTCAGGAAAGCTTGAATTGATAACAAGTGCGGCAACTCATGCCTTTTTGCCGCTGATGGAGACGGAAGAATCGATTCGTGCGCAAATCATGACAGGAATTCAGACCTTTGAGAAAATTGTCGGCTTTCACCCAAAAGGGATTTGGCTGCCTGAGTGCGGGTATACACCTGGTGTCGACAGATTGCTGCGAGAAGCAGGCATTACGTATTTCTTTATCGACAGTCACGGAGTCAGGCATGCCACACCGAAGCCAGAGCGAGATTTATTTGCCCCATTGATGACAGAATACGGAGTTGCTGCATTTGCACGTGATCCGGAATCATCGGAGCAGGTGTGGAGTTCCTGCATTGGCTACCCGGGTGACTACGACTATCGTGAGTATTATCGGGATATTGGTTTTGATTTGGATGAGAAGTACGTTACACCCTATATCCACCCAAGTGGGGTGCGAATCCAGACAGGGATCAAATACCACCGGGTAACTGGCAAGGATGGTACAAAGGAGTTGTACAATCCAGATGCTGCTACCGAAAAAGCAGCCACTCATGCTGGTCATTTTCTAGGAGAACGTGAAAAACAGGTACAGCGTACCCAATCAACACTCGATCGTCCTCCCTTATTTGTTGCGCCTTATGATGCTGAGTTGTATGGGCATTGGTGGTATGAAGGCACACAATTTCTTGATTTTCTCATTCGCAAGATTTCATGTGATTCCAACTTCATTACCATGATTACCCCATCCGAATATTTGACTCGGTACAAACAAAATGACTATGCGAGGCTGCCGATGTGCAGTTGGGGGCGCAATGGCTACAGTGAGGTTTGGCTCAATGAGAAGAACGACTGGATCTATCGCCACCTTCATCAGGCTGAACGCAGGATGATTGAATGCACGACAAGGTTTCAGACCCCGACTCACCTCGAAAACCGGGTACTCCAACAAATGGCGAGAGAATTGATGCTTGCCCAGAGCAGTGATTGGGCATTTATGATGGATAACCAATCAATGGTTGACTATGCTATCCGCCGAACCCATGACCATCTAGTGAGCTTTATGGAGTTATCAGAACAGTTGCAGCTAGGTGAAATCGATGAGTTTTGGCTACGTGATCGGGAAACAAATTTCCCAATTTTCCAACAGTTGAATCCGCAGTACTATCTGCCTAAGTCCTTGCATAGATTGAGCGTATCGCAAAATCAGACAGCAGCAGGCAATGCCAATGATCCAAGCCATCCCCGTATGCGTGTGTTGATGCTCAGTTGGGAATATCCGCCGAATACAGTAGGTGGCCTGTCACGTGCTGTCTATGAGTTGTCGAACCATCTGACAGAGCAAAACGTGGAGGTTCATGTCATTACCAGTCATGTCGAAGGCGAATCGGCTCGTGAGCGTATTAATGGTGTTACCGTGTATCGTGTTCGAACGTACTGTCCCCCCAACCAATCGGATTTTATGGATTGGGTTTTTCAACTGAATCTGGTGATGGTCGATGAAGTGGAGAGGCTGATGAATAACGGCTTGGAAATTGATCTTATTCATGCTCACGACTGGCTTGTTGCCTTTGCTGCAAATGAGCTCAAAAGCAGTTTAAACAAGCCCTTGATCACCACGATTCACGCCATGGAGCACGGGAGAAACGCAGGGATTCATACAGAGCTGCAAGCGAATATTCATCAGATCGAGCAGACACTTACCAGTCATTCAGACCACCTGATTGCGTGCAGTCATTACATGGCAGATCAAATGGTTCAGCATTTGGGGGTACAGACTGACAACGTCTCTGTCATTCCAAACGGAGTCAGCCTCGCCATTGAAGAAACAGATGAACAAACGCTGATAGACATTCGCCAAAGAATCGCATTGCCAGAGGAAAAAATCATATTTTACGTCGGAAGGCTCGTTCGGGAAAAAGGAGTGCATCTCTTGCTCGAAGCAGCTCCATTTATTTTGCGAGAGCATCCGGAAGCCAAATTTGTTATAGCGGGAAAAGGTCCGATGCTGGATGAATTGATGCGTCAGGCTGAACAATCAGGAATAAAAGAAAAAGTGTTATTTGCAGGTTTCATCGACGATCCCACCCGGAACGCCATTTTTCAGCTGGCGGATGCTGCGGTTTTTCCCAGTTTATATGAGCCTTTCGGGATTGTCGCACTGGAAGCGTCCATTTACAGAACTCCTTTATTGGTTGCCGACACAGGAGGACTTGCTGAAATTATTTCGCATGGAGTGAATGGGGTCAAAATGTACCCAGGGGATGTTCAATCTCTCGTTACACAGATGAATTGGCTGTTAGCCCACCCCACGGAAAGACGAAAAATGGCAGAGCGATCCTATCAAAGTGTTGTCACGACTTACAACTGGGAAAACATCGCAAGAGAGACGCTAGGTACGTATCACCTCTTATTACCAGAGGCAGCGGCGCTCTCAACAACCTAAGGAGGAAATGCAATGAAGGCTGTAATCATGGCTGGCGGCAAAGGAACCCGATTACTTCCATTGACCTCTCACACACCCAAGCCGATGGTTCCGTTGTTAAATCGACCTTGCATGGAATATATCATCGATTTATTGGTAGCTCATGGAATAACTGAGATCGCAGTAACTGTACAGTATTTGCCAGAAGTGATTAAAAGCTATTTCGGCGATGGATCAGACTTCGGTGTTTCACTTACGTATTTTGAAGAAACCACGCCGCTTGGGACGGCAGGAAGTATTAAAAATTGCGGTGACTTTCTGGATGAGCGGTTCATTGTCATCAGCGGGGATGCGCTTACCGACTTTGATTTGTCAGAAGTGATCGCCTATCATGAGCGGAAACAAGCACTTGCCACCTTACTATTGACCAAAGTGGACGATCCGCTTGAGTTTGGCATGGTGATGACTGAAGAGGACGGCAAAATCAATCGTTTTCTCGAAAAGCCAAGCTGGTCGGAAGTATTTAGCGATACCGTGAACACGGGAATTTATATACTCGAACCTGAAATTCTCTCGTATATCCCTCAAGAGAGAGAGTTTGATTTTAGCAAAGACGTTTTTCCCCAATTGTTGCAAGCGAAGCAACCGATGTACGGGGTAGTGGCGAATGGGTACTGGAGTGATATCGGCTCACTGGAAGTGTATCGCAAGACCCAGTTTGACATGCTGGATAGCAAGGTGCAGGTCAAAATCAAGGCACAGGAAATCGCTCCACGCATCTACTTGGAGCAGGGCGTACGTATTGACACGTCTGTGCGGATCGAAGGACCTGCCTACATCGGTGAAAAAACCTATCTGCAAATGGGTGCCTCCATTGGGGCGTATTCGGTGATCGGTACGAATGGTTTGCTATCCGGAGGGGCAAAGCTGTCTCAGACCATTCTTTGGGAAAATGTATATATTGCGAATCGTGCAGAGCTGACGGGTACAACAATCGGTCGGAATGTGAGTGTGTACGAGAGCGCAGTAGTGAGCGATGGAACACTGATCGGGGATCAATGCCGAATCGGTGCCAAGGCACACGTGCGACCAAGAGTGAAAATATGGCCGCAAAAAGATATTGAACAAGGCGCAACGGTTACCACCTCACTGATTTACGGCAACAAATTGACCAAGTGTTTATTTGGCCATCGGGGAATCAAGGGCGTTGCGAATCTGGACATTACTCCGGAATTTGTCAGCAGACTAGCCTCAGCGTATGCCTATCTGCTCAAGCAAGGCAGCAAAATTGCCGTATCGGCCTGCTCACACCCGTTCTCGCAGTTGTTAAAACACAGCCTCTTGACCAGCTTGTGCTCTTCAGGCGTTGACACCATTGATTTCGGGGTGGCCATCACACCTGTGACTAGGTACGGAGTAAAAAGCTTCAACTGCCACGGGGGAATCCACCTCTCCATGCAGGAGAAAGCCAATGAAAAAATAATGCTGATCGAATTTTTTGATCATAACGGAATTCCTGTATCCAGGGACTTTCAGAAGCGGATCAATACCGCTTACTGGCAAGAGACATACGCTCGTTCCCTTACCGATCAATTAGGCAATCTGCAAATTGAACACGGTGTCGAGGTGGCCTATTTGCAGGCGCTTTCCCATGAGATTGATACGGATGTCATCAGGAGACGCAGAATCAAGGTATTGGTAGATTCCGAACAACGTTATCTCGTTACTTTCCTTACTCCGTTTCTTGCGTCCATTGGCGTTGATGTTACTTTCCGTACGATTCAGGAAGGTGTTCTCAATCATCAAGCTGACCTAGGATTTCAACTTGATAAAAACGGAGAGCACTTTTATCTGTTCACTGAGACAGGAGAACGACTGGCAACCGAAAAATTGCTTGCATTGCAGCTAATTGCCTGCTTTCAACATAAATCGATCTCTCGCATCGGACTTCCTGTCAGTGCGCCTGAAGAGGTAGAGCATATTGCCCGAATCTCCAATGTAGAGATTGTACGAACCAAGGTGTCACCTCGGGCGATGATGGAGGTTGCGATTGATGCCAAGTTCCAACCATTCTTCGATGCGATCTACAGTCTGGTCAAGATTCTCGAATGGATGGCAAAAGAAGAGAAATGCTTAAGTCAGCTAGTCGAGCCGCTGCCAGCGTGCTATATGGAACGAAAAACAGTTTCGTGCCCGCTTCACTTCAAAGGAAAAGTCATGCGTCGGATGATGGAAGACGTGAAGGGAGAGCAGGTAGAACTAGTCGATGGCATCAAAGTGTACGAGAAGGAGGGGTGGGTTTTGATCCTTCCTGACTCAGAAGAGGCAGAAGTAGCGATTATTTCACAAGGCACGAGCCAACAGAATGCTTCATTGCTCGCTACCTCCTTTGCCAAGCGTATCTATGAATACCAGCAGATGCAGGAAAACCGGTAGGATGAGGGGGTGCCACCAATGCCCAGACCTTTGGTTATCGGGAATGGTAAGATGCTGATTAACTTCGATGAGAAATTGCACATGCGTGATCTCTACTATCCTTACGTTGGTCAGTTAAATCATATTGGCGGCCACTACAATAAACTGGGTGTGTGGGTAGATAACCAGTTTAGTTGGCTGGATGAAAACCACTGGGAGCGAAAGCTGGGTTTTCAACATGAATCATTGGTAACGGACATTACAGCCACTCATTCGCAGATGGGGATCAAACTTGCCATCTCGGATGCGGTTCACCAGCGAGAGACGATCTATCTAAAGCGAATCGTCGTACATAATTTGCTGCCCCAAACCCGGGAGGTTCGTCTGTTTTTTCATCTGGATGTTAGCTTGAATGAAACGGAGGTTGGTGACACGGCCGCCTACGATCCCCTTCTTCACACGGTTTATCACTATAAACGCAATGTGTATTTGATGGCGAACGGAAAGACCGATCAAGAAGGGATCTTTCAGTACAGCGTAGGGATCAAACGATTCAATCATGCGGAAGGAACCTGGCGTGATGCAGAGGATGGTGTACTGGAAGGAAACCCGATTGCGCAAGGCTCTGTGGACAGTACCGTATCCTTTCGCCTGAAATTGGAACCCAATCAATCCAAGACGCTGCACTACTGGTTGTGTGTAGGTGACTCCTACTCATCTGTAAAAGAACTGAATTCTTATGTACTGGACAGTGATCCAGATCGGCTGTTGAACAGAGTTCACGTCTATTGGCAGGGGTGGGTAAACAAAAATGGACAGGATTATGCAAATTTGCCACCCAAGATTATTCAGCTATACAAAAAGAGTCTTTTGATCGTACGGACGCAAATTGACCAGCATGGAGCGATCCTGGCAGCGAATGACTCCGATATTTTGCAATACAATCGAGATCACTACAGCTACATGTGGCCTAGGGATGGAGCACTTATCGCATATGCGATGTGTCAGGCGGGGTACGGTGAATCGGTCACAAACTTTTATGAGTATTGCGGTCGGGTGATTGGGCGTGAAGGCTATTTATTGCATAAATATAATCCAGACGGATCACTTGGTTCCAGTTGGCACCCGTTCATTCAGGCAGGTGAGGTGCAATTGCCGATTCAGGAGGATGAGACAGCCCTCGTCTTGTTTGCCTTGTGGGAACATTATCAGAAATCAAAGCAGATTGAGTTCTGCCAATCGTTGTATGCTTCCTTGATCCGGCCTGCTGCGAAGTTTTTGCATACGTATATCCACCCACAGCTGCATTTGCCATTACCCAGCTACGATTTATGGGAAGAGCGGCGAGGGATATTCACATTTACCTCCGCTTCTGTCTATGCTGGGCTTCAAGCAAGTGCCAACTTCGCAAAACTGTTTGGTGATGAGACAAGGTACCATCGTTACCAAGAAGCGGCTGATCGAGTGAAAGAAGCCATCCTGCAACATTTGTATGATGAAGCAACGGGCCGTTTTTTGCGAGGAATCTATCTCGAACCAGGTGGACAGATTCGCAAAGACTACACAGTGGAAAGTAGCCTGTTCAGCCTTTTCTCTTTCAACGTGCTTCCAGCAGATGATCCTCGTGTGGTACGGACAATGGAAGTCGTCAAAAAAAGCCTGCAGGTTCAGACGGCGATTGGCGGATTCGCCCGTTATCAGGGAGATACCTATTTTCGTAAATCATTGGATATTGCCAAGATTCCAGGAAATCCATGGATTATCTGCACCTTGTGGATGGCTGAGTGGGAAATAGCCATGGCCAAGTCACTTGCAGACCTAGAAGAGCCTCTTGAGAAGCTGGAATGGGTCGAGCGGTATACCATGGAAAGCGGTGTGTTATCAGAACAAATCGATCCGTTTACAGGAGGCCCTGTATCGGTTGCCCCACTGACCTGGTCACATTCCACACTGGTGCTAACCGTCGTGAAATACATGGAGAAATACAGGCACCTTTTGAGCGAAATGGGAGGGAGCAAATGAACAAAATTGCCTTTGGAACAGACGGATGGCGTGCGATTCTCGCAGATCAATTCACAATGGAGAATGTGCGTACGGTAGCACAAGCAATCGCTGATTACACGATAGAAAACAACATGCAGGAACAGGGAGTGATTGTCGGTCACGATACCCGATTTATGGGACGGTCATTTGCCCTGGAAGTGGTAAGTGTCCTGACTGCGAATCGCATCCGTGTATTGCTTGTGAATGAAGCAACCCCTACTCCTGTGCTTGCCTTTGGCGTGAAGCATTTCGCTGCGAGCGGCGCCGTGATGATTACGGCGAGTCACAACCCTCCCGAATACAACGGGATCAAGTATATCCCGGAATACTCGGGGCCAGCGACACCAGAGATAACACAGCGGCTGGAACAACTGATTGACAGTATTCAGCAGTCAGGACAAGTTCACAGAATGAGTCTGGAAGAGGCGTCCATCCGCAAGCTCATGCAGTACATTTACTTACGGCCTCACTATGAGGCACATATTCGCAGGATGATTCACTTCGACAAGCTGAAGGCTTCCGAGCTAAAAATCGTGACCGATCCCATGTACGGAGCAGGGTTGGGATATATGAGCTCGTTGTTGCAGGAAGCGGGCTTGGAGGTTGTCAGTATCCATGAGGAAGAAGACCCGCTTTTTGGTGGTGGGTTACCAGAACCGAATGACAAGCATTTAGATGAGCTAAAGGAAGAGGTAGTGAAACAAAAAGCTGATCTGGGGCTAGCCAATGACGGAGATGCTGATCGGTTTGGGGTAATTGATCGCTTCGGTCAGTACATTCCGCCCAATCAGGTACTGGCCTTGTTGACCCGACATCTGGTGAAAAACCGAGGATTGTCTGGTCGGGTCGTTCGCACCGTTGCTACTACTCATCTGCTTGACCGCATTGCTTCTAATTACGAGCTTGAATTGGTGGAGACGCCAGTCGGTTTCAAATATATTGGTGCTGAGATGCTGGAAAGTCCGGTACTGATCGGCGGGGAAGAAAGCGGAGGAGCAAGCATTCTCAACCACATCCCTGAAAAGGACGGTATTTTGATTAACCTCTTGCTCGCTGAAATGTGCGCCTGGGAAGGAAAGCCGATCGATCAGATTCTGGCTGATTTGCATCAGGAATTTGGTGAGTTTTTTGCCACTCGCATTGACATCAGGTTGGGTGGAAAAGAGCGTCTTGCCCAACGCTTGCTCGCCAATCCGCTACATGAGGTCGGACAATACCGGGTTCGCTATGTCCAACGTCTGGACGGAGTAAAGCTACTGTTGGAAGACGGACATTGGGTACTCATTCGCCCTTCAGGAACAGAACCGCTACTGCGCATTTATTGTGAAGCGACCAATGCAACTGCGCTGGAGAAGCTGGAGGAAGCGATAAGGGATTGGTTTACGGAGGTTAGTGTGTAGAGGTAATTCAAGCATAACAGGAAAGCCCGACTTCAAACGTCGGGCTTTTTGTCATCTGAGAATAAGCTTTTCTTCCCTTACTTCACAAATGGAATCATCTGATCATTTTTGATCTCATACAGCTTGCCGCCTGATTTAACGACGATCCGCTTCGCTTCGATTTGACTTGTATCATACGGAGAATGATAATCCGATTTGATATCCCGGTAGACAAAATACTCGAGAGGTCCTACTGTATTGATCTTTCTTCCATCCTTTGTGTACAGATCAAATGTTTTGTTTCGCTCAATAATTGCAATGACATAATCGGATGAAAAAAAATAATCCGGATAAAACTCAGTGTACGCTTGTTGATTCAACTTTTGTCTATCCTTGTTGGAGAGGTACAGTTTGTTATTTTCAGTGAAGTAATACAAATCGTCATACTGTGTATACTCCCGGTACACATTGGTGAGATATACGTTCAATGTATTAAACTGCAGTTCTTCCTTGGAGTAAACCCTGACCGTTTTCGTTTTATAAATATCATGGTAATAATACGTGACTTTTCCTGCGTCCTTCACACCGAATCTGGCGGAAGTCGAGCGACCTAAACCATCCACTTTCAATGGAGAGACAAGGGCTGCTTCTTTGTTTGTCTTCACAAGTTGCTTGCCGTCTCTGTCGACGATCCAATAATCCTGGCCGTTCCGAACCTTATAATGATATTCATAGTTATCGTACAAGCTTTGGAGAAGTTCATCATATAACATGTAGCGAGAATAAGGGAATGGAACAAATAGCAGTTGCTTGCTGCTGTTGATAAACGGCCCTTCGCTGCTCTGAGCGAGGGGTTGGTATTCAAAAGGCAGGACAACCTGACCCGTTGCAATGTCGATCGCACCGTATTTGCCAGCTGAATTGGTACCGAAAAAACGGGAATCAGTTGCATTGACCATCATCCCACGATCGGGAAATAAGTCATAAGGGGTTGTGCTTCCGTCTACAAATAATTTTCCCTGCTTGTTTTTATCTCTAAAAGAGACAACGAGTCGTTCTTTTCCTTCATCCGCAAAAATGGTCGTATCTTCCACGGTGCCCGGGATCGAGATCATTTTTTTCTGAACGGTATCATAGTACAATCGATTGGTGCCGTTTGAGAATTCAAGGTATCGTTTCCCTGATTTTGTACCATCGTGGTCATTGTATGCCTTCACGAGTCGGGTAGATGCAGGAATGAACGGCAATTGCAATGACTCTGCCAATGAAGCAAAATCGGTCGTCTTTTTAACGGAATACGTCTTTACTGCGTAGTTGTAAAAAGTGAAAACTTCATATTCATTCATGTTTCCTGGCTGGAAAACCAGATTGGAATTGGGCAAGGAAAACATGGTTTTGTTTGTATATAATTGCAGAAGCGTGACTTTCTTTTTTTCATAATCGTTGATGACAATATAAGGATGATAGCTATTCATGGTCATGCCTCTGACGATCTCGATGTTGCCGTTTCCTGTCTCTGTAACTTTATAGGGACCGTTTTGTTTCGGTTTGAAAAACAGCTGCTTTGCCTTCCCTTTTTGGGCGATAATATAAAATTGATTATCTGGTTCCCAACCGACGACGATTTTGTCGTAGACAAGAGGCAGCCACGGTTTCTTTTTGTAGAGAGCGCCGTATTTGTTTTGCTGCTTAATGACAGTGAAGTCGCCATCTGTAGAAATGACCTGATAACTTGGTTTTTTTACAGCTGCATATGAAACATCTACAGAGGGAGCGATAAAGAAAGAGGCTATAAAAAGAGCAATAAAACCGCCAAACAGGAATCTTTTCATTGTGTAAACCTCCACGAGTCTGATATATCCATCAAGACGCAAGATTTCCTGAAAATGTTACAAGATGATTGAAACTTTCCCCAATCCTCGTACATTTGTTACAATAGAGACGGTCTTTCAAGAAAATGGAATAAGTGAGCGGATGGTAGCGTGAAAAAAATGGATCAGCAAGTATTGCAAGCTTTTTTACAAGAAGTGAAATTACACAGTCCATCGGATGATGATCCCGTGGTTGTTACTCATACACCCCGGCCCTGGGAGCTGGTGGGGACAGGGAACTATGCAGGTGTGTTCGGTCATCCGGATTATCCTGAGCACGTAGTGAAGCTGTACGCACCGAGTCGTCCAGGTGTCGAAAAGGAAATTGAAGTGTATAAAAAACTGGGGACAACCCGTTATTTTCCTGTCTGCTATCAATATGGGGAGAATTACCTTGTCTTGAAGCGGATTCGTGGTATTTCCTTGTTTGACTGTGTCAGATACGGCATTCCAATACCACCGCAAGTGATTGAGGATGTGGAAGAAGCCCTCCGTGTGGCGAGAGCCAAGGGGTTGTTTCCGCATGACGTTCATGGGAAAAACGTCTTGATGTATCAGGGGAGAGGCTATCTGATCGACGTATCTGACTATTACAAGGATGAGTACGATAAGAAGTGGCACGATTTGCGTAAAGCCTACTACAAAGTTTACCAGCCGTTTATTAAAGAACGCGGGTGGAAGGTACCGCTCTGGATGTTGGATTCGGTTCGGAGAGGGTATCGACTGTTCCGCAAAATGAAGCGATTGTTTGATTGAGAAACAGCTCATGTGGTACAATTTCGTGTGTCGTACATAGAGGAGGATTCCCCATTGCTCTACTACATTATTGCATTAGTAGCCGTTATCATTGATCAACTTACCAAATATCTGGTTGTCACCAAAATGGAGCTGGGACAATCGATACCATTGATTACTGATGTGTTTCATCTTACATCCCATCGCAATATGGGAGCTGCATTTGGAATCTTACAAAATCAACGGGTTTTGTTTATAGTCATCACAATCGCAGTAATTGTTGGAATCATTGTTTCTTTGAAGCGAATTGGAACAAGCCAACCCCGAGTGTCATTGGCATTGTCGTTGGTTCTGGGGGGAGCAGTAGGGAATTTCATTGATCGGGTGAGCACAGGCAAAGTCGTTGATTTCCTTGACTTCACCTTGATTAATTTTCCGATCTTTAACGTAGCAGACGCAGCGATTACTGTAGGTGTCGGCCTGTTGATTCTCGATTTGCTATTGGAGTCTCGTCGCAAGGCAGAATAGCTCCATGCAGGATTTACAGCTAGTGAGTATGTATGATATACACCTATTACGACCACAATCACAGTAGGATAATTAACGACTAGGAGTAAACCATGAACGATATCGATGTATTTGAACGATACGACTGGACAGTAGAGCCAGGAGATAAAGGCGAACGAATTGATAAATTTATCACGGTACAAAATGAGGAATGGTCTCGTTCACAGGTTCAGGCCTGGGTGAAAGAGGGACGGATCACAGTCAACGGTGAGCCAAGCAAGAACAACTACAAAGTAGCAGTGGATGACGAGATCACCCTGCGTATCCCTCCGTTGAAGGAAATGAATATTCAACCCGAGCCGATGGACCTTGAGATCGTCTTCGAAGACGAAGACGTGGTGGTCGTTAACAAACAGCGAGGATTGGTTGTTCATCCAGCGCCAGGACACTATGGCGGTACATTAGTAAACGGTCTTTTGGCGCACTGCAAGGATTTGTCAGGCATTAACGGTGTGATGCGACCAGGCATTGTGCACCGGATTGACAAGGACACGTCCGGTTTATTAATGGTAGCCAAGAACGACAAGGCACATGTCGGATTGGCCGAACAACTGAAAAATCATACGGTTAACCGGAAGTACGTAGCGATTGTTCACGGTGTCATTCCACATGAGATGGGCACGATTGACGCACCGATTGGACGTGACCCGAAAAACCGCCAGCAGATGGCTGTGGTATTTGAAAACAGCAAACCAGCCATAACCCACTTCCTTGTTCTGGAGCGTTTCAAAGAATATACGCTTGTTGAACTGAAGCTGGAGACAGGACGGACACATCAGATCCGTGTCCACATGAAGTATATCGGGTACCCGCTTGCTTCCGATCCGAAATATGGACCAAAAGATACCCTGGAAATGGATGGACAGGCCCTTCATGCCAAAACACTGGGCTTTGATCATCCACGAACAGGGGAACATCTGGAGTTCGAAGCACCGCTGCCGCAAGATATGCAAAATATGATCGCTTATTTACGTCAACAATAGATTGACAGCCATGATTCGACATGGCATAATGCTTATAGCAAATGCGAAACCTTTAAATCCAGTCCAGAGAGGCTGGCAAGGACATCGGATCTATATGAACGGGTAGGGGATGCGTATATCCTCTCATACCTCACGATCTCATGCTTCTTGTCAGTGGACAAGAAGCTTTTATTTTTTCAGTGGTCGGCAAAGGAGGTTGTACGGTGACTGATAAAAGTATCATTATGGACGAAGCTGCAATACGCCGTGCCCTGACTCGGATCGCACACGAGATCATTGAACGAAACAAGGGTGTTGAGGATTGCATCATCGTGGGAATCAAAACACGCGGTGTGTTTCTCGCAGAAAAGATCGTGCAGCGAATCGAGCAGATCGAAAACGCGCGGGTACAAGTAGGCGAGCTGGATATCACCTTCTACCGTGACGATCTCACGCACAAGGCCGAAGATGCTGTGTTCCAGGGGGCAAAGCTTCCAGGAGAGATTACCGGCAAGACGATCATTTTGGTCGACGATGTGCTGTTCACGGGTAGAACGGTTCGAGCGGCACTTGATGCGATCATCGATCAGGGACGTCCCAAAATGATTCAGTTAGCCGTTTTGGTCGACCGGGGTCATCGTGAACTGCCGATCCGCCCTGATTATGTGGGAAAAAATGTACCGACGTCACGCAGTGAAATCGTCGCTGTCCAATTACAGGAAGTAGACGGACATGATTGCGTCACGATCCATAAAGAAGAAACTGAATAGTCCTCTTTAAAACTAATCCTGTGAGATTGGGAAGGGGAGTGCAACTCAGCGGACGTATGTCTTGTTTTGCCTGCGTGCAAACACATACCCGGCCCTGAGCCTGCCTCTTTGTCCACTCACAAAGAGGTTTTTTAATGCCCAAAAATGCCTCGCTCCACATAAAAAGAGAATCAGTTGAAGCGGGAGAGAGAAATAGTAGTGAAATAGAAGAAAGCAGGGGAAAAAGAATGAACAACAAAAACTTCATCGACGTTTATGAATTTCCAGGAATCACGAAATGGATACCACTAAGCATTCAGCACTTGTTCGCCATGTTCGGTGCTACTGTGCTTGTACCGATTCTGACAGGATTGGAGCCATCTGCAGCGCTTCTCTCCAGCGGGATTGGAACCTTGCTTTTCTTGCTTATCACTAAAGGGAAAATTCCTAACTATCTCGGTTCATCCTTCGCCTTTATCGGACCAATCATCACCGTATCAGCGAACTACGGAATGGGAACTGCGCTGCTCGGTTGTATGCTTTCCGGTCTTGTCTATATCTTGGTAGCGTTCATCATCAGCCGCAGCGGAGTGAACTGGCTGAATAAAGTACTGCCTCCAGTCGTAATCGCATCAGTCATTGTCGTAATCGGTTTGAGCTTGGCTGGTGTAGCGGTTGACATGGCTACAAAGGCAACTGTAGAAGGAAAATCTGTCATCTCTCTCACTTCCATTGAAATCTCGCTTGTCACCATGATCGTAACGGTAATTGCAGCAGTAGTACTACGTGGATTCTTCTCGATCATTCCGATCTTGATTGGTATTGTGACAGGTTATCTCTACACACTGGTTCGTCACCCTGACTTGATTGACTTAGGGAAAGTATCAGCAGCATCTTGGATTTCCGCACCTGCACTGAAATTTAATGAAGTTTCCGCAGCAATGGCCGATCCTAGTGCCTGGTTGCCAGCATTGATTATCGCACCAGTAGCATTCGTTACACTGGCAGAACACTTGGGTCACTTGCTTGTAACCGGTAAAGTAATGGATCGTGACTTGATGAAAGATCCTGGCTTACACCGCAGTGTGCTTGGGGACGGGGTTGCAACTTCACTCGGAGCAATCCTGGGTGGTCCTCCTGCAACGACGTATGGTGAAAACATCGGGGTTCTGGCCATCACTCGTGTGTATAGCTGCTTTGTCATCGGTCTTGCCGCAGTATTCGCAATTATCTTCTCCTTCGTAGGTAAAGTAAGTGCACTTCTGATGACAATCCCGACAGCCGTTCTTGGCGGCGTGTCCATCATCCTGTTCGGAATCATCGCTGCTCAAGGTTTACGTATGTACGTAGAAAACAAAGTGGATTTCTCCAACAAGCGCAACATGATTATCGCTGCTGCCATTCTGGTAACTGGTATCGGCGGCTACAAAATCAGCTTCGAGGGCGCAACCTTCTGGCAATCCTTCTTGACGAACCTGACAATCGACAATATCGCATTCTCCACATTCCTCGGAATCATCTTGCACGCTGTTCTTCCTGGCAAAGAGTCCGCAATGGGAGAGGCAAATAAAGAAAGTCAAATTGCGTAACGACCAATCGCTATCCTTTAAATCGGCACAGAGAGGCTGGTAAGGAGTGCAGGCCATTTCACGCTGTACTTATAAACTTCGCATGAATGCTGAAGCTTCTTACCTGCCGCCTCCTGGGGCATCATTTGGTAAGAAGCTTTTTTTTCGGAAGTTGGGGCCCTCGCCAGACGTCAGCTATCGCTTCAGTCGGGTGGGTATTTTGAAACGGGACGGTGGGTACAGTGAGTAAAAACGTTCATCTAACAGGAATCAAAAATATGACCCAATCACAATTGGAATCATTATTGGAGAGAGCAGCTTTCTGGGCTTCCAATCCGAAAGCTCAGTCACAAGCATTATCGGGACGCTTTGTCGCCAACCTGTTCTTCGAGCCGAGCACGCGCACTCGCTTCTCCTTTGAAGTAGCGGAGAAACGCCTGGGTGCACACGTACTGAACTTTAGTGCAGAGAGTTCATCCACAACGAAAGGTGAATCCATGTATGACACCTTGATGACACTGCAGTCAATGGGCGTCGAAGCCGCAGTCATCCGCACCAGTGAAAACAACCTCCTGGAGCAGCTCTCCAGACAGGTGGGGCTCTCGATTATCAATGCAGGTGATGGAACGAACGAACACCCTACCCAATGCTTGCTTGACCTGCTTACGATGAAACAACGCTTCGGTTCAATCGCCGGACTGAAAGTAGCGATTGTGGGTGATATTCGCCACAGCCGAGTAGCAGGTTCTCACCTACACGCCCTACCTAAGTTGGGAGCACAACTGGTTTTTGCTGGACCACCATCCATGATGCTTCAGCCAAGTGAACTGCCTGCAGGTGTTCGAATCGAGTCATTGGATGAAGCAGTACGCACAGCCGATGTCGTGATGATGCTGCGTGTCCAACTGGAGCGTCACCAAGAGAACATCTTTTCTTCAAAGGAAGAGTATCATCAGGCATTTGGACTCACACTGGAAAGAGAACGTGCGATGAAACCAAGTGCAGTCATCATGCACCCTGCCCCCGTAAACAGAGGGGTTGAGATTCATACCGATTTGGTTGAGTGCGAACGATCGCTTATCTTCAAACAGGTAGCCAATGGAGTCGCAGCACGCATGGCCGTACTAGAAAATGTATTGAACGGAGGTAATGCAGTATGGGGATCATCCTTAGAAACGGTAAACTCTTAGATCAAACAGGAAAACTCGTCACTCGAGATATACTCATAGACAAACATCGGATTGAACAAATCGCTGAAAAGCTGGAAATTGATGAAACCAATCATCAAGTCGTTGACATTACTGACAAATTTGTCTCGGCTGGATTCATCGATATGCATGTACACTTGAGAGAACCAGGGTTCGAAGGAAAAGAAACCATTGAAACAGGCGCAATGGCAGCGGTGAAAGGCGGCTTTACGACCGTTGCCTGCATGCCGAATACACGCCCAGTCATTGATAGTGTAGAAACCGTGCACTACATACTCGACAAGGCCAATCAGGCTCATCTTGCCAGAGTCCTTCCGTATGGAGCAATCACGGTTCGGGAATTGGGTCAGGAGCTGACAGACTTTGCTGCGTTAAAAGAAGCGGGCATTGTAGCCGTAACAGACGATGGTGTAGGCGTACAGTCGAGCCAAATGATGAAAGAAGCCATGCAAAAAGCAAAAGAACTGAATCTCTCCGTAGTTGCTCACTGTGAGGATGATTCACTGATTCCTGCAGGCAGCGCCCTTCACGATGGGGTAACAGCCAAGCGTCACGGATTGCCAGGGATTCCGTCCGAGTCAGAATCGATCCATGTTGGCCGAGACATTTTGCTGGCAGAACAGACGGGTGTTCACTACCATGTCTGCCACATCAGCGCCAAAGAATCGGTTCGACTGGTTCGTGATGGAAAGCGAGCGGGAGTGAACGTAACGGCTGAAGTGACACCTCATCACCTGCTCCTGTGCGATGAGGATATCCCTGAGAACCTTGACACGAGTTGGAAAATGAATCCTCCACTGCGTTCCAAGGAAGACCGGGCAGCACTAATTGCCGGATTGAAAGACGGAACGATTGACATTATTGCAACTGATCATGCACCGCATACAGAAGAAGAAAAGGCTAAGGGCTTAGATCGTGCACCATTCGGGATTGTCGGTCTGGAAACAGCGTTTCCCCTGTTGTACACCCACTTGGTTTTAACCGAAGAGCTTACCCTTGCCCAATTGATAGAGAAGCTGACCGTAAAGCCTGCAGAAATTTTTGACTTGCCTTACGGAAAATTAGCAGCAGGCGAATATGCGGATCTCGTGGTGATCGACCTCGAAGAGGAGAAACCAATCGATCCTGCCACTTTTGCAAGCAAAGGAAAAAACACTCCTTTCACTGGTTGGGGCTGCAAAGGATGGCCAATCCTTACCATCGTGGATGGAAGAATCGTATATCACGAAGCGTAAAAAACTGGAGGAGGAGACAACATGCGAGCAAGATTGATTCTAGAAGACGGAACAGAATGCATCGGCACTTCATTTGGAGCGGCAACAGAATCATTAGGTGAAGTGGTTTTCAATACAGGACTTACAGGATATCAGGAAGTGCTTTCCGATCCATCCTACTGCGGCCAAATCGTAACGATGACCTATCCTTTGATTGGCAATTACGGAGTGAATCGTGACGATTTCGAAGCAGTCCGACCGTTCATCCACGGCTTTGTTGTGCGTGAACACTGCGACAAACCGAGCAACTGGCGCAATACCCAGACACTGGATCAACTGCTCAAAGCATACGAAATTCCGGGGATTGCCGGAGTAGACACTCGCATGTTAACGAGAAAAATCCGTCACTTCGGTACGTTGCGTGGCCTAATTACAACGAGCAACACGCCGACAGAAGAGTTAGTCGCTTCCCTGCAAGCATCTTCACTGATGCGAGATCAGGTTGACCGGGTATCAACCAAAAGCGTGTTCAGTTGCCCTGGCTCTGGTCACCGAGTGGTTCTGGTTGATTTCGGCTCCAAGCACGGTATTCTGCGAGAGTTGACCAAAAAAGGCTGTGACGTGGTAGTCGTGCCTTACAATGTAACGGCTGCTGAAATCCGTCGTATCCAACCAGACGGTATCCTGCTCTCCAACGGACCAGGTGACCCAAAAGACGTACCGCAAGCGATCCAAATGATCAAGGACATCTTGGGAGAATACCCACTGTTCGGTATCTGTCTGGGACATCAGCTCTTTGCCCTCGCATCGGGAGCAGACACCGAAAAGCTCAAGTTCGGCCATCGTGGCGGAAATCATCCAGTAAAAGAATTGCACACGAATCGCACCTATATCACCTCCCAAAACCATGGTTACGCCGTGACAGAAGATTCTGTAGCAGGCACCAATTTGGAAGTCACGCATATCGCCTTGAATGACGGTACGATTGAAGGGTTGCGAGATCAAGCAAAACAGGCTTTTTCCGTACAGTATCACCCAGAAGCAGCACCAGGCCCATACGATTCAAGTTACCTGTTTGATCAGTTCATCCAAATGATTGAACAAGCCAAGGAGGAGAAACAGTATGCCAAAACTAGATAATCTCAAAAAAATTCTCGTAATTGGTTCAGGACCGATCGTAATCGGGCAAGCGGCTGAGTTTGACTACGCAGGAACACAGGCATGCCAGGCATTGAAAGAAGAAGGAATGGAAGTTGTGCTCATCAACTCCAATCCGGCAACCATCATGACCGATACCAACATGGCAGACAAAGTATACATCGAACCAATCACCCCGGAATTCGTCGCACAGGTGATCCGTCAGGAAAAACCAGATGGATTGCTTCCTACACTCGGTGGGCAAACAGGTTTGAATATGGCAGTTGCGCTTGCAGAAGCAGGTGTGTTGGAACAGGAAAATGTAAAGCTGTTGGGAACGAAACTTTCCTCGATCAAGCAAGCCGAAGACCGCGATCTGTTTCGTGACCTGATGAACCAACTCGGTGAACCAGTACCTGAATCAGTGATCGTAACAACGGTGGAAGAGGCAGTTGACTTCGCTAACCAAATTGGCTATCCAATCATCGTTCGTCCAGCCTATACATTAGGCGGAACGGGTGGCGGAATCTGTGATGATGAAGAAAGCTTGCGTGAAATTGTTGCAAGTGGTCTGAAATACTCGCCGATCACTCAATGTCTGATTGAAAAAAGCATTGCTGGTATGAAAGAAGTAGAATATGAAGTCATGCGTGATGCCAACGATAACTGCATCGTCGTATGTAACATGGAAAACATCGATCCGGTTGGCGTCCACACAGGAGACAGTATCGTTGTGGCACCAAGCCAGACATTATCCGATAGAGAATACCAAATGCTCCGCTCGTCGGCGCTTAACATCATCCGTGCCTTAGGGATTGAGGGTGGCTGCAACGTACAATATGCGCTTGACCCACACAGCTTCCAATACTATGTAATCGAAGTAAATCCACGTGTAAGCCGTTCTTCTGCACTTGCATCCAAGGCGACCGGTTATCCGATTGCAAAAATGGCTGCCAAGATTGCGATTGGCTACACACTCGATGAGCTGAAAAACCCGGTAACTGGTCAAACTTTCGCTTGCTTCGAGCCAACACTTGATTATGTGGTCAGCAAAATTCCACGTTGGCCATTCGATAAATTTGAATCAGCAAACCGCAGGCTCGGTACGCAAATGAAGGCAACTGGTGAAGTCATGGCCATTGGACGCACGTTCGAGGAATCGATCTTGAAAGCAGTGCGCTCGCTAGAAATCGGCACATACCACCTGGAATCAAAAGAAGCAGCCCAATTGCCAAGTGATGTCTTGCCTGAGCGGTTGAAAATAGCCGATGATGAGCGTCTATTCACCATCGCAGAAGCAATGCGTCGCGGGATGAGCGTAGAGAGCATTCATGCCCTGACACAGATTGACTACTTCTTCCTCGACAAATTGGAAAACATCGTACAGTTCGAAAATGTGTTGAGTGAATTTGGCCCAACAGACGAAAATGTGTACACAGCCAAGCGAATGGGCTTTACCGACCGCAAAATTGCTGAATTGACAGGGCGCAAAGAAGAAGAGATTCGCAGTATGCGAGAGCGCAACAACCTTGCTCCGGTCTACAAAATGGTTGATACGTGCGCGGCTGAGTTCGAAGCGCAAACGCCATACTATTACTCAACTTATGAGCAGGAAGATGAGCGTATTGAGACGGGCAAGAAACGGATTATCGTGTTAGGCTCTGGTCCAATCCGTATTGGTCAAGGGATCGAATTCGACTATGCAACCGTTCATGCAGTATGGGCGATCAAAGAGGCTGGATACGAAGCGGTTATCATCAACAACAATCCGGAGACAGTCTCTACCGACTTCAACACATCGGATCGACTCTATTTCGAGCCGCTCTACATTGAAGATGTGATGAACATAATCGATAAGGAAAAGCCAGAGGGCGTCATCGTTCAATTCGGTGGACAGACAGCGATTAATCTGGCAGACAAATTGGCTGCACGTGGCGTCAAAATTCTCGGAACAAGCTTGGAGAACATTGATGCAGCGGAGAATCGGGAGAAATTCGAAGCACTGATTCGCAAGCTCGATCTGGCACAACCGCCAGGAAAAACAGTTACATCAGTGGCTGAAGCGGTAGGAGCGGCTGACAGTCTTGGGTTCCCGGTGCTGGTTCGCCCATCCTACGTCTTGGGTGGTCGAGCAATGGAGATCGTGTACAACCAGGAAGAATTGCTTTCTTATATGGAGCAAGCGGTAAAAGTCAATCCAGAGCATCCTGTACTGATTGACCGTTACATGTTAGGGGTAGAGGCAGAAGTAGATGCGATTTGCGATGGTGAAAATGTCTTGATCCCAGGGATCATGGAGCATATCGAGCGGGCCGGAGTACACTCAGGGGACTCCATCGCTGTCTATCCGCCACAATCACTATCTGATGAAATCAAAGATGAACTGATCGAGATGACCACCAAGCTAGCCCGAGCACTGCAAATCAAGGGGCTTCTCAATATCCAGTTCGTTATTTACAAAAATCGTCCGTATGTCATCGAGGTGAACCCGCGCTCTTCTCGTACGGTTCCATTCCTCTCCAAGGTGACAGGTATCCCGATGGCCAATATTGCTACAAAAGCCATACTGGGACACAGCATTGTCGATCAAGGATTCGAGACGGGGCTGCACCCGGAAGAAGAGATGGTATCGGTGAAGGTTCCAGTCTTCTCCTTCGCCAAATTACGTCGTGTAGACATCACTCTCGGTCCAGAAATGAAATCCACGGGTGAAGTCATGGGACGTGAGCGTACACTTGCCAAAGCGTTGTACAAAGGCTTGGTTGCTGCAGGAATGAACATTCCGACACACGGCTCGATTCTCGTCACTGTAGCGGACAAGGACAAGGAAGAGGCACTGGATATTGTACGCAGATTCTATGCTATCGGATTTAAGGTTGTGGCGACACAAGGAACAGCATCCTACCTTGAAAAAGAAGGACTGCCTGTTCGTACCGTCCAAAAGCTTGCCGAAGGAACGCCGAACCTCTTGGATGAAATTCGTACAGGAAAAGTAAACATCGTCCTTAACACACTCACGAAAGGCAAGACACCTGCGAGAGACGGTTTCCGAATTCGCCGGGAAGCGGTGGAAAACGGAGCGGTATGTCTGACCTCTCTTGACACTGCCAAAGCACTGTTACACGTTCTGGAGACTATCACGTTCTCTACCGAAGCCATGCCTGAGCAACGCTTTGGTCAGGTCATGGTGAGCGCCTACTAAAACCGATCGGAGGGTAGAGACGATGAATGTTCAAAACCGCATTATTCTCGCACTGGACTTTGCGAATAAACAGGAAGTAGACCGTTGCCTGGATGACTTAGCAGGGCACGTACAATATGTAAAAGTGGGCATGGAGCTGTTTTATGCCGAAGGCCCCAAAGTGGTTGAAGCACTGAAAGAAAAAGGCTTCCAGGTCTTTGTCGATCTCAAAGTGCATGACATTCCGAATACAGCAAAAGGGGCCATGCGGAGTTTGGCTCAGGTCGGGGCTGATATGGTGAATGTGCATGTCGCAGGTGGAATCAAGATGATGGAAGCAGCAAAAGAAGGTCTAGAGCAAGGGGCACGGTCTGGTGCTCCTCGCCCTCTCCTGATCGGGGTAACGATGCTGACAAGTACCAGCGAGCAGATGATGAATGACCAGATTAGAATACCGGGAGTTTTGCAGGAAACCGTGCTCTCTTATGCGTCATTGGCGAAAAAAGCCGGATTGGATGGGATCGTCTCATCCCCAATAGAAGTTCCCGTTGTCAAACAGGTGATCGGAGAAGAGTTCATCACGGTTACACCGGGGATACGGCCAAAAGGCTCTGTTTCGGATGACCAGACACGGATTACTACCCCTGAGCAAGCATTTGCTTTGGGAAGTGACTACATCGTGATTGGTAGAGCCATTACTGCACATCCAGAACCACAAACAGCTTGGCAGCAAATGATCGAGGCAATCCATTGCCATCAAAAGTAAAGACGGATTTGTAGATGAAGGGGGAGCAAAACGTGACCATTACAGAGAATTCACAGGCAGCAAAGCAAGTCGCCGCAAAGCTTTTGGAAATCGAAGCAGTACACCTTAGACCAGATCAGCCTTTCACATGGACGTCCGGGATCAAGTCTCCTATTTATTGTGATAACCGCATCACCATGTCCTATCCGCAAGTTCGCAGTCTCATTGCCGATCAGTTCGTGCGAGTGATCAAAGAGCAATTTGCAGATGCAGAGGTGATTGCAGGTACCGCAACAGCAGGAATCCCTCATGCAGCATGGGTAGCAGAACGAATGAACCTGCCGATGATTTATGTGAGAGACAAGGCAAAAGGGCATGGCCGTCAAAATCAGATCGAAGGCAAGCTGTTGCAAGGGCAAAAGGTTGTGGTGATCGAGGATTTGATCTCGACTGGAGGCAGCTCTTTGAAAGCCGCACAAGCCGTTCAGGCAGAAGGCGGAGAGGTATTGGGAGTAGTTGCCATCTTCTCCTATCAGTTCCCAGATGCCGAACAACTCTTTATTGATGCGGGCATTCCATTTACAACCATTTCTAACTACAGCGCTCTGTTACAAGCTTCAACCGAAGCAGGAATAATTACAGCAGAACAGGAGAGGCTGCTCACCTCCTGGCGTCAATCTCCACGAACTTTTTATCAAGAGTAGATAATAAAAAGCTCCCTTTCCATGACAGGAAGGGGAGCTTTGACTTTATGTTCGTTAAAACCGCTTGAATTTCAACTTTTGACGATAGGTGATAAACATCGCTACTCGCCAAGGAACAATCATACCGAAAGCGAGAACGAAGAATAATCCTGCTGTCTGTAACGGAGTAAAAACATCACCAACATATATTTTAACGAGCAATCGAATGGCAAACAGCGTGAGCAGGATGCCAACGAAAGCCTTTGATCGGCGCAAGTAAATCTCGTTGTTCACGATTTCGAACTTCGAGGTCAGAATCAGTGGAATGGAGAATAAGGTACCCATACAAAATGCAACGAGGTCATACGAAATCGATGTGACTACCTCAGGAAAGTGAAACATCGCAAAGCCTGTTGACATGAATAAGGGGGGAGCGATGATTTTCATGGCTGATACCGGTTTTTTGGTTGCTCGCAAACGGACGATGATCACTGTTACAAACATAAATATCCCGGCAATCGTCCCCAACACAGAAGGTGAAAATAACTCCAACATGCTTTCTACTCCTTTCCCCTTGCATACAAACGAACTTGTCTCTCTGAAACGTAACGATATCATTATACATGATTCGACGTGAGAAAATGTGAAATAAATCGCATACAGCATGATTTACCGTTGTATTTTTCAGAAGGGAGCGATTGAGACGAGCCTATTAGGCGCTAAGAGAAGCAGTTGACTCCTGGTATTGTCGCACATCAATCGATTTTTTTCTGACGTAAAAGTAAGAGACAATCCCCGTGATTAACGTTATGAATCCAAGCACTGTCATATACCAGGTAGCTCCGATTAAGTCCAAACAAGCACCTGTCATCAAGAGGGCAATCTGGAACAGCACCCGATCCATCATCCCCTTAAAGGAAAAGAAACGGCCTTGGGCATCTGGTGCCAATCTTTTTTGGAAGATGGTAGTGATCATAGGAAAGAAAAAGCCGACTGTAAAGCCAAATAAGCCAAAGGAAGACAAGACAATCAGTTTGCTTTCTGCATATGACATACCGTACAGGCTTACTGCAAATACCAGTACGAGCAAAGTTGATGAAGTTACCAGATTTCGCCCGCCAATCCAACGCTTAGCAAGTAATCCGGCGATCAGAATACTTGATCCCTCTACCGCATAAATCCACCCCATCAGCCCCGGATCTTGCTGGATTTGGCTGAACTTCATAATTAACAGGTTGATTCCACCAAGGAAAAGTGTAATGACACCCATGTTCGCCATGCTGACTAAAACGCTTGGCTCCTGGCGAATGATGGAGAAAACCTCCATAAAACGAATCTTGGGCCGTTCCTTGGTTCCTTGTTGGTGGGCGGACGGAATGTTAGTCGCTAACGAAATACACGCCAAAATGGCATAAGAGATCAGAGTAAGGCTATACAAGGTTGTCAAACTCATCATAGTTAGCAAAACGCCACCCACTGCAGTACCGCCGATTCGGGCAAGTGTGGAGATATTTAAGTATATTCCGTTCGCTTTCAGAAGTTCATCCGGCCGTACCACCGCAGGAATGGAAGCTTGCAAGGCAGGGAAGTAAAAGCCGGCAGCCGTTTGTACAAAAATCATCGAGACAACCATCCAGGCAATCGAATCGTAAGCAATAGCGGGAAACATGCAAATCGGGCTAATGCAGCGAAAAAGGCTAGCCAAAAAGATGACATGTTTCTTGTCGGTGCGATCAATGATTACTCCCGCTTTCGGGGCGAGTAAGACACTGACGAACAGTCCACTCATCAAGATCAAGCTTTTGAAAAAGTCAGAGGGGACCAGTTCTTGCATGAATTGTAAATTAGCAATTAAACCAATCCAGGCTCCTGCGCCTGAAATGATTTCTCCTATCATCAAGAGGATAAAAGTCTTGTTCCGTATAATAAGGATCTCCCCCTTTATGTAATTGAGTGATAATTTTGAAACGTTAAAATAATTTTTAGTGATAACTTCTAGTATACCGTTTTACATGCAAAACGTCTCGATGTTTTTCTCGTTATCATTCAGTCTGG
>NZ_JBNCMT010000010.1:0-153576 GCF_049846925.1 Brevibacillus nigriterrae
TTGTAGTTCGGGATGGTTCCAAGGCTTGTCTTACCGAATTTCGGGGTATACAAATTCAACTGGTTGACGTGACTCTTCAGTCCGTCAGCAGGATTGTACTCTTCCTTGTTCACACCTCGAAGAGAGTATACAGCACCATTTTCTGCCGTAACTTTCCCTTGGAACCCGAACTTGGTGATTGCTGCGGTTCGATCACTCGTGATCCCCAGACTGTACCAATAAGGAATATGTCCCATAGATGAGACAATTTCCTTGTCTTTCATTACTATTCCAAAAGGAGCGCCACGCTTGGCTGTATTAAAAAAGTCCGCATTTACTGCAGCAATTGCTCCTGTTTCATTCGCCATTTGAGAAACCGTTTGTTTACTCGTCAACTGTTGCTTCGTGCCGTATACAGGCTTTACTTCAACATAGGGGTTATTTAAATCTACTTTGGTTACGTAGATAGAAGCAGTCTTGTCGCCATATGCTTTGGAATATTTCGTCAAGGTCGTTCCTTCACCTATCGTTGTCTGCCATCCTACAGCAAGTGAACCTGTAGCATTAGCCGCATAAGCCATGTCAGAGACTGCCGGGAAAATTGCTCCCCACGCCAAAACCGTCGCAGCAAAAAAGGACAGAGCCTTTTTCGTCAGCTTCTGGACATTCTTCTTCATTATGTAACTCCTCTCCAGCCAATCTATTTCTCTATGGACACTCGATCCAATTTATAATTCTATAATGATTATAATGGTATAGACGTTTTTAAACGCACGGAAGTTTCAGTAAATTTAAAGTAAAAAGAAAGGGACGCCATGGGGACGCCCTTTTTTGGGAACTAAATTTATTTGGTCTTTCCCGGACGGAAAGGCTCAGGTCGTTCTGACCGCTTGCCAAAATGATGAAGGATTGCTTGCACGATACGTTCAGATGCAAAACCATCTCCATACGGATTGGCTGCTTGCGCCATCGTTTCATATGCCACTGAATCTGTCAGGAGTTCATTTGCCAGGTGATACACCTGATCCTCATCCGTGCCAGCCAGTTTCAATGTGCCCGCCTCTATGCCTTCTGGTCGCTCTGTCGTGTCGCGAAGCACGAGTACGGGAACACCGAGAGACGGTGCTTCTTCCTGTACTCCACCTGAATCTGTCAAGATCAGATGCGCACGGCGAGCAAAGTTGTGGAAATCAAAGGCATCAAGCGGTTGAATCAAATGAACACGGTCATGACCAGCAAGAATTTCCTGGGCAACTTCCTGAACGGCCGGGTTCAAATGCACAGGATAAACAACAACAATATCCTCATGCTCATCGATCAATCGGCGCACCGCACGGAAAATGCGTCGCATCGGCTCACCCAGATTTTCTCTGCGGTGGGCTGTCATCAATACCATCTTTTTCCCCTGAACTTGTTCAAGGACAGGGTGTTGATAGTCGTCACGAACCGTCGTATGCAGGGCATCAATTGCCGTATTCCCCGTAATGTAAATAGCCTCTTCCGGTTTATTCTCCCTGCGGAGGTTGTCGGCTGAACCATCTGTAGGAGAGAAGTGTAAATCAGCCATGACTCCTGTCAATTGACGATTCATCTCTTCCGGGAATGGCGAGTATTTATCCCAAGTACGCAGGCCTGCTTCCACATGTCCTACGGCAATCTGATTATAAAAAGCAGCCAGGCTCGCAACAAAAGTCGTCGTTGTATCACCATGCACCAGAACAATGTCAGGCTTTGTCTCTTTCATGACCTGGTCAAGGCTTTCCAATGCTCGAACGGTAACATCGACAAGGGTTTGTCGGTCTTTCATAATATTTAAGTCAATATCCGGTTCAATCTCGAAGATCTCCAGAACTTGATCAAGCATTTGACGATGTTGTGCTGTCACACAGACAATCGGTTCAATGGAATCCGGGTGTTTTTTCAGTTCATGAACTAATGGAGCCATCTTGATCGCTTCAGGACGGGTACCAAATACAGTCATTACTTTCACTTTATCCATGATTGCACCTACTTCGTTCCGTACAAGCGATCCCCAGCATCGCCCAGTCCTGGAACAATATATCCGTGGTCATTCAGTTTTTCATCCACGGCTGCTACAAAAATGTCTACGTCAGGATGATCTTCCTGCACCAATTGCACGCCCTCTGGAGCAGCAATGAGGCACATGAGCTTGAGGTTTTTCGCACCACGTTTTTTCAATGCAGTCAGTGCGACAGAAGCAGATCCACCTGTTGCCAGCATCGGATCGATTACGATTAAATCACGCTCTTCGATATCAGTCGGCAATTTTGCATAGTATTCAACTGGTGTCAATGTTTCAGGGTCACGATAAAGTCCGATATGACCAACCTTCGCAGCAGGAATTAATTTCAGAATTCCATCAACCATACCAAGACCTGCACGCAAAATCGGAATCAGCCCTACTTTTTTGCCAGAAATCACTTTGGCATTGCAAGGTCCAACCGGTGTTTCGATTACAGTGTCCTCCAATGGCATATCACGAGTAATCTCATACGCCATCAATGTAGCTACCTCATCGACCAGTTCACGGAATTCCTTTGTACCAGTGTGCTTGTCACGGATAAAAGTAAGCTTATGCTGAATTAGTGGATGGTCAAAAACGTAGACTCGACTCATTTCATTTCCCCCGTTTCCGTTGTCCTCACAACAGGATTTTTTACACAGTTTTGTCCAACCGAAGTCCTTGGCTGGACATATCCTTCTTATCATAATGGAGCAAAGAGGGAACGTCAATTTTTTGGAAAATTGGATAAGAAGAATGCCATCACGGCAAAAAACCTCCTGCTTTCACACAGGAGGCTACTGACCTTGTTAGGTTTAAAACCTTATACTTCGAGTCCTTCGTACATAGGGAAACGAGCGCACAGTGCAGCAACGCGCTGACGAGCTTCCTCGTGTTTCGCCGCATCTTCTGGGTTCTTCAATGCTAAAGCGATAATTGCCGCAACTTCTTTCATCGCTTCTTCATCAAATCCACGAGAAGTTACTGCAGGTGTACCCATGCGAACACCGCTAGTGACAAATGGGCTTTGCGGATCGTAAGGAATCGTGTTTTTGTTGGTGGTGATGTTTACTTCGTCAAGAATATGCTCGGCTACTTTACCGGTTAATTCGAGATTGCGAACATCAACCAGAACCAGATGGTTGTCTGTGCCACCAGAAACGAGCGTCAATCCGTTTGCGATCAAAGCATCAGCAAATGCCTTCGCATTGGCAACGATTCGATTCGCATACGCTTTGAATTCCGGCTGCAATGCTTCACCAAAAGCAACCGCTTTTGCTGCGATGATGTGCATCAATGGACCACCTTGCACACCTGGAAACACTGATTTGTCAATTGCTTTGGCAAACTCTTCCTTGCAAAGAATCAAACCGCCACGAGGCCCACGAAGAGTTTTATGCGTAGTTGACGTTACAAAGTGAGCATGTGGAACCGGATTTTGGTGAAGTCCAGCAGCAACCAGACCAGCAATATGAGCCATATCGACCATGAAGTAAGCTTCCACTTCATCGGCAATTTCACGAAGCTTCGCAAAATCGATGGCACGTGGGTAAGCACTCGCTCCCGCTACGATCAATTTTGGCTTATGCTCAAGAGCTTTGGCACGGACAACATCATAATCGATTTGATGCGTATTTTCGTCTACACCATAATCAACGAAATTATAAAGAGAACCAGAGAAGTTAACCGGGCTACCATGAGTCAAGTGACCACCATGGGAAAGATTCATACCGAGTACCGTATCCCCTGGTTTCAAAATGGTGAAATAAACAGCCATATTCGCCTGTGCACCTGAGTGAGGCTGAACATTGGCGTGTTCCGCTCCGAAGAGTTCTTTCACGCGATCACGAGCAATATTTTCAGCGATATCGACATATTCACAGCCACCGTAGTATCTGCGTCCTGGATATCCTTCTGCATATTTGTTGGTCAAAACGGTTCCGGCTGCTTCCATAACTGCACGGCTAACGAAGTTTTCAGATGCAATCAATTCAATTTTGTCACGCTGTCTGCCAAGTTCCAAGCGTACTGCTTCCGCTACTTGCGGGTCCTGCTTTTTAAGAAACTCAAACATACTTATCTCCTCCTGAAATATGTATTCATTTAAGAGCAACTAGTATTGGCTTGCGTTATTTCATAGACTGCTCTGGCCCCACCGATTAGTTTGGGACGAGTGTAGGCTGCCGTTACATGTGCTTCTCCAATCAAACGCAGACTGGGACGAACAGGTACTGCTACCCGCTTCAAGTGCATCCCGATAAATGTATCTCCGATGTCGATTCCTGCATCGGCTTGAATGCTTTCGACTACAACGGAGTCGGACAGGTGTCTGAATGCATGCGCTGCCATAGATCCACCTGCAGATGGTACAGGAATGACAGTCACTTCATCGAGGCGGAGTTGATTCATCGTCGATCTCTCCACAACGAGCGCACGGTTCAGGTGTTCACAGCATTGGAAGGCAAGATCAAGCCCATGCGTGTCTGCAACTTCCTTTATTCCTTGAAAAAGAACAGAAGCAACCTCTTCACTGCCTGCCTTACCAATCAGTTTACCCACGACTTCACTGGTACTGCATCCAATAACGAGCACCTTGCCAGAGGAAAGGGAGGCCATTTCTACAACATCAGATACTACGGTTTTCACTTGTTGCAGAATAGTTGAGAGGTCCACTCTATTTCACTCCCGTGTGTTTTTGTTCAATCTCCTTGATTTTTTCTACTCTCTTCAAATGGCGTCCGCCTTCAAATTCGGTTTCCAGCCAGATTTTCACAATGTCCAATGCAAGGCCTGGTCCGATTACTCGTTCACCCAGAGCAAGGACATTGGTATCGTTGTGTTGGCGAGTAGCCTTTGCAGAAAACGTATCGTGAGCAAGAGCACAGCGAATACCTTGTACTTTATTTGCCGCAATTGACATTCCTATGCCTGTCCCACAGACCAGAATTCCTCGATCAAATTCTCCTGCTGCAACTTTCTCGGCAACAGGCAAGGCGAAATCAGGATAGTCAACTGAAGCTTCGCAATCACACCCGAAATCTTCATAGGCGATTCCTAGGGTATCGAGAAGCTTTTTAATTTCTGCTTTTAGTTTAAAGCCACCGTGGTCAGCAGCTAACGCAATTTTCATGATGTAACCTCCGCTTATAGTTTTATATATTATACCTTAATTGTTGAAAATGAAATAGCTACAGCGACATTATTTCTCAAAAATTAAGCAAAACGTGTACATTCTATTGGTACCTTACATAAAACGTTCGTATTTAGCACACAAAAAGAAAAGCTTCTCAACCGAAGCTCCTTTCCATTATTCAGATACTTTGGTGGGTGTTACTTTCTTAAGCAGCAATTCAACTGCTTCCTTAATTTCTTCTGCACACTTCTCATAAATGCTCAAGCTTCCCCCGTATGGATCCGCTATGTCCTGATCGCCCGCAAGTTCGACGTACTCTTTGAGCGTATATATTTTCCGTGTGGATTGCGGAAACCAATCACGGATGGTTGTCTTGTGGGATACTGTCATGGTTAAAATAATATCTGCCCAAGAAATCAAATCATCATTGAGCCTTTTTGATTGATGTTGATGATCGATTCCACTCGTGACAAGTACAGTTTGTGCATGTCTGGAAGCCTGCGCCCCATCCATTGCTGCTATGCCTGCCGATTGCACCAAAATGGAGTTTATCGAATTCTGCTCCAGTTTGGCACGAAATAACGCCTCTGCCATCGGGCTTCTACAGGTATTACCCGTGCAAACAAATAAAATATTCATACGTATCACCTCTAGCAATCAAAAATGAGTCCTTAGTCCTTTATAGCATAAACCGAATTCCGAAGACTAATAATATAATTCCACCCAATACCTCGCTATACTCGCCCAGCCATCCCCCGAAACTGCGACCTAACAAAAGACCACAGCCTGCCATCATGCCTCCCATAACTCCGAACAGACTGACGGCCAGAAACGTATTGACCTCCACAAGCCCAAATGAAAAGCCTACCGACAGGGCATCCAGACTTACGCTAAAGGCAAATAAAAACAGCCCGAGTCCCTTGGTTTGCATGACACTCGTTTCTTCTGAACGGAAAAACCCATTCCACAGCATATGCAAACCCAATATCATTAATACACCGCCGCCAATGATGACAGCGATATCTCCAATCTTATCTGACAGATAAATACCTATGCCAATTCCAAGAAGTGGCATACCGACGTGAAAAAGACCAATTGTAATACTCACCTTGAGGATCTCTTTCAGGCGCATTCCTACCATGCCTACCCCAATACCCAAGGAGAACGCATCCATTCCAAGTGCACCAGCAACCATTAAAAGCGTTAAAAACTGCCCCCATTGGAATAACGTAATATCCACTAATAGCCACCCTCCCCGTCATTTCACATTATGCGGACAAGGAGGGAAAGATTCGTATCAAACCTTGATTATCTTATGTCCAGCGGCTTTTTCCAATCGATTCATGATCGCTAACCCTAGACCATCTTTGGATACTGCCTTAGCCACCATAAATTGAACATGCATTTCATCAAACTTGCGGAGTGTCGCATACAACTCCTGGGCCATGCTGGAGAGATCCGACTGTGACCCACAGGCAAGCACGACATCAGCCACCTCGACTTGCTCCCAATGTTCAACCATTTCGCTTACGGTCAGCACACCGGTTTTTCTCCCCGCTTTTTTCGCTTCATCCAGCATGAGCTCCATTTGCTCATAAGCTGCCTGATCGTCACCAGAAACGATCCACAACTCACCCTCTGGAGCATAATGCGTATATTTCATTCCTGGGGAACGAGGCTTCTCTTCACTCGTTACAAGGAAAGCAGGATCAAGCTGAACTTCTCCGACCACTTCTGCCAGTTGCTCTCTGGTAACGCCGCCTGGTCGCAAAATCATCGGCGGTTCTACTGTCACATCGAGAACGGTCGATTCAACCCCTACTCCAGTGTTGCCTCCATCGACTATTCCGGCGATTTTTCCCTTCAAGTCTTCCCATACATGCGCCGCCGAGGTAGGGCTAGGTCGTCCAGAGCGGTTGGCACTAGGCGCAGCGATAGGTACACCCGCTTCTTTTATCAATGCTAGAGCAATAGGGTGATCTGGCATTCGTACACCGACAGTATCCAGATTTGCCGTAACCTTCGATGCAACAGCTTCTGTTTTTGGCAAAATGATCGTAAGTGGCCCAGGCCAAAATGCTTGCATGATCAGTCGTGCCTTTTCAGGGACTTCTCTCACAATCAGCGGAAGCTGCGATTCGTCACCAATATGAACAATCAACGGGTTATCACTCGGTCTGCCTTTTGCGATAAATATTTTCTCTACTGCTTCATCACTCAATGCGTTCGCTCCCAGTCCATATACGGTTTCGGTTGGAAAAGCGACAACCTCTCCCTCACGCAACAGGTGGGCTGCATCCACAATTTGTGCACAAGCTGGATTTTTCTCCACATTTTTATCCACATTCCAAACTTTCGTATCCATTAAATAAACCCTTTCATTCCGTTGATATACAACGCTTCGTCACCCTAGTATAGAATCTCCCTCCCTAGTTTTCAACAGCCTGTGAATAACTTGTGAATAACTTTGGAATAACTACGATCAAAACCCACCCGTCAATGGCCCCAAACTTATAAAAAAAGCCCACCCATTATGGGCAGGCAAAGGGGGGACATAAGATAGGTATCAATTAAAAGAATGCCACAAGTTTATCCCACAGGTAGAATCGAACCTCGATTTCTGGCTTTTCTACCGAAGCTGTTGCTTGGGAATCCGCCTCCATTTGAGTATCATTCTGATCCTCAGCTTGCATCTCTTCATCCTGTGTACGTTCCTCATCTAAAACAGGTTCCGGTTGTTTATCCACAGATTCCACAGTTTCCTCTTTTTCGTCTGAGAGTTGTACAGGTAGCTCTGACTGTTCTTCTTTCATTTGAACAGCATCGCCATTGGACATATCGATGAAGCAGAGTGGCGGAAATAGCACACACCACCAGTTTTGGCCTTTGGCTTCGCCGATTCGGACACGTACTGCTTCATAGTTACCCGCCGGATAAACATAGGAGCCATATAATTTGGTCGGAAAAGGTACACTGCCAAAGTCTACTACTGCTTTATAGGTAAAACCATGTTGCTTAATGGTCTCATCAACTACTTGTTGCAGTTCAGGTAATTTACCTGACACAAATGAGTGAGCTTCGTCATAAGAATCCAGCTCTTTTGCCCATTGGTTCATCTGCTCAACGATGGAATCACGCACTTTTCGCTTCAGCCATTGATCCTGAAATGAATCACTATTCGCAATAATTCGCAGGCGAATGGATTCTTGCGGAATTGGCCCGTTACCTTGGATATCGGCTGCAGCTAACCGTTGATTTTCCCAACTCATGATCGCAAGAATGAACGCAAACAGGATAAAAAAGAACCGTTTCATAATGACCGTCTCCCCTCAAAATTCACTAACGGTGTGTTGATACTATCTCTCTAGCCGTCAGTATGGACAGGGAAACTATCATTTATTCACGGTTCAGAATTTTTCTTTTTCAGATTACTAGAATCGCTGATTTACTTGCTCCATCCGAGGACAACTCGTTCAATTCCTGCCAAATCAGGTATGATTCGGGTCTCTTGAATGACTCCCGATGCAAGCAGCAACTTCTCCACATCCTGAGCCTGATGGATACCTACCTCAAATCCAACCAGGTTGACTGATTTTAAGATAAGGGGCAAATCCCTGCAAATCCTCCGATAGCAGTCAAGCCCATCCTCTCCACCATCCAACGCAAGCCTCGGTTCATGCTCTCGCACTTCAAGATCAAGAACATCTACATCAGTGGAAGGAATATAGGGAGGATTGGAAACGAGAATATCCACACGCTGATTCGCAGCAAGTAACGGTTCAGTCAAATCTCCCTGTAAAAACGAAACCCGGTCCGTTACACCCAATCCATGGGCATTTTGCTTGGCGATGGAGATTGCATCTGTGGATAAATCGACAGTAGTCACCTTCCATTGTGGACATTCGCTGGCAATTGTGAGCGAAATAGCCCCACTCCCCGTTCCAATATCCACAACTTCAAGTTGATCGTCTGCAGACCAAATCTGCTGAGCGCTCTTCAAAACCTCTTCAATCAAAATTTCCGTCTCTGGGCGAGGGATTAGTACACCAGGAGCAACCATAAATTCCCGACCATAGAACTCCTGCTTGCCTAACATGTATTGAATGGGCTCATGTTGTGCACGGCGCTGGCATAATGCTACCAACTCCTGGACTTTGTCATTTGTGATCGGCTCGGGCAAGGAAATCAAAAATGACGTTCGATCCAGATCAAGTATATGCCGAATAATCAATTCTGCTTCAAACCGAGGGTCTCGACTCCCTGCTTCAGCTAAAAAAGAAGAAGCCCACACGAGGGCTTCACGAATCGTAGTGATGTTCATCGAATTATGCGGAAGCACTACTTTGCATTAACTCCGTCTGTTCATGCAAGATCAATGTGTCGATAACCTCATCAAGGTCACCTGCCAAAATCGAGTCGAGACGGTGCAAAGTAAGTCCAATACGATGATCGGTTACACGACTTTGTGGGAAGTTGTACGTGCGAATGCGTTCACTTCGGTCACCAGTACCCACCAAGCTCTTTCTTGTTGCATCTTGTTCTGCCATTGCCTGTTGCTGATGGAAGTCAAACAAACGTGCACGCAGAACCCGCATTGCTTTATCCTTGTTGGAATGCTGTGATTTCTCGTCCTGACAGGAAACCACGATTCCCGTTGGAATATGTGTTAAACGCACAGCAGATTTGGTGGTATTAACGCTCTGTCCACCGGCTCCGCTGGAACAGAAAGTATCCACACGAATATCCTTCTCGTTCACTTCAATTTCCAAATCTTCAATTTCAGGTAACACGATCACAGTGGAAGTAGATGTATGGATACGACCACCTGACTCCGTTGAAGGAATACGTTGCACACGATGGGCACCAGATTCAAACTTCAATTTGCTATACGCACCACGGCCATTTACCGAGAAAATAATCTCTTTGTAACCACCGATATCTGTTGCATTAGCTTCCATAACCTCTACCTTAAACCCATGACGCTCAGCAAAACGTGTATACATACGGAATAAATCAGAAGCAAACAACGCTGCCTCATCTCCACCAGCAGCTCCACGAATCTCAACGATTACGTTCTTATCATCATTTGGGTCTTTTGGAAGCAATAATATTTTCAGCTTTTGTTCAAGCTCTTCCTTGCGCTCCGTCAATTCTGCAATTTCCATCTTGACCATTTCACGCATTTCATCATCGAGCTTCTCATCAAACATAGCTTTTGCATCTTCGAATTGCTGAACAACTGATTTATATTCACGATAGACGGTAACCGTTTCTTCGAGAGAGGACTGCTCCTTGGATAAATCCCGTAATTTTTTATTGTCACTGATGACATCGGGGTCACACAAGAGGTTTGTAACTTCCTCATACCGTTCTTCAACAGCAGATAAGCGATTTAACACCGTAATTCACCCCATCTTAAAAAAATGCTCATAACAGCATAATTATAGGGGAAATCCGTCAATAAGTCAAAGAGTATGGCGTGGATATGTTCGATACTCCATCGGTTTTATCTTCTGTGATAGCCATCGTTTGATGTAATGTGAAAATCATATCTGGGTGATTTTTGGCTTAATGCTCGTATTACCTGTTGTTCTATATTTCTTGCTTGTCCTGCTGTAACATTCGGAACCAGATCAAGCGTAACAAAGGCATTACCCCCGTCGATTGAAATCCGGGCATTCTCTACTCCTGGCACGCTCTTTGCCATCATTTGCATATTGCGAGTGTCATTTCCGATATTCTGGACATCTTGATGACCGATAACCAGGTTTGGATTATCGTTGCGTCCCATCAATTTATCCCGATCTTCCATCCGATGTCTTTCACGATCAATCACATCATTGTTGCCATCAGGTAACAATGGGAGCGTTTGAGTCTGGTCCAGGCTGCGCACCCCTGAACTCCGTGCGTCTGGTGTGGAAGTAGAATTACAACCTGTCACTACAGTCAAAAGGCACACCGCTAGACCGACCGAAAGAACTCTATTCTTTGAGGCTTTAATTTTTCGCATAATAAAAGCCACCTCCTGTATACACCATAGTTTGTGCAGGAAGTGGCTTATTATCCTTTTAGATGATGTTCAAAAAATCCGGGAAACTTAACATTCAATTTCTTCGGCAAGCACTTCTTCTGTTTGAGCCGATGAGCTTATGATTGGAGGATTGTAATAATGGCGGCGACAGACACTGCTATACGTTTCTTCTCCACCAATTTCGATGGTTTGTCCAGAATAAACAGGCTCTTTGTCCTTGAACTTCAAGATATGTGTCGCTTTTTTGTTGCAGTAGACACATACCGTTTTAATTTCTTCAATTTTGTCTGCTTCACACAGTAAATGCTGGCTGCCTTCAAACAGCTCATTTTTAAAATTCTTTAATAGTCCATAAACAATAACAGGAATATTCAGGAGATCAACAATGCTTACCAGTTGTGACACATGCTGTGGATGTAAGAACTGCCCTTCATCAATTAAAACGCAATCAGGTTTAATGTCTTGTTCCTGCACAATTTGATAGATATCCGTATCGTTTTGAATGGGTGTGGCTTCACGGCTGACACCTACCCGGGAAGCTACCTTTCCAACGCCATACCGGTCATCAATCGCTGGAGTTAAGACAATCACTTTTTTCCCTGATTGTTCGTAATTATGGGCTACGGTTAGTAGTTGAATTGATTTGGACGCATTCATTGCCCCGTATCGAAAGTACAATTGTGCCACTTGTTTTTCCCCCCAGGCTGCTATTTCTTGTGAAAAACGTCTCGACGTTTTTCATAAAAGTGGATGAGACCGCTTGTGGGCAACAAAACGGCCATGACCGTTTTGTTATTAATCCTTACCCGGTTTCAACAGCCAAATATCATCATATCATCTCTGTAATTTGAAGCCAATGAGGAACAAGAAAAAAAGAAAACCAGGCAGTTAAACTACCTGGTTCTTTGTTTAAATTAAGAAAGATTGTATTTGCGTTTGAATTTATCTACACGACCACCAACATCGATAAACTTCTGTTTACCAGTGTAGAAAGGATGGCAGTTAGAGCAAATCTCTACACGCAGAGCTTGTTTCACGGAACCGGATTCAAACTCGTTACCGCATGCACATGTAACAGTTACTGTGTTGTACTTAGGATGAATACCTTGTTTCATCAATTACACCTCTTTCCGCCCTGAATCGTTACCCGAAACAGAGTTATATAAACGCACATGAAAAGATATTATCATGTTCATAATTTGAATGCAATAGCTATATCTTACAGCAAAATACAGTTATAACTGATTTTTTTCTCGGCGCATGGCCTCAGGCGGAATATGGGTAAATGATCCGATGACAACATCAGGCAGTTCCTGCTGGTAAATTTCAATGGCCTGCTTCATTCCGAATATTTCCCCCTGTGCTTTCGGGATCATCTCCAAATAGCTGTCCGGGTCAATATTCAGATTGCGAAGCTGGATCAATTTGATTCCCGTCCGGCGAATGAATTCAATCATCGCTTCCATCTCTTCTTCGCGGTCAAACACCCCCGGGAAGCAGAGATAATTGATCGAAGTATATACTCCCCTGCTGGAAGCATACTCGGCGGACCTTGCTACATTTTCCAACGTATAGCCACGAGGGCGATAGTAGGCATTGTAATGCTCTTCAATGGCACTGATCGAACTGATCCGCATCAAATCAAGGCCTGCGTCGACAATTCCTTTAATATGGTCGGTTAAACCGGCATTCGTGTTAATGTTAATGAACCCCAAATCGGTTTGCTCGCGAACACGGCGCATGGCAGGAATTATAATGGATGCCATAGTTGAAGGCTCACCTTCACAGCCCTGCCCAAAACTGATAATGCTCTCAGGACTTTGTAGGTGACGCACCATGACTTCAACCAGTTCGTCCTCTGTCGGTTTAAAATTCATCCGAGTCTGTGGAGCAATGAATCCACTGTCATCTGGCTGTTCAGAGATACAGCCGAAACAGCCTGCATTACAGGTGTATGAAACAGGCAATGCTGCTTCCCAACGGTGGAAAAAGTTGTTGGATGCAGTCAAGCACTCATATTCAAGAGCACAATGGGACAAGTGCTGATAGATGCGATTCTCGGGGAATTGCTCTACTGTCTTCTTCACTAATCCTCTCAGCTCATCCATCGGATAGTTCAGCGGATTCCATTTCAGCGGTTCATCACTTTTGCGGCCCGCTACCCAAAACTGGTCATCTTTCCAGACGACTGCGGTGTAACCGAATAACGGGAATTTCTTTTGTTTATCGCTCTTTAGATAACCCGGTAAAAGCAGGCGGGTAAATCCTTGTGGCAGTAACGCACCCACTGCTGTATAACCTGCCAATTTTGTCATTTCACCTGTCTCAGGATCCATGCCAATCGGTTCTGTATCAGGAAGGATTACTAGAGTAGCTCCTTCCGGTAATGGTATCAATTCTTCTTCCAATATCTCGGTCAACATGTCACCGTTTCGAGCAACTGCCCAAAGCTCCGGATGATCATAGACTTGGCCGCATGCGTCTGCGTATACCAAATTCATCGTATACAATCCCTTCATTTTAGCTGAGGAAATTGTAACGTATTCATCGGACAATGTAAACGCCACCCTCGATTTGGAAGTGTTCGATTCGACTTCATTTATCTCTTTAGATATCGAAGCGGATTGATTGGAACATCGTCCTGACGCACTTCAAAATGCAAATGGTACCCCGTAGAGTCTCCCGTCCGTCCCATGTATCCGATTCGCTGACCCCGCTCTACCATTTCACCAATCTGTACTATAATTTTGCGCAGATGAGCGTAATAAGTCTGCAGTCCGTTCCCGTGATCAATAATGACCATGTAGCCGTATCCGTCGTGATTGGCTCCTGCATCTACTACGACACCTTCTTTGGCTGCGAGAATCTCTGTCTTGCCCTTGGCTTCGTTCCATAAATCCATGCCTTTATGCAGCCTTCCCCATCTCATACCAAAATTGCTTGTAATCGTCGCTCTCTCTACTGGCCAGTCCATTTGTCTGCTTCGTACTGCACTTCTACTCGCTGCTTGTGCCATTTGCTTTCGAACGGCAAGGTTCCCCGAGAGTGTCGGCTTTGCTGCTGCTATCGGAATTTGCAAAACCTGTCCAACGTACAGACTATCAGGCAACACCTGGAGCAACGGGTTTCTCGCAATGAGCTTTTCCAAAGGGATATCATATCTCCTGGCAATCTGGTCAATCGTTTCTCCCCTACTTACGGTATGTGTAACATGGTTTTGACCAATAACCAGCTTCATCCCAATACCAACCATATGGGGATTCAAGATTTTGTTCTCTTCTATTAATTCTCGTAAGGTAATTCCATACTTTTGGGCAATTTCTGAAAGAGTATCTCCTTGTTGAACCGTATACGATATAGCAGAACTTTGGTTGGTTGTGAGAGACGTAGATGATAAAGAGGCAAATGGATTAAATGCTTGAAATATGGTTTTCTCAATAACGGTTTGTTTTGCCTCATCTGCATTGGAAAACGTCATTGGTACTTCCGAGTATCCCATCACCGCATTCCTCCTTCACATCATATCCTTTCTATTGGTATGCAAAAGTGCCCAAAAAAAGAACGGCCTCTATTTGGCCGTTGTGGTAGAAGGTTTTGACGTTCTCGTTCTAGTAGCTGTTGATGTACCAGACTTAGGAGCCTCTGTTTTCGCAACAGGTTTCGCTTCTGATTTTGTATCTGGCTTGGTCTCTTTGATTGAATCAAGGAAAGCAGCATTCGTTTTGGTATCCTGTAATTTTTTCAGGAAGGATTCAACAAACTCCTGGCTTTCTGTCATATTTTTGCGAATCGCCCACAACTTGTCCAGCTCATCCTTAGACAGCAGCAGCTCTTCTCTGCGCGTTCCTGAGCGTCGGATATCGATTGCAGGGAAAATGCGGCGCTCTGCCAGTTTACGATCCAGGTGAAGCTCCATGTTCCCGGTACCCTTGAATTCTTCATAAATGACATCGTCCATTCTCGAACCTGTTTCAACAAGGGCGGTTGCCAGGATAGTCAAGCTGCCTCCTTCTTCAATGTTGCGTGCTGAGCCAAAAAAGCGCTTGGGACGATGGAAAGCTGCCGGATCAATACCGCCAGAAAGCGTACGGCCACTTGGAGGAATTACGAGATTATAGGCACGAGCCAAGCGAGTAATGGAATCCAACAAAATAACAACGTCTTTTTTATGTTCGACCAGACGCTTTGCTCGTTCCAATACCAATTCAGCTACTTTGATATGATTCTCTGGCAACTCGTCAAAGGTAGAAGCAATGACTTCTCCCTTTACTGAGCGCTGCATATCGGTAACCTCTTCCGGACGTTCATCAATCAAAAGAACAAACAGGGAAATATCGGGGTGATTTTCGGAAATACTGTTTGCTATCTCTTTGAGTAGGATGGTTTTTCCAGCTTTCGGAGGTGCGACTATCAGACCACGTTGACCCAAACCAACCGGTGCCAGCAAATCCATGATACGGGCAGATATCTTCGTGGGTGAAGTCTCTAGAACGAGCTTTTTTTGAGGATAAAGCGGTGTAAGGGCGGGAAAGTGAAGGCGCTCAGAAGCCAATTCGGGGTCTTCTCCGTTTACAGCTTCTACTTGCAGCAAGCCGAAATAACGTTCATTTTCTTTAGGAGGTCGGACTTTCCCCGAGACAAGATCACCGATTCGCAAATCAAATCTACGAATTTGTGACTGAGAAATATAAATGTCCTCTGAACTTGGCAAATAGTTGATGGGGCGCAAGAATCCGTAGCCTTCTGGCAATATATCGAGAACGCCTTCCATAAACATCAATCCGTCACGCTCTGCTCTTGCACGTAAAATCGCAAAGATTAATTCCTTTTTCTTTAATTGGGAGTAAGACGTGATCTGAAAATCTTTAGCGAGTTTATACAACTCGGTTAGCTTTAATTCTTCTAACTCTGATAATAACACTGATTATTCCACCACTCTTTACGTCTTCTCTTCACTTATTCTAGCCTAGAAATTACAATACAAGTCTTGGTTTCCGCTCTAACCGGTGGTTTCCTTCAATGAAACGTACGGTTCCAGTTTTGGCACGCATAACGACAGAGTGGGTTGTTGCACGTGTACCTTGAAAACGCACACCACGCAGCAGTTCTCCATCCGTAACACCAGTTGCTGCAAAAATGGCGTCGTCACCTTTGACCAGGTCATCCATGAAAAGAACCTGATGTGGATTTAAGAGGCCCATCTTGATACAGCGTTCTTCTTCCTCTTTGCTTTGCGGCAGCAGTCTTCCTTGGATTTCTCCGCCGAGACATTTAAGTGCCACTGCGGCAAGAACACCTTCAGGAGCTCCACCTGATCCAAATAAAATATCCACTCCGGTATCAGGAAAAGCAGTTGCAATCGCAGCAGCTACGTCCCCGTCCGGGATCAATTTGATGCGAGCACCCGCCTGGCGAATCTCGTTGATTACTCTTTCATGACGATCACGGTCAAGTACGATAGCAACAAGATCACTTACATCCTTGCCTTGTGCTTTTGCAACCGCCTTGAGATTATCGATCACAGGGGCATTGATATCCACTTTGCCTACTGCTTGCGGTCCTACTGCAATTTTCTCCATGTACATATCAGGAGCATGCAGCAGATTGCCACGGTCTGCAATCGCAATAACCGAAATGGCATTCCAGGTTCCCTTTGCTACAATGTTCGTACCTTCGAGTGGATCAACCGCAACATCAACCAACGGGGCAGTCCCTTGACCGAGTTTTTCTCCAATGTAAAGCATTGGAGCTTCGTCCATTTCCCCTTCTCCAATTACGACAATCCCATCCATCGGAACGTTCTCAAATTCTTTACGCATTGCCGAAGTAGCCGCTCCATCTGCCTCGTCTTTTTTTCCTAACCCCATCCAACGGGCTGAAGCCAATGCTGCAGCTTCGGTTACACGTACCAATTCAAGCGTTAAACTACGCTCCATCTTCAATCTCTCCTTTTAGGCGAGCCAGAATTATTTCTCTTTACATTCAGTATGCTTATGATTCGATCGCAGAGTGTCCGCTCCCAGATTACGCAGCTTGCCCACTAGGTTTTCGTAACCCCGGTCAATATGAGACAACCCTTCGATTTCTGTAATCCCTTCTGACACCAGTCCTGCGATGACCAAAGCAGCTCCTGCTCTCAGATCGGATGCGATGACTTTGGCACCCATCATTTTCTTGCCGCCTTCAATCACTGCAGATCTTCCTTCAATCTTAATCGTGGCTCCCATTCTGCGAAGTTCATCGACATGTCGGAACCTTGATCCATATATATTATCCGTGACGATGCTAGACCCTTTGGCTTGCGTCAACAGCGTAGTCATTGGCTGCTGTAAATCCGTCGGAAATCCTGGATACGGATTGGTCTTCAGATCAATCGCACGGTATTTCTCCTGCCCAATCACGCGCACACTATCATCTTCTATTTCTACTGTGACACCCATTTCACGCAGCTTAGCTATGACCGGTTCCAAGTGCTTTGGAATGACATTTTCGACAACGACATCCCCACGAGTAGCAGCAGCCGCAATCATGTACGTCCCTGCTTCAATCCGATCGGGAATAATTGTATGTCTACAGCCTTTCATCTGGGTAACACCCTGGATGCGAATGACGTCTGTCCCGGCACCCTTGATGTTGGCACCCATGTTCGTCAAGAGAGTCGCCACATCGACAATTTCCGGCTCCCGTGCTGCATTCTCAATAATCGTCAAACCTTCTGCACGTGTAGCAGCCAACATAATATTGATGGTTGCTCCCACACTAACCATGTCGAGATAAATTCTAGCGCCTTTCAGCTTGTTGGCCTTAACGGTCATGACACCATTCCGATTCTCAACTCGTGCGCCTAATGCCTCAAACCCTTTGATATGCTGGTCCACTGGGCGAGGGCCCAAATCACAGCCACCAGGCAAACCGATTTGTGCTTCACCAAACTTGGCAAGCAATGCACCCCATAAATAATATGATGCACGCAGTTTTTTAATTCGACCGTTTGGCATGACAACCTTTTGCATGGAACGAGAGTCAATTTCCATCCAATCGTCTTCAAATAGTACATCTGCCCCCATCTCACGCAGGAGTTCAACGTAGATCTCCACATCTTGAATATGCGGCAGATTCTCAATAACTACTGGCCCGTCTGCGATTAGTGCTGCTGGTATTAATGCAACAGCGCTGTTCTTCGCTCCACTGATAGCCACTTTTCCTGTAAGTGGCTTGCCTCCCCGTACGATCAGTTTCTCCATTGTTAGCTCTCCCCAGGTATTCTCTCATTCTTTGATAGTTGACATTCTCGAAAGGAGCACCTTCTCCTCCGGGAAAAGGTGCTCCACCATTCAACAACTGATCAAGTGCTACTTTTGCATCGTTCCCCAATCGGCAAGGAATTTTTCAATACCGCTGTCCGTCAAAGGATGCTGTAAAAGTTGCTTGAACACTTTATAAGGAATAGTCGCAATATGAGATCCACGACGTGCTGCTTCCGTCACATGAAGCGGGTGGCGGATGCTTGCTGCAATGATTTCTGTTTCGATATCGTGAATAGCAAAAATATCAGCGATCTCTGAAATCAATTTAAGCCCATCGTGTCCGATATCATCCAAACGTCCTAAAAACGGAGAGACATATGTAGCTCCAGCTCGTGCTGCCAAAAGTGCCTGGTTCGCATTGAAAATTAAGGTTACGTTTGTTTTAATTTTCCGCTTCGCCAATGCTTTGACTGCTTTCAAGCCATCTTCAGTCATTGGAATTTTCACGACGATGTTTTTGGATAATGAAGCGAGTTTTTCACCCTCTTCAATCATTCCTTTGGCATCTGTACTGATTACCTCAGCACTGATCGGACCATCCACAATATCAAATATTTCCTTGAGCGTCTCGATAAAGTCTCGACCCTCTTTTGCTACAAGGGATGGATTCGTTGTTACACCTGCAACAACACCCCAATCATGAATCTCACGTATCTCTTCAACATTGGCTGTATCTATAAAAAATCGCATGGGCACCCTCCTAATTAGGCACGGTTGCTGCTACCAAATAAACGCATTTTGCCTTTAACAACCTCTTTAATCGCTGCACGAGCTGGTGAAAGGTATTTGCGTGGGTCAATCTCGTTTGGTTTTTCAGCTAATACTTTGCGAACAACCTCTGTGCATGCTACCTGATTTTCAGTATTTACGTTGATCTTACCAACACCAAGTTTGATTGACTCAACAATCGCTTCATCCGGAACACCTGATCCACCGTGCAACACGATAGGTGCTCCAATGTTCGTTGCCACTTTTTCAATGATATCGTAGTGAATTTTTGGTACGCCTTTATACATACCGTGCGCAGTACCAACGGCAATCGCCAAATAATCAACTTTGGTTTCTTCCCAGAAACGAATCGCTTCTTCTGGTTTTGCCAAAGCTGCATCTGCTTCATCTACAGAAACGTCGTCTTCCGTACCACCGATTGTGCCCAATTCGCCCTCAACAGAAACACCAACCGCATGAGCAGCTTCTACCACTTGTTTGGTCAAACGGATGTTTTCCTCAAATGAGTAGTGAGAGCCATCAAACATAACAGATGAGAATCCAGCACGGATGCACTTCATTACAACATCAAAGCTGCTACCATGGTCCAAGTGAAGTGCTACAGGTACACCTGCGAGTTCTGCAGCTACTTTTGACATAGCAACTGTATAATCAATTCCCATGTAACGCATAGCACCTTCAGATACACCAAAGATAACAGGAGACTTTTCTTCCTTTGCCGCTTCTGTGATCGCCTGTACGAACTCAAGATTGTTAATGTTAAATTGGCCTACCGCATATTTATTTTTTTTCGCATCTTCTAAAAACGCGGTCATAGGTACGAGTGGCATAATAATCCAATTCCTCCTCAAGTGGTCTGGTAACAACTTGGCTTATTATACCACAAGCAGTCTTTTCTTAACAGAATGCTTTTAGCCTGCCAATTGCTGATTGACCACATGACGGAGCTCATCGATATCGAACGGTTTTGTGAAGTGGGTAAGGGCCCCCAGTTGGGTAGCTTCCTTGATCATATCCAGCTCACCATAGGCAGTCATCATGATGACTTTTATATCCTGATCAATTTTTTTGATGTGCTTGAGTATCTCGATTCCGTCCATTCCGGGAATTTTCATATCAAGAATGACGAGATGCGGCTGTTCTTTTTGAACGATTTCCAAAGCCTGCTTTCCGTTTGCAGCTTGAAATGTTGAATATCCTTCTTTACCTAATACCTCATACAAGAGAATTCGGATTCCATACTGATCATCCACTACTAAAACCTTTTTCTTTTGCATGCTTATTTCCCCCTAGAGAAGATGATTAGGTCCATTCTGCTTAACAGTTTTAACAGTTTTGTAGCTCCTTAGTAAAATTCTCTAGTTAACAGGAAATTCCTCCCTGTTCTATCAAGAAAAGATAGTTTGCAGAAACTAAACGATGGAATATCTGTAAACAAAAGGGAAATGCTTTAACGCATTCCCCTTTACTCTTTTCAATTATTTTTTATGTTGCAAGGATGCCTTCACGAACTCACGGAATAATGGTTGTGGTCTGTTCGGGCGAGAAGTGAACTCTGGATGGAATTGCGTTGCCAGGAACCATGGATGAGCTGGTACTTCAATAATCTCAACCAGTCTTCCATCAGGCGATGTTCCTGAGAAAGAGAGTCCTGCTTGCGCCATTTGATCACGGTATTCGTTATTCACTTCGTAACGATGACGATGACGCTCATAGATTAAGGTGTTGTTGTATGCACGCTCTGCCAAGCTGCCAGCAATTGCTTTCGTTGGCCCGAGTCCAAGACGCATGGTTCCGCCCATGTCCTCGATCTCTTTTTGCTCTGGAAGCAAGTCAATAACTGGATAGTTGGTGTTTGGATTGATTTCGGAACTGTTTGCATCTGCCATTCCAAGAACATGGCGAGCATATTCAATTACTGCGATTTGCATACCAAGACAGATTCCCAAGAATGGAACATTGTTTTCACGAGCATAACGAGTGGCTGTAATTTTCCCTTCGATTCCTCGATCACCAAATCCGCCTGGTACGAGAATTCCGTCAACGTCTCCCAGTAATTCCGCTACATTGTCACTTGTAACGTCTTCTGCGTTCACCCACTTGATATCTACATCAGAATCGTTGGCAAAACCTGCATGGTAAAGCGCTTCTGCAACAGAAAGGTAGGCATCGTGCAACTGTACGTACTTACCTACGATAGCAATTCGAGTGGTTTCCTTGAGGTTCTTGATTTTTTCTACCAGAGCCTTCCACTCAGTCATATCCGCTTCTTGACAGCTCAATCCCAAGTGATTGCAGACATAATCGTCCAAGCCTTGCTCTTGGTAGAACAACGGCACTTCATACAACGTTTCTGCATCTATACCTTCAATTACTGCATTTTTATCAATGTCACAGAAAAGTGCCAGCTTGTCCTTCATATCTTGTGAAAGAGGTTGTTCTGTACGTGTAACAATGACATTTGGTTGAATACCCAAGCTACGCAATTCTTTTACACTGTGCTGGGTTGGTTTGGTTTTCATTTCTCCGGCTGCCTTGATGTAAGGGATCAGTGTCACGTGGATATACATGACGTTTTCACGACCGATGTCGCTTTTGATCTGACGAATTGCCTCGAGGAACGGCAAGCTCTCAATATCACCAACAGTACCACCGATCTCGGTAATCACGACATCAGCACCTGTTTCACGTCCGGCACGGAAAACTCGCTCTTTGATTTCGTTCGTGATGTGTGGAATTACCTGTACGGTTCCACCCAAATAATCACCACGGCGCTCTTTGGCAATTACAGAGGAATAGATTTTACCGGTAGTCACGTTGGAGTTGGCACTCAGGTTAATGTCAATAAAACGCTCATAGTGTCCCAAGTCCAAGTCTGTCTCTGCCCCATCATCCGTTACGAAAACCTCACCGTGTTGGTATGGGCTCATCGTACCCGGGTCTACGTTGATGTATGGGTCGAACTTTTGGATAGTCACTTTCAATCCTCTGTTCTTCAACAGACGCCCCAATGAAGCTGCTGTAATCCCTTTTCCAAGTGAAGAAACAACCCCACCTGTTACAAAAATATACTTCGCCATCAATCTTGTCCCCTCTTTCCCTGTTCCGCTACGATCGTAGAAAAAAATGCGTATATTAGTCAGGATAGCTTCCAAAAAAAAGAAAAAAACAAAAGCGCTACCTAGCCCATGATAACGGGTAGGGGTCACTTTTGTTTATTAGCTTTCCATATTTGGCATTTCTTCATGTGAAGCCCAAGCAGTATTTTATAATGTCTCGGAAGGGAAAGTCAAGGCTACAAAAAACTAATCTTCATCATTTTCTTCGTCGACATCATCGTCGAGCATTTCTTCTTCCTCATCCATTATATCTTCGTCTTCTTCGTCAATTTCTTCGTCGATATCTTCTTCATCAGCTAATTCGTCGTCGATAAATTCCTCGTCATCATCAAATACAACGAGGTCATCCTCTTCTTCAAATACTTCTTCAATTTCATCTTCCATCTCATAATCGTCATCAAAGTCGTCAGTAATAATTTTCTTCTTCTTGCCGCCGCCCTCTTGGCTCTCTTCCACTGTCTCGGTAGGATACCAGCGTTTGAGACCCCACATATTGTCACCAAGGCAAACGAAACGGCCATCGATGTTTACTTCCGTGTAAATCTGAGCGATCATGCTCATCATTTGTTCATCGGACATATTGCGCAGTGAAGCAATTGCCCCCATCAGTTCACGAAAATTATACGGGCGATTCTGCTCTTTAAGAAGTTCAAATGCGATGTCAACCAGCGCCATCTCATACAGTTTTTCTTTATCGATACTTTGAAGTGTTTGACTCAAGACGTGCACGTCCTTTCACAACAATAACTTGGCTATCATACAGTATTCCTCATTTTAACCTAAAATGCAAGAGTTTCAAACCAGACTCTTCCATTCGTTCAAAGGACACGCACTTTCACGGAAAAACGACAAGTATCCCTCGGCAATTTTGCACCGAGGGATATTTTATAAGTTTGGGGCCCCGCCCGATGCCAGCGATAGCTTGTGTCGGGTGGGTTCTTTTACATATTTCGACGGTATTGTCCGCCAACTTCATACAATGCTGCCGTAATTTGACCTAGTGATGCCACCTTAACTGTTTCCATCAGCTCCGCAAAGATGTTGCCGCCTGACGTCGCCACCTCTTGGAGGCGTTTCAATGCTGGCCCCATCTCATCCTGATGAGCTTCCTGGAAGGCACGAAGGTTATGGATTTGCTGCTCCTTTTCCTCTTCTGTTGCACGGGCAAGCTCAATCTCATAATCATCTTCTGTAGCATTCGGGTTCAGGAAGGTATTTACTCCGATGATTGGCAATTCTCCTGTATGCTTCTTCATCTCGTAGTACATAGACTCATCCTGGATTTTGCCACGCTGATACTGGGTTTCCATCGCTCCCAACACGCCGCCACGAGTGCTGATTCGCTCGAACTCCTGAAGCACAGCTTCCTCTACCAGGTCTGTCAGTTCTTCGATGATGAATGCTCCCTGTAGTGGGTTTTCGTTCTTGGCGAGACCCAGCTCTTTATTGATAATCATCTGAATAGCCATAGCACGGCGTACAGAATTCTCTGTAGGTGTCGTAATTGCCTCATCATATGCATTGGTGTGTAAAGAGTTGCAATTGTCATAGATAGCGATTAATGCTTGCAGAGTGGTACGGATATCATTAAAGTCCATCTCTTGTGCATGCAGCGAGCGGCCAGACGTCTGGATGTGGTATTTAAGCTTCTGACTGCGATCGTTTGCACTGTACTTGTTCTTCAATGTAGTTGACCAGATACGGCGAGCCACACGTCCGATTACCGTATATTCAGGGTCAAGACCATTCGAGAAGAAGAAGGAAAGGTTTGGTGCAAAATCATCAATATTCATACCACGGCTCAGATAGTACTCGATATAGGTAAACCCGTTAGCCAAAGTAAACGCCAATTGGGAAATCGGATTCGCTCCTGCCTCGGCAATATGATAGCCGGAAATGGATACAGAGTAGTAATTGCGTACTTTGTGATCGATGAAGTACTGTTGAATATCCCCCATCATACGGAGTGCAAACTCTGTAGAGAAGATGCACGTGTTCTGACCTTGATCCTCTTTCAGGATGTCGGCTTGAACCGTTCCACGTACGGTTGAAAGGGTATAGGCTTTGATTTTTTCGAATTCTTCTGCCGTTGGCTTGCGACCTTCCCGCTCAGTGAATAACTCCACTTGTTGATCAATCGCTGTATTCATATACATCGCCAGGATCATTGGTGCAGGGCCATTAATGGTCATGGAAACAGACGTTGAAGGAGCACACAGGTCAAAACCTGCATACAGCTTCTTCATATCATCTAGTGTGCAAATGCTAACGCCACTCGTTCCGATTTTACCGTAGATGTCCGGGCGGTAATCCGGGTCTTCCCCGTAGAGAGTCACGCTATCAAAAGCCGTACTTAAGCGCTTGGCATCATCGTTTTTGGACAAGAAGTGGAATCGTCTATTCGTACGCTCCGGAGTTCCTTCGCCCGCAAACTGGCGTCTTGGATCCTCACCTTCACGCTTGAACGGGAATACGCCAGCAGTATAAGGGAATTCACCCGGTACATTTTCCTTCATGGACCACTTTAAAATCTCGCCCCAATCCTCGAACTGCGGCAAGCTGACTTTCGGAATACGAGTACCCGATAAGGATTCGCTAAAGAGCTTTGTAATAATTTCCTTATCACGAATTTTCGTAACTAACTGGTCTTGTTCGTATGCATCTTTCAGGCAAGACCAATTATCAAGGATGCGACGACACTCTGGGTGAAGCTTCTCTTCAAAGAAAGCGATTTGCGCATCGATTACTTTCACCAGCTCTGACAGGTTCTCAACATTTGCAGATACTAGTGTTTCCTTCGTTCCGTGAAGTTGGAACAGCTTGCGGGCAATGCCTGCTTGCTCGTCAGAGAACTTCCGATAGCCACGAACGGTATTGGCGATCTCTTGCAGGTAAGTAATGCGATCATTCGGAATTAATGACTTTTTCAGAACCGATACCGGTGTCGAATCCAGATGAGCTACTTGCCAATCTACACTGGTTTTCTGCACAATCGTTTTCATCAATGCAGCAAAAAGCACGTTGGTTCCCTTGTCGTTAAACTGGCTGGCAATGGTTCCGTAAACAGGAATCTGCTCATCCGTCAAATCAAACTGATTGTGGTTGCGGCGATACTGTTTGCGCACTTCACGCAGAGCGTCTTCAGAACCTTTCCGCTCAAATTTATTGATCGCAATCAAGTCGGCAAAATCCAGCATATCGATTTTTTCAAGCTGGGAAGGCGCCCCGAATTCACTTGTCATAACGTACATGGCAACATCACAGACGTCTTTTACCTGTGCATCACCCTGACCAATTCCGCTTGTTTCTACAATTACAAGGTCAAAATTGGCTGCTTTGAGCACTTTTAATGAATCTTCCACGGCTGCCGACAGCTCGGAACCTGATTTACGGGTTGCCAAACTGCGCATGTAAACTCGAGGCGTGTTGTTGGCGTTCATGCGAATCCGGTCACCAAGCAAGGCTCCACCCGTTTTTTGTTTGGATGGATCGATCGACAGGATTGCTACCGTTTTATCCGGGAAATTATTGATGAAGCGACGAACCAATTCGTCTGTTAGAGAACTTTTACCTGCTCCACCTGTACCAGTAATTCCGAGAACAGGAATAACATGACCGGGTTGTGGAAGTGCTGCTTCTACTGAAGTAAAGACAGTTTTATCTTGTACCGCATATTCTGCAACGGAAATAAGACGGGCAACTGCCTTATGATTCTGTTCTCGGAGTTCTTCGATTTCAAGCTCAACCTGCTTCACTGTCGGGAAGTCAGTTTCCCGCAGCATGTGGTTGATCATGCCTTGCAACCCTTGGTGGCGTCCATCATCAGGCGAGAAGATTTTGGCTACCCCGTACTCTTCAAGCTCGCGAATTTCACGAGGAACAATTACCCCGCCACCTCCGCCATAAATGCGAATGTGACCAGCCCCCCGCTCTTTCAACAGATCGACCATGTATTTAAAGTACTCTACATGACCACCTTGGTAAGAACTGATAGCGATCCCTTGTACATCTTCCTGAATCGCTGCAGTAACTACATCGTCTACGGAGCGGTTGTGACCCAGATGAATCACTTCTGCACCAGAAGATTGCAAAATACGTCTCATGATATTGATCGACGCATCATGACCATCATATAGACTTGCAGCCGTAACAAAGCGGATTTTGTTGGACGGACGATACACTTCTGTTTCCATTATTTGTACCTCCCTATCATTTGTCTCTCGAATCTATTCAGCACTTACTTCACGAAGAAGCAGTGTTGTTTGCATGTTGATATATTCATCCAGCGTGTAGATCTTCTTCAGTGTCCATCTGCGGAATACCCACATTTCACCTAAGACCATAATGTTGTGAGCCATCAGCTTCACGTTCTTTTCATCAATCGAAATGGAGCCGTCTGCGATACCCTTCTGCAAAATTTCCTCAAAGATGACGGTGATCGCTTCCTCTCTTCCCAACACATAGCGCAGTGTTTCAGAAGGCAAGGACTTGGTTTCCTGGTAGATGAGCATGACTCGGTCACTCATCTGATCCATCACCCGGAAGAAGCTCCGAAGGGCCATTTTCAGAATTGTGAGTCCTGTTCCCTTGAAGGTAATGGCTTCCCGCAAGCGAGATTCCACTTCTGCATGGATGGCGTCACAAACGAGATACAACACGTCTTCTTTGGACTCGATATATTCATAGAGAGTTCCGATACTGAAACCGGATGCTCTCGCAATTTCTCTTGTCGTTGTTTTATGGAAGCCTTTATGAATGAACAGATCAACTGCTGCCTCGATGATCTGGTCACGCCTTTTTTCAATCAATTTCGGATCCTTCACCAAGGAAGGTATCAGTTTCTTTTTCTCTGACACGTCAGAATCCCCTCCTACCCTGACTGAGCGTTTGATCGGTTAATCCTTAGAAAATAAAGCTCAGTCCTCTCTTTCTTCCTATTATACGCACTTACTGTACAAGAGGAAAGTGGACGCAATGCTTTATTTTCTCCCAGTTCTATCAGCTCTTGTTCAAAAAGGAGGACGAACTTCCTTATTAGTCGTGGAACCATGCTTTGACGATTTGATCGGCTACCCCATACGGGTCAGCCTGCCTTGACGCCACACTGGTCAGTTGCTCTGCAAATGCTCCCGCTTCGATGCCACGAATCATTTTTTGATAGATCTGGTGGTTTACGATTTCAATCACTTCTTCTCGCAAATGTCGGGACCTTCTCTCTTCCCACTCTCCACTAGCTAAGAGATATTCGTGATGACGAAGTGTTTCCTTCCATACCTGATCAATGCCTGCATTCTGAGTAGAAATGGTTTTGATTACCGGAGGTCGCCACGGGGCATCATGTTTGACCAGATCAAGCATCTGCTCTACTTCAATCTCCAACTTGTCTGTGCCAGGCAGATCAGCCTTGTTGATCACAAACAAATCAGCGATTTCCATAATTCCCGCTTTAAACGCCTGTACGGAATCTCCGCCACCCGGATTCAGGACAACAATCGTCGAGTCGGCAATGTTCATGATATCCAGCTCAGACTGTCCTACACCTACTGTTTCAATCAGGATGACATCACAGCCGTAAGCGTCAAGAATTCGTACAGCATCCTTTGTATTGCGGGAAAGTCCGCCCAAGCTTCCTCTGGTGCCCATGCTGCGAATAAATACCCCGGGATCAGTTGCATGATTCTGCATGCGAACACGGTCCCCAAGCAATGCCCCTCCTGTGAAGGGACTGGTTGGGTCAACAGCAACAACGCCAATGGTCAGTCCATTCCTGCGCAAAAAACTGATGAGGACATCGACCATGGAGCTTTTTCCTGCCCCTGGGGTACCTGTAATTCCGATTAACTTGGCACGTCCCGTATGCGGAAATAGCTCTCGCAATATTTGCGTTCGCTCCGGATAATCATTTTCTACACAAGTAATGGCGCGAGCTGCCCCGCGCACATCACCTGCAAGAATCCGACGAGTAATTTCGTGCATGCTTCTTTCCCTCTATTCTTTGATGAGGTAGTTGCTGATCACGACACGTTGAATTTCATTCGTTCCTTCATAGATTTGAGTGATTTTCGCATCACGCATCATTCGTTCTACCGGGTATTCACGAGTATAGCCGTATCCACCAAATACTTGAACTGCTTCTGTTGTTACCTCCATAGCTGTGTCTCCAGCAAATACCTTAGACATAGCAGAAGCTTTTCCATAAGGCAAACCTTGATCCTCCAACCAGGCAGCCTGATACGTCAAAAGACGGGAAGCTTCAATTTTGGTAGCCATATCTGCCAGCTTGAATTGAATCGCTTGCAAAGCTGCGATTGGTTTACCGAACTGGTTGCGCTCTTTCGCATAATTAAGCGCATGCTCATAAGCACCTTGAGCAATTCCCAACGCTTGAGCGGCAATCCCGTTACGTCCGCCATCAAGTGTCATCATCGCAATTTTAAACCCTTGTCCTTCTTCACCCAGCATGTTTTCTTTTGGAACACGAACATCTTCAAAGATGACTTCCATGGTTGGTGAGGAACGAATCCCTAATTTTTTCTCTTTTTTACCCATAGAGAAGCCAGGCATTCCCTTTTCAACGATAAAGGCAGTTACCCCTTTATGCTTCAATGCTGCATCCGTAACAGCGAACACGATATAGATTTCTGCCTCGCCAGCATTTGTGATGAAGATTTTGCTGCCATTAAGAATATAATCGTCTCCATCCTTCACTGCAGTTGTACGCATACCCGCAGAGTCAGAGCCAGAGCCTGCTTCCGTCAAGCAGTAGGCACCCATTTTCTTACCTTCTGCCAAAGGACGAAGGAATTTTTGCTTTTGTTCTTCTGTGCCAAATTTGTATAGCGGCCAGCTTGCCAGGGAAACGTGTGCAGATAATGTTACCCCAATGGACGCATCCACACGGGAAAGCTCTTCTACTGCTAGCACATAACTAACATAATCAGCTCCTGCTCCGCCGTATTTCTCCGACCATGGAATACCTGTGAGTCCCAGTTCAGCCATTTTTTCAAAAATCGAACGGTCGAACACTTCTTCCTCGTCACGTTCTGCTGCTGTAGGAGCAACATGTTCTTCAGCAAAATCTCTGATCATTTTGCGCAGCATTTCTTGTTCTTCGGTCAAACGGAAATCCATTTCTCCACACTCCTGACTAATCATTTTTTATTATGAAAATAAATGCTTAGCGATAACCACTCGTTGGATCTGGTTGGTACCTTCATAGATTTGCGTAATTTTAGCGTCGCGGAACAGGCGCTCAACCGGATATTCACGGCTGTAGCCGTACCCACCAAATACTTGTACTGCTTCGGTGGCAATTTTCATTGCTGCATCAGAGGCAAAGCGTTTAGCCATGGATGCTTCTTTTCCGCACGGTTTTCCTTGTGTTCGTAGAGAGGCCGCCTGGTAAACCAACAGGCGCGCTGCTTCCACCAAGGTTGCCATATCAGCCAACTTGAATCCGATGGCTTGCTTGTTAGCGATTGGTTCTCCGAATTGTTTGCGTTCCTTGGCATACTGGGTTGCATATTCAAGTGCTGCTTCTGCAATGCCAAGTGCTTGTGAAGCAATCCCAATACGACCTGAATCGAGGTTTGCCATCGCAATGGTAAAACCGTCGCCTTCATTTCCAAGCAGATTCTCTGCTGGGACTCGGGCATTATCAAAAATCAGTTCAGTCGTATTGGAGCCGTGAAGCCCCATCTTTTTCTCTTTTTTTCCAACTGTAAAACCTGGTGTATCCTTTTCGACGATAAAAGCGGAGATTCCTCTTGTTCCTTTGGATGGATCTGTAATCGCAAATGTGATATACACATCCGCCTCTCCACCATTTGTGATGAATACTTTGGAGCCGTTGAGAATGTACTCGTCTCCCTGACGCACGGCTTGCGTACGAATGCTGCTGGCGTCCGAACCCGCGCTCGGCTCTGTCAATGCGAACGCACCGAGAAATTCCCCTGCTGCCAGCTTGCGAACGTATTTGTTCTTCTGCTCATCGTTTCCGAAATAAAGAATCGGATTGGTTCCCACAGAGGTATGCACAGAGAGGATAACCCCTACCGTTGCACTTACCCGGGAAATTTCATTAATCGCCAATATATAAGAAGTGAAATCAGCTCCAACTCCGCCCCATTCCTCCGGGATCGGAATACCCATCAAGCCCATTTCTCCCATCTTCTTCACAATATGACGAGGAAATTCTTCTGTCTCCTCCATCACCGGTACAAAAGGAGCAATCTCCTTTTGTGCAAAATCACGAACCATTTTAATCATCATTTGCTGTTCTTCGGTCCAACGAAGATCCATGATAGTCCAACCTTTCTCTGATCGCTCATCCCGTTTTACGGTAAGTGCTGCATTTTACTGATAAGAGTAGAAGCCTCTGCCTGATTTCTTGCCGAGCCAGCCTGCCTTTACATACTTGCGAAGCAATGGGCACGGACGGTATTTGGAATCTCCAAATCCTTCATAAAGAACTTCCATGATATAAAGGCATGTATCCAGACCAATAAAGTCTGCTAAAGTAAGAGGGCCCATCGGGTGGTTCATGCCAAGCTTCATTACTTCATCAATCGCTTCTGGAGTTGCTACTCCCTCGTATACACAGTAGATCGCCTCGTTAATCATCGGCATCAGGACACGGTTGGAAACGAACCCTGGGAAATCATTTACACTGACAGGTACCTTGCCCATTTGTTTGGAAAGGTCTTCCACCAACTGGTACACTTCATCAGATGTCTGCAAGCCCCGGATCACTTCCACAAGCTTCATCACAGGCACCGGATTCATGAAGTGCATGCCAATTACTTTCTCAGGGCGCTTTGTTACTGCAGCAATTTCTGTAATCGGCAGGGAAGATGTGTTGCTTGCCAAAACCGTATGTGCCGGGCATACTTCATCCAGCTTCTTGAAGATATCTGCTTTCACCGTCATATTTTCAGTGACAGCTTCTACTACAAAATCAACGTCTTTTCCGTCTGCCAGATCAGTAGACAGCGAAACACGAGCGAGAATTGCCTGCTTTTCTTCCTCTGTCATTTTGCCTTTTTCCACATTACGGCTAAGGTTTTTGGTGATGGTAGCAAGCCCTTTTTCCACGAATTCTTGCTTAATGTCGCACAAAACAACTTGTAATCCAGCTTGTGCAGCCACCTGAGCAATCCCGCTGCCCATTTGACCTGCTCCCACGACCATAAATTTCTGAACGTTCATCTTCCCTACCTCCAACAACTAGTTATGAGTAACGAATGCTATATTCGTGATGAGTTTAATCAACTTGCAAAAGAACCGCATCTCCTTGTGCAGCACCACTGCAAATGGCTGCAATACCAAGGCCGCCGCCACGACGACGCAGTTCATAGATGAGACTCATAATAATACGTGCACCACTTGCACCAATAGGATGCCCAAGAGCAATTGCTCCTCCGTTCACGTTTACTTTTTCTTCGTCCCATCCAACCAGCTTACCGCTTGTCAGCGTAACCGCAGCAAATGCCTCGTTTACTTCAAACAAATCGATGTCTTCTAATTTAACACCTGTTTTTTGCAGCAATTTATTAATAGCAAGACCAGGAGTGGTTGCAATATAAGGAGCTTCTGCTCCTACTGTGGCATGACCCAAAATCTTGGCCAACGGTTTCACGCCCAGCTCTTGTGCCTTGCCCTCTGACATGACAACCATCGCTGCCGCTCCGTCATTGATTCCCGGTGCGTTGCCCGCTGTTATGGTTCCGTCCTTTTTATAAACAGGGGCAAGCTTTGCCAACACTTCCAGGGTTGTGTCCGGTCTAGGCGATTCATCTCGTTTGATTACAAGAGGTTCGCCTTTTCTTTGTGGGATGGAAACAGGAGCAATTTCTTCATCAAAAATACCGTTCTCCACTGCATGGGATGCTCGAATCTGACTGCGATGTGCCCATTGATCCTGAAGTTCACGGCTGATGTCATACTCTTCGGAAACATTGCTTCCGTGCACCGCCATTGGCACGAAATCAAACGGACAAGTCAGCCCGTCGTACATCATCAAATCCTTGATTTCTCCGTCGCCCATTCTGAGACCGTAACGAGCTTTTGGCAGAGCGTATGGCACATTGCTCATGCTCTCCATTCCACCTGCAACGATTAATTGTGCATCTCCGGTTCGAATGATTTGATCAGCCATCGTTACTGCCCGCATACCAGAAGCACATACTTTGTTAATCGTTTCACTCGCCACTTCCCAAGGGAGTCCTGCTTTACGGGCAGCCTGCCTGGATGGAACCTGACCTGCGCCTGCTTGCAACACCATTCCCATGATCACTTCATCTACCTGATCACCACTTACACCTGCACGAGCAAGTGCTTCCTTTATCGCAATCGCACCTAGATCAACGGCTGCTACATCTTTCAAAGCTCCACCGAATTTGCCAAACGGTGTACGTGCTGCGCCAACAATAACTGAACCCATTCTTTAATCACTCCTTTGTTAATATGGAGATCCATCGACTGCCGATTGAGCGGTCGCTCAATTTCTATACTTTCATCATAGCAAATCTGTATGGAGACTAGAAGGGGAAATAAAAATCTTTCTTGTCAGTAAAGAGGAAGCCGTACCACTCAAAAGCAGTACGGCCCCCTTCCCATTAGATTGCGTCAGCAAGAATTTCAGCAATATCTCTTGTTTTCACATCTTCATCTTTTTCTTTCATTTTGACACCGTCGCTCATCATGGTCAGGCAGTATGGACAAGCGCTTGCGATTTGTGTCGGATTCACTTCCAGAGCCTGTTCGGTACGTGCAACGTTGACACGAGTACCTTCGTGCTCTTCCATCCACATCAAGCCGCCACCGGCTCCACAGCACATGCTGTCACAGCCACTGCGTTTGATTTCCACGATTTCCACACCAGGAATCGCTTCGAGAATTTGACGAGGCATGTCGTAAATATCGTTATAACGCCCGAGATAGCAAGAATCATGGTACGTGATGCGCTCTTTTACTTCTTTCGTTGGTTTGAGGCGCCCTTCTTTTACCCATTGAGAAAGCAATTCGGAATGGTGATACACTTCAGCCTGTAAACCGAATTCAGGATATTCGTTCTTGAACGTGTTGAATGCATGCGGGTCACAAGTAACAATCTTCTTCACATCATACGCTTCGAACAATGCCACGTTCTCTTGTGCCAGTTGTTGGAACAAGAATTCATTACCGATGCGACGAGCGGTATCCCCGGAGTTTTTCTCTTCATTACCCAGGATCGCGAATTTCACACCAGCTTCATGCATCAATTTGACGAATGCGTGGGTGATTTTCATGCTGCGGTTATCGTACGATCCCATGGAACCAACCCAGAAGAGGTATTCAAACTCATCTGTATCTTTCACAGTAGGAACTTCAAGCTCACCATTCAAGCCTTCTATCCATTTCATGCGGTCTTTACGGTTGATCCCCCATGGATTGCCTTGGCGTTCAATGTTGTTCAACGCTCTTTGTGCTTCCGCAGGCATGCTTCCTTCTGTCATAACCAGGTAGCGGCGCATATCAATGATTTTATCAACGTGCTCGTTCATTACAGGACATTGGTCTTCACAGTTGCGGCAGGTTGTACATGCCCAGAGCTCTTGCTCTGTAATGACATCGCCAATCAGATTTACAGAGAATTCAGGAGCTGTTGCAGTTGATCCTTCAGCCGCCGCAGCTACTTCGCTTGCTTGCACAGCAATTTTGTTGGCTTGTGTATCAGCAAAAGCAAAGCTAGGCATCCAAGGTGTACGGGACGTTACGGCTGCACCCTTTTCCGTCAAGTGATCACGCATCTTCACGATCAAATCCATTGGAGATAACATTTTGCCTGTACCTGCTGCCGGACACATGTTGGTACAGCGTCCACACTCTACACAGGCATACAGGTCAATCAATTGTGTTTGTGTGAAGTCTTCAATTTTGCCTACACCGAATACTTCTTGCGTTTCATCTTCGAAGTTAATTGTAGACAGCTTGCCTGGCGGGTCCAGCTTTTTGAACCAAACATTGAATGGAGCAAATACCAAGTGTGCGTGCTTGGATTGTGGCACATACACCATGAACGTAAGCAAGATCAACAAGTGCATCCACCAGAAAACATAGAACAATCCAGCCGCTACTGTCGGGCTCATCCCAGCGAACAAGGTTGCAACCAAGGATGAGATTGGTGCATAACCAGACTGTTCATGACCTAGCCAGATTTGTTCGAAACCTAGAGACAAGAGTACTGAAGCCATCAATGTTGAGATAAAGATCAGTACCAGACCTGATTTAAATCCACGCTTCAAACGTTTCAGTTTCTCTACATAGCGACGGTAAAACGCATAGGCTACCGCCAAAAGAATCAGCAAGGTGGTAATTTCCTGCATTAAACTGAAATACTTGTGAGCGCTTCCGAAAGGCAACTCAAAACCTTTAACCAATCCTTTGATAACCAGTTCGATTGCTCCGAATTGAAGAATGATAAAACCATAGAACATGACGACGTGCATGAACCCGCTCTTCTTGTCCTTGAGCAGTTTCTTCTGGAAAATCACATTCTCCAGGACAAGATTAAATCTTGTTTTAAAGTCGTCTTTGACATCGCCCTTTTTACCCAATTTGATGAAAAGGTAGCGGCTGTAGACAACGTGAGCAAATAAATACAATCCATACGCCAAGATCAGGAAAAAGGCGATTAGATTCAATAATGGCAGCAAGGCTCTCAGCTCCCCTTTGGAAATTTATCTTTATTATCTTGTTTTTTATATTAACAGAACTAGTTCAAAAAATGAATGACTATTCATTCAAATTTTCGCATCTTTGCAAAATTTGCTTTTCATCCGAACATTCATAGCTTTACACTAACTTTGACTGAGCGATCGCTCAGATAACAAAAATATAACATACTCCGAGCAATTGCGCTATGGAAGTTTCTGAATTCCGAAGAATGAAACGCTAAAAGACCTGGCTTTTGAGCCAGGCCTTCGCTTCAAGCGGATCTATTTACCTGAGACGTCCAGATGTTCGGACTCTTGCTTTTCTGACACTTTCTTATCTGGTTTCTTATCCTTTTGCTCTTTTCGAACGTCAGCTAACGATTTTACTTTGGTTTCGTTGATACGTTCGTTGCGCTTAAGGCCAGTTGGTTCCAGGTTGTTTGCTTCATCCTTCATCAATGCTGCAATTCCTACGTTTTTGCCTTGTGCTGTCTGACAGTATTCACAGTTGTCGGCATCATGTGCGTGGTAGTTCTTTGGCTCCGGATAGGCAGTGATGACACCTTCGAAATTGCGCAGAACTACTTTTTCAGAAGATTGAGAGATGATGTAGTTCGGCATCACCGGGATCTTACCGCCACCATGCGGAGCATCGACTACGAAGGTTGGCACCGCATAACCGGATGTATGACCACGGAGATGTTCGATTATTTCAATCCCTTTGGTGACAGGTGCCCGGAAGTGGCCAATTCCCTCGGAAAGGTCGCACTGATAAATGTAGTACGGACGCACACGAATTTTAACCAGGTCTTGCACTAACTTCTTCATGGTGTGCGGGCAATCGTTAATGCCAGAGAGGATAACGGATTGGTTCCCCAACGGTACACCTACGTTAGCCAGCATTTCACAGGCTTTTTTGGCTTCTGGCGTAATTTCACGAGGGTGATTAAAGTGAGTATTGAGCCAGATTGGATGATACTTTTTGAGCATATTGCAAAGATTTTCAGTGATACGTTGTGGGAATACAACAGGTGCACGCGTACCAATCCGAATAATCTCTACATGCGGAATCGCACGCAAGCTACTGATGATATACTCCAGAATTCGGTCGTTAATTAACAGACCGTCTCCGCCTGACAACAGGACATCACGAACCTCTGGGTGACTGCGAACATATTCGATACAGGCATCCAGTTGCTTTTTGGGAACGCCCATGCCTACCTGACCGGAGAAGCGACGGCGAGTACAGTAACGGCAATACATCGAGCATTGATTGGTCACAAGGAACAAAACACGGTCCGGGTAACGGTGGGTAAGCCCTGGCACCGGAGAATCCTGGTCCTCATGCAATGGATCTTCCATGTCATATTTGGTTCGTACCATTTCACTGGATAATGGAACGGATTGCTTACGCACAGGGTCAGTTGGATCATCCGGGTCCATCAACAACGCATAGTACGGCGTAATATTCAGCGGAATTGTCATATTGGAAATCCGAACGCCCTCTTCTTCTTCCGGGGTCAGATTAATTACCTGCTTGAGCTCATCTACCGTGCGGATGGTATGCGTTAACTGCCACATCCAGTCATTCCACTGTTCATCGGTCACATCTTTCCACAACTCAATTTGTCGCCAATCTCTTGTTTGCGCTATTGTCATGGGAAATCCCCCTTCTATCAGGTAAAGTTTTTCTGGAAACTTTTATGATAAAAGGAAGTTGCAATCCTCATGCCAACCTATCGAAAGATTCAGAATATGCTGTCCAATAGGGTTTTTCTATTTTGTATCCATTTGGAAACGGTTACAATTCTGCCGAATTTTCGGCACCGCTTTCTTCTCCTATTGCTTCATGAAGCTGTGTCAGCTTGTATTGAAGTGTTTGTCGGGGGATTCCCAATCGTTCCGCTGCTTGCTTGATATTTCCGTTTGTCAGGTAAAGGGCCCGTTTGATCAACCTCTCTTCGGTCTCTCGCAGTGCTTCGCGAAGATTTGGGAGATCCGTTTCCCCCTCCTGATGCAGATGAACAGTCTCGTGCTTTCCTTGCATCCGCTCCACGAAGTGATAAGGTAGATGCTCTGCTTTGATGCTATCTCCTTCAACCAGATTCATCGCAGCCTCTATGGTATGCTCCAACTCCCTGACATTTCCCGGCCAGTCGTATTGACGGAAATACTGCTCCACCACCTGCTCCACTTTTATAATCTGCATGTGAAACAATTGGTTGTATTTTTCGATAAAATGCCTGGTTAATAGCGGGATGTCTTCCTTTCGTTTGCGCAGGGGTGGAATCTCAAAAGAAACGACATTCAAGCGATAGTACAAATCAGGACGCAGCAACCCCCGTTTGACTACAGCAGTGGGCTCTTCGTTCATCGCCGCAATGACACGTACATCAACCTGAACAGACTTCATGCTGCCGATTCGCCTGATTTGTCCGTCTTGCAGCACTCGAAGCAGTTTTGCCTGCAGATCAAGCGGCATGCTGTTTAGTTCATCGAGAAACAGTGTTCCGCCATTTGCCAGTTCAAATAGTCCTGGTCTGTCTTCCGCTCCTGTAAAGCTGCCTTTGGTCGTTCCAAACAGGATCCCCTCCAGTAGGGAAGCAGGCAGTGCCGCGCAATTCTGGGCAATAAATGCGTGGACATGTCGGTTGGAAGCTTGATGAATAGACTGAACCAGCAGCTCTTTTCCCGTCCCTGTCTCTCCGTAAATAAGCACGGGAGAATGGGTCCGTGCCGCTCTTCTTGCCCTATCGATTACCTGTTTAAGGGTATTGCTGCTCGTGAGAATATCTTCAAAACGGTAGTTTACCCCGTCCATTTCAGTTTTTTTCTTTTTCTTCGACTTGCCTACTTGTGCTTGCAAATCAAGAACACGGTCTGACAGCTCACGAAGCTTGCGAATGTCCTTCGCTACTTCAACCGCACCCACCAAGCGGTTTTCTACATAGACAGGCAGCGTCGTATTGACTGTCTCCACATGAACCCCTCGCCAGTTGGTGTATGTTTGCGTTTGGTTGTAAATGGGCTTGCCATTGACGATCACCTGATGAAGTGTACTGGACTCTTCGGACAGAGACGGAAAAACTTCCAGCAGAGGCTTTCCCAGCACTTCCTCAGCCGTTAAGCCATCTAGTTCCGCTGCTACGTGATTATAAAAAATGGAGATTCCTCTAGCATCTACCACGTGAATTCCTTCATCAATCGTGCCAAGTATCGCTTTCAGCATCTCAACTGTATCAGACATAGGTAGTCTATCCATCAGGCCCTCCCAACAAAAAAGTAACAAACCTGGATTCACTGGTGCTGGACATGCTGCCGAAAAATTGTCAACTGTGCCAAATTTCTGGCATTTAGCTATATCGCTCTACTTGAAACGCTAGAAACAATGTGTAGAGCAGGTGGCCTAGCAGCCAGATGATACATGCAGCGATTGAAACAGGCTGACCGCTTGCCCATGAAAACGGGAAAAAGATCAAAAAGAAAAAGAGTACCCATAAGGTGACGTATCGCAACACATTGCGGCGAACCGGATAAAAATAGGCAAAAATGGCCGTTACCACAATGGATAGCAGCAAATGAATTCCCAGTTCCAAAATGGAAGGAAGATTGGCAAGCGCTGGTACGTAACCTACATCAATCAGGACCTGAAACGTTGTGGTCTGAAACAATCCGTCACATAATGCCAGAAAAGCAGCAAGCAATAGCCCTGCCAACAACCCGTTTGTGAACGAAAAAGCCATCTTCCTTCCCCTTTCTGCAAAACCGCTTTAATGAAACAACTGCTTATTGATATGCGATGTCGTATTGCAACTGTATCTCCCCTGCGTATTGTTCATTTAACCATAGCTGATACCCGATCTGTATTTGTGTGGGGCCGTTGCCATTCTCTTGAATTTTCAACTTGTTGGTATGAATCTCCATGATGTACGCCAAGTAAGGTGTCACATAACGTGTTGTATGGCTCTGCCCTTTGTGGAAAACCTGTTTCATTTGAACAGACCCTTGTCGCAGTAAAGTAATCTCTTGTGCGTTCACTTTCAGCACGGTGGAAACATCTTCTTCGCTATTTTCTTTAAACGCAAAGTACCAGGATTCCTGTTTTTTCGTTGCTTTTGCCTGATAAGTATGAACCGTTTCTTCCGTCTGACCGTCTAGTGTTTGTTTGCTTTTCAACTGAATGATCGCTTTATCCATGTGATGCCTCGTCTCCATTTGTTCATTGTTCTGTTGTCCTAATTGTACCACGTTCGCCCACCAGAAGAATACGCATCGAATAGTAACATCCGATCGCTCCGGCAAAAACCAGAACGGCTAAAATCAGATACCCCGTTCCCGCTCCCGTCCAATCAACCAAAACGGTAAAAAGTCCTAACAATAGAAGCCTCATCAACATCCCAATGGACTGAAAAAAACTTAATACTCGTCCCATATGCTCTTTCGGAACCATCCTCATGTACAGATTCTGCCTGACTAAACGGACGGAGGCATTTCCCCAACCTAAGAATGTAGTCAAGAATACGAACATCCAACCATACGGGAGCGCTACAATACATACCAGCGTAAGTGCAAAAAGCATCATATTCGCAATCATGGCCCGCATATTACCCACTTTTTCGCTTAATCGAATGATCAAAAAGCCTGCAGCAACCGCACCAATCGCATAAGTCATTTCATGGGCAGAAAAGATGATGACATCCGCTTTGAGAGTCTGACTAACAAACACAGGTGCAAGCAAATTCCCAACCATTACAGCGACAAACGGCAAAAATGCAGTAATTCCAAAGAGGACAAACCCTTTTTTCTCACGTACAAAAATCCAACTGTCACCCAGTTGGTGCAACCAGTTTTTTCTTCCGTTTGCCTGATTTCGTTTGTTCAACGTAAACGTGTAGTTCATCCGTGACAAGAGAAAGAAAGCAAACAAATACGTCAAGGCGTCAAACAACAAGACAAATGGCAAGCCCATGGATTCCAAGATGATCCCGGAAATCCCTCCTGCTAAAACACTTGCTGTTTGCGATTCAATTTCAAGGAGACTATTGATGGAGTTATAATGCCGGTCGGCAAAACTCTCCTGAACAAGCGCAGATTGAGTAGGGTAATGAACTTGCATGATTAGATTGGTAACCAGAAAGACACCGATCAGCATCCACTGATTGTAGTCTGCTGTGTAGCCCCATAATGCGCACAGGCCAATCACAATGAATCCAGCGGCATTAATTTGCAGTAATATATTTTTACGGGAGTAGCGATCAATCAGCGTACCAATGTAAGGAACGATGAAAAAACTGAGAACGGCGGAGATGAACATGGTGGAACCCAACACTTGAGCCGATCCAGATTCTTTCACGAGATGCCATGAGATTCCAATCATACTCATTCCTACACCAAATCCTGAAAACAAATTGGAGTAGAACAACTTTTGAAAATCAGGCTGTCGGAATACTTCTTTCATAGCACTTACCCCCTAAATACTTCCGTTCATAGATGGTAAACAACAAACAATATTTTTGCAAACAAAAATAATTAAAATATTCTGTAGCTCATGTACTCAAAAAAGAGTGCTCCTGAATCGGGGCACTCTTCTTGTTTGTTATTTCAGTAAGTTATTTAACGAAGCCCAAGATCAATTCACGAACCATCTTGGAAGCAACGATTTGGGTCATCTCGCTGTTGTCATAAATCGGAGCAACCTCTACAAGGTCACACCCTACCACATTTGCACCGTTTTGAGCCATGAAGTGAATGGTATCAAGCAGTTCACGGGAAGTGATGCCGCCCGCTTCAGTTGTTCCCGTACCAGGAGCAGCAGATGGATCAAGCACATCAATATCAATAGTCAGGTAGATCGGACGATTTCCGATGGTAGGAAGCACTTTTTTCACTGGCTCCAATACATCGAATTTGTACAGGTGCATGTTTTCTTTCGCCCACTCGAACTCTTCCTTCAAACCACTGCGGATCCCGAAGGAGTAAACGTTTTTGCCACCCATCAAGTCACACGCTTTTTTGATTGGAGTGGAGTGAGAATAAGGATATCCTTCGTAGCTGTCACGCAAGTCAGTATGTGCATCGAAGTGGAAGATTACAAGATCCTGGTACTTCTCGTACATTGCTTGAATAACCGGCCATGTAACGAGGTGCTCTCCACCCAAGCCAATCGGCATTTTGTTGTCAGCAAGCACTTTGCTTACGAAAGAACGGATCGCATCAATACTTCCTTCCACGTTTCCGAACGGGAGAGGAATGTCGCCAGCATCGAAGTATTTCACTTCTTCTAATAGACGATCAAGATATGGGCTGTACTCTTCTAAACCAACAGAAACCTCACGAATACGGGCAGGACCGAAACGGGAGCCTGGACGAAAGCTAACTGTCCAGTCCATTGGCATACCGTAAATAACTGCCTGACTTTCTTCGTAGTTCTGGTGACTGCGAATAAACACGTTACCGGAATATGCTTCATCAAAACGCATGGTATCGATCCTCCTAGTCGCGAGTCAATTCAGCCACGAATTTAGGCAGTTTGAACACGGAGTGATGAATTTCAGGTGAATAGTATTTGGTATCAAGATCTTTGATTTTGGTAGCGTCCACTTCCAATGGATCATGTTGCTTGGAAGCGATGGTGAAGCTCCACAGTCCAGATGGATAGGTTGGAATGCTAACAGTATACAAACGAGTTACTGGGAAGATGGAGCTTAAATCTTTGTAAACACGTTTGATCAGGTCACGGTTAAACCAAGGAGATTCCGTTTGAGCAACCATGATGCCATCTGGTTTCAGTGCATCGTGGATCCCTTGATAGAAGCCTTTTTCGAACAAACCAACTGCTGGTCCAACAGGCTCAGTAGAGTCAACCATGATGACATCGTATTCGCCTTTGTGATCGTGGATGTGTTTGATTCCGTCAATTACTTGTACATCGACACGAGGATTGCCTGTCAATGCGCTAGCAATATCCGGGAAGTATTTTTTACAAGATTCAATTACACCGCCGTCGATTTCAGCCAAAACTGCTTTTTCAACAGAAGCATGCTTCACGATTTCACGGATTGCTCCGCCATCGCCACCACCGACTACCAATACTTTCTTTGGATTAGGGTGTGTATTGAGGGCAACGTGAGTAATCATTTCGTGGTAAACGAACTCATCCACATCAGTAGTCATGACCATTCCGTCAAGAACCAGCATGCGTCCGAATTGTTTGGTAGTGAAGATATCGATTTTTTGAAAATCAGTCTGCTCTGTATATAAAGTATCTGTAACCTTTGTTGTAATTCCGTGATTTTGGGTTTGTTTTTCGGTGTACCACAATTCCATTTCCATTCGTAAAACCTCCTCTTATGTTTAAAAACTAGGCTGCTGTCATTTAGGGACCTTGGCAAAGCAAGCCTTTGGGTGAAAGCGGAGCCTTACTAAATTAAAGAAAGCTTCCCAATCGAAGCTTTGTACTACTGCAATTAGGTACATTCATTTTTACATACCAAATTGAATTATAGTGGCTACCATACAAAATGCAAGTAAATTTTCTCTCACAAAGTAAATTCTACTAGTTGGAGTATACGGAATAGTAGATTTTCCCATACTGACTACTATCATCAGTCTCTTCCATTATGCCCGAATTGGAAAGAATTCTTACGCCATACCTAGTTAGATGCGGGAAACAAAGGATGTGAAATTGGGAATGGAAGTTGTTCGGGAACCATCGATTATTCGCTGTCTGCGTTTTGTAAAAAAGTTGCTTAAATTTTGTATGATGTCCGTTTTATTAGGAGCATTCTTTACCTTGCTCTTTATTTTGTACTTGCGCTCACAACCATTGCCGACTGCATCGATTCATCAGACGACAACGATCTTTGCCAGTAACGGACAAGCACTCGATACGATTCATCAAGGAATTAACCGGACAGTCATTCCCATCAAGGAGATCTCTCCTTCCCTGGTTCAGGCAACGATTGCCGTTGAAGATCGGTCTTTTTGGAGCCATCTGGGATTTGACTGGAAACGCCTTGCCAGGGCAGTTTATGTAGACGTGATCAATATGAACAAAGCACAAGGGGCAAGTACCATTACGCAACAATTAGCTCGTAATTTGTATTTGAGTCACGACAAAACATGGGAACGCAAAATCAAGGAAGCATTGCTAACCGTACAAATTGAACTCAACTACTCCAAAGAAGAAATTCTGGAGATGTACCTGAACCAAATTTATTACGGCTATTCTGCTTACGGAGCGGAAGCTGCCGCTCGTACGTATTTTGGCAAAAGCGCCAAGGATCTTACGCTTGCGGAAAGCACTCTGCTCGCCTCTATCCCCAAAGGTCCTACGTATTACAATCCTTTCGATTATTATGAAAATGCGAAAGCTCGGCAAAAGATCGTCCTTGATTCCATGCAAAAGGTAGGATATATCTCGGAAGAGCAGGCAGATAAAGCCTTTGCGGAAAAGCTTGTCTTCCAAAGCAAGGAACAACGGAAATCCGCTGATTTTGCACCGTATTTTCGAGATTACATCTCAACCCTGATCAAGGATAAGTACGGCATCGAGGAAGAGTTGTTTGTTCAAGGTGGTCTCAAAATTTATACAACGCTTGACTATGATATGCAAAAAAAAGCCGAAGAAGTGATCGCGAAAGAGATGCCTAAAGATAAACCTGACTTGCAAGCTGCGTTAATTGCAATGGATCCGACTACAGGTCATATCAAGGCACTAGTTGGCGGCCGTGATTATAAAAAAAGCCAGTACAACCGGGTATTCGCCAAGCGGCAACCCGGGTCTTCGTTTAAGCCATTCTTGTATTTGGCAGCCTTGCAGCAAGGTTTCACTCCTTTAACATTAATGAAGAGCGAACCTACCGTCTTTACCTATGACAACGGGAAGCAATACATTCCCAGCAACTTCGGTGATCATTATGCTTACGACTACATTAACCTGCAGCATGCCATCTCCACATCGGACAACATCTATGCGGTCAAAACAATTGAGCAACTGACACCTGAAAAAGTAATTACACAGGCACAAAACTTGGGAATAGCAAGCCAACTGCAAGCAGTCCCCTCGCTTGCACTCGGGACTTCCCCTACCTCTCCGTATGAAATGACGGTTGCGTACGGGGCAATCGCCAATCACGGAACCCGTGTCACACCAATAGCCATTACCAAAATCGAAGACAGCGAAGGAAGTATTCTCGTAGAAGAAAAACCTGAATCTGTGCAAGTCATTGATTCGAAGTATACGTTTTTGCTCACTCATTTGATGCAGAGTGTTTTCGAACCAGGCGGCACAGCCTACCGAGTGGCGCAATACATCAATCGTCCGATCGCAGGTAAAACAGGTTCAACTGATTATGATGCCTGGCTCTGTGGATTCACTCCGCAACTGGTTACAACGGTTTGGGTAGGGTATGACGAAGGAAAAAAAGTAGATTCTGCTTCCGATGCAAGATTGGCTGCACCGATCTGGGCAAAATTTATGGAAAGCTCGTTACAGCAACAGCCCCCCACATTGTTCGACGTGCCACAAGGAATCGTGTCAGCCTATATCAACCCTGCAAACGGCAAGTTGGCTACGGAAAACTGCCCGAATCCGCGTTTCATGTATTTTATGGCTGGGACGGAACCAACGGATTATTGCACCGATCACTTACCGAATCCCAAAGCAAAACCAAAACCGATTCTGCCACCCAACAAACAATCTCTCTGGCAACGCCTGTGGCAACCAGGAGGATAAAAAAACACGTGCCCCCAACTTAAAAACAGGACGGAATGCCCGTCCTGTTTTTTCTACTTCTTATTGTTGATCTCCGCCTCCAACTACTCCATTGCCGTCTGCGAAGACATGATCGTTTAAGACTGTAATCAATCCAGCATTGTCTAGCTGCTCCAAAACTTCAAACAAACTGTCCCGTTTTCCTGCTGGTAATTTCCGCACGTAATTATTAATCTCTTCAGGTGAGGCATTGTTGCGAAAATGCACTCCACCGTGGCGTGCATAATGCTCGTTGTTTGCTTGCACTTGGTTTACACTCCTTTGAAAAAAGTTTCATTTCCATGTACAAGCATAGTGTTTCTCATTTACAACTATTGTAAACCACCTTTTCCTCAATAACCCACCCGGTCCATAAGTTTCCTCGGACCAAAAAAAACACAAACAGCGAAAGATTGACGGATCCTTCGCTGTTTGTTGACCTAGTGTTACATCTGTATGCAAATGTACGTAATTTAGTTTACCTGAGTTAAAACTTCTCTACAATTATTTTCACAATATGTTCACACATACGGTGACTATATTAATTGTTACGTAAGTGCTTGCTTGAGTTCTTCACTGGAGTTTTCCCACATCGCTGGATTGTTCTCCACAAGCAGCTTTTGCAATGCTTTTTTGCTTTTCTCATCCAGCTCACTAACCATAATCCTGCGTTTCATGGAGTAATCCATTTTGTTAACATGATCCGCCAGAATTTTGTATCCCCTTCTTGCTTCACGGTCAATTTCCATGTAACAAGCGGTTACTCCAGCGTAATAAGGTCCTTCTTCTTTACGGTCAACAGTCACCCAAACCAGCCAATATGGTTTCCCGTTTGGAACCTCGTCTTTATTAGCAGTCCATTTGATTCCCTTTTCCACTGCACTCTTGGCATGCAATGCACCCATATCAATATAGGCTTCATCTTCGTCTATTATAACGGAAGAGACCGCACCCAGATCAAGTACTCCCTGTCCATAACCGCCGTGAACGTCCGTTTTTCCCGAGATGATTGTAAATCCTGTGCTCTTTTTGCCATTGTTTAATAAATCCAATCTCGTCACCTCCTTACGAAACATTCTAGCTTATTATGTATTGTACCTTGAAACAACCAAATTGTGCAATTTGTCACAGTACAGTTTGATGATTTTCATCGCAACTGGGAAAACTAGTCTCGCACGAAAGGAGAGATCCATATATGGTAGACAAGCCAAATGAACAGGATATTGCATTAATACAGCAGATTTTCGGCGAGCCTCACTTGGGTGCGAGAGAGGTGGTAGACCGTATTTCAGCATCTAAAAAGGGAGAAGCTGACCCTCAGCCGCAAGACCCTACAATCCCTTCTGGAGAAGTCCTAGGCCTTAAAACAGGCGTTCCCAGTAACTATGAAAATAGCTTGGGTGGGGAGCCGAGGCACCTAACCTCCTTTGAAGTAAAGCGTCCTCCCGGGAGACTTTAACTACAAATATAGGGTACCCAAACGGAAGATCTGGCTGATAATGTAACCGTTTGGGTATATTTTATTTTATTCAAGATTTACTTGTTGTTGACCTTGCTTGATCGTGTAATTCGTTACTTGATCATTCTTGGATGCTGGATTGACCACATGTCGCTCGATAATGATGGAACTTTTAGCATCCAGTTTGGAAACCGATTTTATTTGTAATGAAGCCAACGCATCTTTGGATGGCAGGATGAAGACAACAACATTGCCATGGTACTCAATTTTGGGTTCAGCTTTTGATTGTGCAGCATTGAGCTGCTGCTCAAGGCTGTTGGTAGCCTGCTTCGATTCTTTTGTAATGGCATAGGTTTTGTTTTCTACCCCGATCGTCACTTCTGGGAACTGACCGTCCTGGCGATAAATAATAAGGTAAGCAATCTGGTCTACTGGAGCAGTTGCAGGTGTTTCTCTTATACCTTCTTGTACCTGTTCATATCCATGTAGCAGATTGGCGACTTGATGAATGACAGCGAGGTTTGTAGGAAGCTTGGCATGCTCATCACTAACATAATACTTTTTCCTGGTATCCTTCATGGAATAATTACTGCTGACAATCGGTACCGTGCCATCTCCCTCTCCAGAATCATAAAAAGGAACAAACGATTTCAAAGCTTCTACGATGCGGTATCCAAGAAACGTTAATTGTGAATCTCCAATAATGACATACTGCGGTATGGGGAGTAACCGTGTATCCCACTTGGCATGCAATCGATCGCTCAATCGCAGCAAAGGCAAATAAATCGTATTTAAGACAGGATTTTTATATACATCATCGTAGTTATAGGCTGTCAGTGATTCCCCATTTTTCTTATATAAGTACTTCTGGCGTTGGACATATTGACGAGAAGGCATCAAGTCAAAAACGGCTGGAGCAAATTGACATACTTGCTTGGACGTACCCTCACTAAAAAAAGGAATTCCGAAATTGTAGCCTTCTTTTAGCGCTTGGTATGCTCTTGGAGAGCCCAAAAAAGGGGTGCCCATATAAATGATCTTTTGAACCTTGCTCTGATAACTGATATTTGATAGCAGTGTTTCTTTGGTGAGGAGGCCACCCATGCTATGGGCAACTAATTGAACCTGGTTTGCACCAGATTTCTTCAGCACATCATCGATCCTGACTTTTAATTGTTTGGCGTTTTCTGAATTGCTTAATCTCCAGTCATAGGGAAACCCGAATAAACTGACACCCGTTTTATATCCCAATGATTGAAGATGCTTGGCCATACGATCATACTGTTCTGCCCGCTCCTTTAATTTTCCATACGTAAGATAGGCAATCGCGTAAAGTCCCTCGTCTCCTTCTTCAGGGACAATTGCAATTTGCGAATTTTTTGGTACAACCTGCTCACTACCAGTTTTCTTTGGAATAAGCGAAAGACTTTCCAGATGAGCATCTTCATCTGCAGCCATTCCAAACATATTAATCCATGCTTCTGCTCTCGTTGTACCTTGAAGCTTGATAAGTCTGGAACCGCCTACCCCAGGTATTAGAATGACGGGAATTGTATTTACAGTCACTCTTAATCGGTAAGTACTAGGGACAAGCTTAGACCGAGAGTTAAATTGTACTTTAACAAAGTAAACACCGGCATTGCCGTTGTACGTAATTTGTTCATCCAAATTCTTTGCTTTTGTCGATTTCGCCAGTTCTTTTTGTGCTGAATCCAGTAAATATAAATCGAGATCCATACCCTCTGGAATACCAGTAAGTGTTAACTTAACAGTAGAACTTAATGGATTGGTGATCTTGTAAAAATCTACATCAGCACTTTCGTGAATGGTTCCTTCCAGATTCTCACTGCCTGTGATTGCTTTTGCATCTTTACTGCTGTTATTCGGCTCGTATTCATCTGGGTTAATTTCCAAACCTTCTGGAATAAATACTGCCTTCAGCATGTAATATTTCTTCTTGTCAAAACGCCCATCCCCACTGCTAACAGCAAGGTAAAACCATTTATCCTTTTGGACTGATATGGAATGAACTACTTCTCCATCTGAATCATTTTGTTCAAATGAACCGAGTTCAGTCTTCGTTTCATCAAACATGGTTGTTCGATACGTAACCGCTTGGGGTACTTTCAACGTGATTTGTAGCTTTCCGTTGCCTGTAGCTTTGATCTTCCAAAAATCAATATCACTTTTGCTCGAAACGGTTCCATAGGCAGCTTTGTTCGAATAGGTCCAATCTGCCTTATCAAAAACATTATTGGGCTCCAGTTCATATCCGTATCCATTGGTTATTTTCGTTTCATCCTTACCAGACTTGTGGGCAGTAACCGAGGAAAAAGGTTGGACGATGACTGGAAGCAAGAGAGCAATACAACAAATCAGCCGTACATAGAGTAACAAAATAACCCCTCCCATCTCTTTACAAATAACGGTAAATAAAGACAGAAGGGGCCGCAATTTTTTTTATCGCATCTTTTATTGCTTTGTATGATTACGAATTCCTTGTCGTTCCCATGCATTGGCAATGATCGTAAATTGGCGTTTGTAGTCAGATTCCTGATGTCCTGTTAAGGTATTCTTATTCGGGAATATAAAACCCTTGGTTATTCCATATTGAAAAGTTACCTGGAAATAAACTGCGTAGTGACCGCCTTTCGCAAATCCTTTTTGCTTGTCGCCCATAAGCGGGGTATCTACCCCCTCTTCCCGTAACCCTAGCTTGGGGACATTCCGTGACGCCCCTTTCCACAGGGTGAGAGATTCCTGCGTTAATGACAGGGTCGACTGAAGATTTCCCCCATTTTTCCCCGTTTCATAGATCCATGCTTTCGCTCCTTGAATTTGAGGGAATTTTCCGCTTACCGGGTGGCGATGCCGTTCTTCCAGATGTACTCTTGTCAAGATTCGCTCACCAGCGTAAAAGTCACCCGGCTGGCTTTGTTTATATCGATCCCTGCTATGATAGTCGAGCCACTCTGACGTATGGGCAAGCACACTAGTTGCGTTTGGTTCAAACACCTCGAACCAAGTTTCGTCCCCACCTACATTGATGGTGTACGTGTTCCCGATTTCATCAGAATCATTTCCGGGTTTGCAGACTTTTTCCTCCGGTAACGGGTTCCCTTCTTCATCTTCTCCGGGACTCTCCATCTCGCATTCCTGAAATGTCACATCAAATCGTACTGAATAAGCAGCCTCAATCTGAAATCCATCTACTTTTGCATGATAGTTTTGCGCATGCAGATCCGCTCTCCACGTGGTTTGAGTTGGTATTCCTGTTAAAGTGAATGTATTGGACTGTCGTGGGGTAGCTGGATTTAGCTGAAATTCTGAATTTCCTCCAGGGCCATCTACATTTAGCCTGACATGACTTGGCCATTTCGTCTGAGGGTTGTTTTGGGCACTCCAATTTGTTGGGGTAGCCGTGACAAGAACCCCTTCGTATTTTAGATCAGCGTATTTCTGCTCCAATTCTGCAATTTTCTTTTGAATCGCCTGATTAATTTCTGCATCAACCTGATGAAGGGCTGCCATAATTTTACTCTGATCAATTTCCACTTCAATACGGGCTGGTTCTCTCTCCCAAACACCATCATTTTGGCCGGTTAGCAAACGATTTTCTGAATCATACACAAGAATTTTCATTTTGCCGCCGTCTATTGTTCCACCTGGCTCACAGGTAGTACATCCTCCACCACCCGGATCAGTAGGCCCTCCAGATTCAGTAACAACCACTGTAATTTCGTAGCGACAGCCTTTTGGAAAACGCACATCGTTTGTCACAGCAGTAATGGTGTACGTTCCGTTTCCTACATTGTTTGTCACATAAAACAGTTCTTCTCCTCCATATTCATTGGGTCTTGTTCCGGTCCAATCACTTCGAACAGCAGCAGCACCAGGATCTGTTGGGGATGTGCCGATAATTAGACCAACCATCGGAACTTTTCCTCCGGCGGGAACAATATACTTGATTTCACTGTTATTCGGGTAGAGCTTACCATTCGGATTTGTCTCATCATGCACCCAAATATACATTGTTCCACACGTTACTTCGTCAAGTATTTCCACCTCTACAGTAAACTCACAATTAGCAAGTTGAGGATAAGCCGAGTCGGTTACTACTGCCTTGACTTTATAGATTCCCCTACCCGTTCCATTTCTAGCATACTCGGTAGGTTTAGTAGACGATTGGTTAGGTAAATCTGCTGTCCATGTTACCTTGACTGCAATTCCACCCTCACTCGGGTTTTTTTCGCTATTTGTTACTACAAGCTTCCAATCAACAGGATTTGAACTGTTTATAGATTCTCTGATCACCGAACCATTTGTTTGTGTTTTCCACGTTTTATTTTCTGAATCGTATAGATGGATACGCAAGTCAGAACATTGGATACCTTCCAGTTCTATGGTAATCGTCTTTTCACATATCAGCGAATCCTTTTTCACCTTGATCGTTAGCGTATAGGTTCCCGGTGAAATATCTGAGAATGTGTGACTAAACGGGTTACTGCCGTTCGATGTATAACTACTTGTCGAACCGTTTTTCTTGAGTACCCAATCCCCCGTTACTCCACTTGAACTTCCGCTATACAAGGCTTGGAAATCTACTGTATAGGATGGCTGCTGACCCATCACTAACCGCAATGTACCATTATCCAATTCTTCCGAAGATTCGTTCACTTTTACTGATACAGAAGCTTGATCACAATTGTAAGGGGCTAATCGTATGTAGATCGTCTTTTCGCAAATCTGACCTTTATAGTTGATCTTGGCATGAATGGTGTACATTCTTGGCGGATCAAAGCTATAGAAGTAGTCTGCGAAAGCACCCCCACCTCGGGTTTCTGGCTCGGTCAGATGTCCTCCAGTTATCGTATACTGTGTTGTTTCAATGAGATTTCCTTGGAAACGCGCTCTTACTCCGGCCCATACTCGATCACCAGCAGCTAATGAGCCAGTGTACGGGTCTTCCAAAGTACCACTGCCTGTAAAATGGAAAAATCCTGTTTGACTTTCAGCTTCGAGTATTAGGTCATCACAATCTACATTTTTGACTGTAATCGTGATCTCCCATTTACATGGCGGTTCATGATCGTCCCATATGGTGTCCGTATAGATATGGCGTAGTTTATATTGCCCTACCTGATCGAAGAATACATTGTACTGTGTACCAGCATCGTACCCATAAGGAATGTTTATTTTTTCTATTGGTTTGTTATGGAAATTGTTATTCTCATTAAATTCCCCACCTACAAATTTCTTCGTTCCGTCGGGATATTCTAGTTCCCACCAAACTGCTGCTGGTTTTTTGCCTCCACTTGTTGAATTATAATTAGCAAACATTTCTATTGATCCATTTCGATCAACCTCGATTATATCCCCGTCTTCTACTTCAACGTAGTCATAATCTCCATAGTCAACGGTTTGATATACTTTTGGACAAGGTTCTATTTTAATACTGCTATCAACCAATCTAAACGTGTAGACCCAACACTTTCCGTCAGGACTAACAAATAAAATGTGAACAGGAGTAAAATCACTGAACGGAATATTAAGGTACTTGTCTGTGTTGGATGCATTTTCTCCTGGTGTATACCCTACATACCTTCCATTTTCAGAAGGAACTCCACCAATTTTATAGAAAAAATCTCCTTTTATTGGTGAAAAAACATCAGCTCCATTAAATTTACTTTTGTCGATGTCCCGAGATCCACCACTAGCAAGTTGTATAGTAGAAATACCAGTATCTTTGTCGATTTGGACATCCATCACAACATCCCAAGAATCACACTCAGCATCTCCACCACCTGTAGAAGTGCTCAATTTGAATTCGTAGGAAATACAGTAATGCTTGTCCGTTGACTCAAAGCTTATGGTTGTAGATGGACCTGTAACCAAAATATTGGTGAACTTACCATTATTACTTGTGAGTTTTTGCCCCCCAACAGTTAACGTACCTCCTATCAGTTCGTTCGTATTGGAGTCAACCACTTGAAGAGAATCTATTGTATTTATGTTTGTTGGAAGATTATATGTCCCGCTGCCATTATGCTGTAAGGTTACATTCGACTCTCCTGCAACAGATACGATGAAACTCGTATCCTTATCACAGGTTTCGTTTGGGGCTACTTCAAATTCAGCTATGATCGTCTTGGAGTTACTAATACTTGCTGATCCTTGTACAGCCCGTCTGTGTTTATCTTGAAGCACCAGTGAAACCTCATAATGTCCGGGAATCGTTGTATCTGTGTATTCAAAGGTTTGGCTCCACAAATACGGCAAGTCTACTGGGGTTCCAGTTCCGTTTATGATGGTATTATCCGTAATAAGCTTTTGCCATTGTGTACCGGTTGTTTTGTTAATTACTTGAATCGTATTAACAATAAACCCCTTATCATAAAAGGAATAGTCTTTCCCTCCAGCAGTAATTTTCACCTTTTCTTTGACGTTGTAAATAGATTTATCCGTGGAAAGCCATCCTTCGGGTTGAGGGCTGGATTGGTAATCCATCGTCATGAAGTAATCTCCGTTAGCCAACCTCTCCCATGTACCATTTGTATTACCACGACCACCCGAAGCTGCTGCAATTTCGGCGATATTGTATGCACGATATGAATTGCCAGAGTCTGTAATGTCACCATGATAGATTTCGGCACTGTAGATTGCATTTCCACCTAACACATAGCCCGGATTACCACCGAATTTTTCAACCCATAAGGCGGCATCTGATGGATCTACATAACCCCATCCTCTATCTGCTTTTTCGCTCAAATCACTAAAGGATGAAACATTCCCTACATAACCACCATTAATATTAACGCCAGAAATAGATAAACCATACATAACATTAGGCATTCCATTCCCAGTTATAAAAATGCCGCTTGTTCCGCCAATTACATCTTTATTTTCGTTAATTGTCCCAACCCTAAGACCATGAGTATTTGGATAGTTAATGCCAGCAGTTGTGGGAGAAGGACGATACACAAACATAGATGCGATCAATGAAATGACTACGGAGATTTTTAAGAATTTAGAAAAAGTTTTACCCATCACTCCTATAACAACCGTCTCTCTCTTTTAAGGTTAGGAAAAGTAGGATATATGTATCTTGTCATTACTTTTTTATAAGTAAAGCTTATTGCAGCAAATTCGATTGTTTTTACTTCATTACTTTTGAAGGAGAACGCTTTTGCTTCTTCAATATACACAGACTCTTTATTCGGATCTTTAAAAAATACTGATACTATGATTCTCTTGTCCTTCCCGAAAGACGGCACTTTACCTGATAGAATACCATTGGAAATTTTCAACGAGTTATGGAACTGCTGAGCGATCCGATCCCCTTCTTGGAACATTTTCAAATCGCTATCCACCAGCTTTAAAAATGTCGCCACATACCCTCTTTTCGCAGGATATTCTTCATGCAACTTCCCATCCGGGTATTTAAACATAAGCTTCCTTACCATCAAACTTATCCCAGGAGTATAGCCTTTAGGTTCTTTTTTTACATTGTAAAAAGGCTTCCAAGCATTCAAAAAGATTTTAGCCATTTCCCCCCTAGTCAGTGGATGATTCGGGTCAATCGTGATTCCATCCAAAAATCCTGCATATTTCGCTTTCTCATAGATCGCTTTCGCCCAATGAGCATTTAACTCAGGAATCGGCGTTTGACCAGTCACTCGAAATTGGGCAACTAGACTAGCTAGAAATTGAGACTGTGTAATGGGGACGTCTGGCTTAAAAGAACCGTCTGCATTCTTCCACATCAGCTTATTTTGAATGGCCCAATCTATTTGAGCTTTTGCCCAGTGGTTTGCATAATCGGACTGCACAGAAACCGCTTTTGACGTCTGTGCATTGACCTGTGGGGCGATCCCTCCCAGCAACATAGTAGAAATCAACACACTACTTACGATCCTTCTCATCATTACCCTTTCCCCCCGCTTGTCCGATATTTCCCACCATCAACTCATCCATCTTCCGCAACAACACCAAGGCCTCTCCAACACTCACAGGTGTATTCGCACCCCCAGTGTGTTTAACCCAGGCTTGCACCTCTTCAAGCGCAACCGTGTCCTTTTCTGTCTTCTTGTTGATCGCTTTCATCACGAATTTGGTTGTGTCTTGAAAAGAAATCTCCTTGTCAGGTGCGATTTGGCAGGAACAATCGATTAATCCTTCCTGCTTTGCCGTGGCATAATGGGGAGCTGCCCAGTGATTTTCCGCTCCTTTAGGAACAATGACTCCCTGTTTCTTTGGCTTGTAGATGGTCATGAGTATTTTGAGGAATTCCGCCTGCGTTAGCTTCTGCTCAACCGTCGTATTTGCTGAGATAAGACCTGCTGATTTCGCCCACTCTTCATTACCCTGCATCTTTTGCGAGAGAGTTGTAGAGAAACTCCCATTAGCAACCACAATTCCCCCGGCAAAGGAAAGAACCATTCCGATACATGCAAAAATGAAAATTTTCGTCCCGATCCATGTTGTCAGTTGATGCTTCTTCCGTTCACTCAAAAGGTACCCCTCCCTTTCTGACCCAAAAGCCGACAAATAATTTTTAGTAATATTACCAAATTATAGTATGTTGCAACGACTACTGTACAAGGTATTATTTCCAAATTTTGTTTTGAGCCCTATCTAGTATCCCTTATCAAATTAGGACAAAAAAAGACAACCCCATTGTGGGATTGTCTCCAAATTTCATTCATATCTACTTCTTCTAGTTCGTTAATTCGCGCAACTCCGCAATAAACTCAATCGCCTTATCGATCTCTTCATCGGTATATCGCTGTTTGCTCTTTAACGTAAAGACTTTGTTTTTCATCTCTTCGAAAGAAAGCTGATCAAAATATAATACCGTCGATACGAGTTCCAAAAAGCGCGAATTCTCTTCATTCATTCGTTTAATCAGGTATGTACCATGTCCCAATTCAACATTTTGATACCGTAAAAACTCTCGTCCCGCTTCATTCACTGTATAACGATAGGTGTCAATTGCACCTTTTGTCTCTTTCTGTTCATCCAACAGACCCAAATTACATAGCTCGTCCACTCGCACCGTCAATTCTTCCGAGTACGGCCCGTACATGTGGAAACTAAAATGCTCATCAAAATCAACACGGAGTTTCTTGGCGATATAAACCATCTTGTGTAATTTCTTTCGTCCTGTTACTTCGCCAACCACTTCCACGAGGCTCATGATTTTGGCGTGCCCCTTAAACATCCTCCATCACTCCCAGGCGTTCTCGAATTTTCAATGATAGATTCTGTGGCAAAGCCATGATTCTATCGAGAGGAATATACAGTTTATGATCAAATCTACGCTTCCCGCTGATTGATTCTACAATCTCTGATTTGGTGGAAAGCTCCTGCAGTTGACCAGATGGCATTAACAACATAATCGGGATGCGTTCCTCTTCTCCCGGACGGTAAAAATCGTAAGGCAGGTCAGAAGTAGAGTCTACCTCCACATAATAGGCAGGGTCAATACCTGCTTCCCGCATCAGTTGTTTGATTTCTTCCAGCTCGCGATAATGCCTCGGATTAAATTCGACGTATTTAAACAAATTCCTGTCAATAAAGCGATTACATAAATCGGATAATATTGGATCTTCCTCTTCGCCCCATTGATGCAGATAGTAGAAGGCGATCGCTTCATCCAATGCAAGGTAATCCTTGATTGTGATTCGATCCTGGAAAAACGGCAAAAAATGCTTAGGCTCCACGGTAAACAAATATCCCTGCTGATAGAGGTGTTTTGCCCTCAGGAAAATCTTGCAAAGTACCACCTCTGCACTGCGTGTAACCGGATGGAAATATACCTGCCAGTACATTTGGTAGCGAGACATGATATAGTCCTCGACTGCATGCATCCCGCTGTATTTGATCACCGCACCATCTTCATGAGGGCGCATCACGCGAAGAATTCGCTCAATATCAAAATTTCCGTAGTTTACGCCTGTATAGTAGGCATCCCGCAACAAATAGTCCATCCGGTCAGCATCGATTTGACTCGAGATCAGGCTGATGATCAGTTTGTTTTCATAGGTTTTATCAATTACTTCTGCCACGCTTTGGGGAAAATGGTCACCCATCGTGCGTAAAATCCGATTGATTTCTGTATCGCCAAGCAGAATTTTTTTGGTCCAGTCTTCATGATGAAAACGGAATACCTTTTCAAAAGAGTGAGAAAACGGACCGTGTCCCACGTCGTGAAGCAGCGCCGAACACATGCACAATAATCGTTCTTCTCGGGTAAGATTAGCCCTTCCTTCAAAGGTTTCGAGGATACGGCGCATGATTTCATAGACGCCCAAAGAATGGTTAAATCGGCTGTGCTCTCCGCCGTGAAACGTGAGAAAGCTGGTTCCCAGTTGCTTGATCCGGCGCAATCGCTGAAATTCTCGAGAATTAATCAAATCCCAAATAAGCTTTTCTCTTACATGTACATAGCGATGAACGGGGTCCTTGAACACCTTTTCTTCTTGTAAAAGCTGCGGCTCTTGCATACCTTGGACTCTCCCTTCTCCAACGGAGGATGCGCATCTCACAAACCATTATCTACCATTATACCAAAAGATTAAGGCAAACTTAATGAAAAAGAGACTCCGAACACCGGAGCCTCTTTACTATTTTTCGGTTGTCCTTCTATGAGTACAAATCCGCACCAGGCCCGTAGAGATCAGGACGTTTGGCTGCTTTTTTCGCTAGCTTCTTGTCTTTACGAATTGCCAGCACCGTATAGAAGGACGGAACAACAATCAATGTAAGCATCGTCGAGAAAATCAGACCAAAGATAATCGTTACGGCGAGCGGTTTGAACAGAACATCTCCGGTAATAGCGAGTGGAGATAACCCTGCAACGGCAGTCATTGTGGTTAACAAAATCGGACGAAGACGAGCTTCCCCTGCTTGAATAACCGCCTGTTTCAGTTCTACTCCGGCATGACGTGCTTCCTCGATAAACTCGATCAACACGATACCGTTACGCACAACGATACCCGAGAGTGAAATGACACCCATCATCGTCATAAAACCTAGTGGCGTTTGTGTGATAAACAAACCAATCAAACTGCCTGCAAAGGCAAGGTAAACCGTACTCATCACCAGCACTGGTATTGTCAGTGAATAGAACTGCATGGCGATCAAAATAACAATCAGGAATACTACGATGATGGACAATTTCCCCATATCGATGAAGATATCCGTTTGTTTGGACGTTTCACCCGCTACCTCCCAACGATAGCCATCAGGGAACTCGATGCCTTGAACAAGCGGCTTCACGTCGTTCATTACTTCTGTTGCCGTTCTTCCCTCTACATCGGACGAAACGGTTACGACACGGGACAAATCACGATGCGGAATTCGTTGAATACTAAACGTTGGCTTCAACTCCGCAATCTGGGACAGCGGAATTTGTTCCCCACGGAGATTCGGCACCGTCAGACGTTGGAACACAACTTGTGGATCTTCTTGTGCAGAAGTAGAGTACAGCTTGATGTCGATCAAATCGTTCCCGGTATCGTATTCGCTGAACGGCAAACCTTCACCAACCAGTCGAATGGTCCGGGTCAAATCCGTATAGTTTACAAGCTTCTGATCCATTAATTCCTTGTTCACAACAAACTCTAAGGAGTAGCGTTCAATACCGAAATCATCTTTTACATCGAAGGTTCCAGGAACCTTTGAAACCTTATCCTGCACCTGCTGAGAAAGGCTGCGAAGGGTGTTGATATCTTCCCCGTAAATGCGGATAACCACCGGCATCCCTACAGGAGGACCTGCTTCCAGCTCTTTTGGAATGACACTTGCTTCCGGGAATTGCTTCTTGAACTCATCTCCCCAGACGTCGACCAAATCAACTGTTTTTACTTTTTTATTGTCCACTTTGACAACCAACTGACCTACTGTGGCACCATCTCCTGCACCAACGTCTCCGCCGAACATTTTCGGAGCACTTCCGCCAACATAGCTGGAAACCATGGTCACATGCTCTTGCTTGCGGATATAGTCAGAAACTTCACGGACAATGCGGTCCGTCTCCTGAATCGAGCTTCCCACAGGAACACGGATATTTACCAGCATTTCTGGTCGGTCATCAACCGGGAATAACTGTATCGGTGTCATCGGAATCAAGAAATAGGCAGATGTACCAATCATTACACCGACCAGCCCCGTCATTAGCGGACGTTTCAGCATACGTGGCATCAGATTCTTGGAATACCAGTTAATTAACTGAACGAACTGCTTGCCAAGGAGTCCGGCTGGCTTGCGATAGCTTTCAACCCCTTTTTTTGAGCGTTGCTCATTCCATTGACGGAAAATCGGAATAATGGAAAGGGACATGATCATCGACGCAATCATGGTTAATGAAATAATGGTTGGAATCGGCTTGATAAATTGACCTACATCGCCCTGCAAGAATAACAAAGGTGCAAACGACGCAATCGTAGCCAGCGTTGCAGTCAAAATCGAAATTGAAACTTCTTTGGCACCATTTACTGACGCTCGGAACGGTTTTTCCCGCAGCACCGTCAATCGACGTTCGATGTTGTCATTGACTACAACGGCGTCATCCACAAGGATTCCCAATACGATAATCAAGCCAACAATGGTCATTTGGTTCAAAGTGATTCCCATCGGCGGCAAGAAAATCAGACCAATGGCAACCGAGATCGGAATAGCCAAGGCAACTACAAAAGAAGTAGTCAGGTTAAGACCCAACGTACAAACAAGCAACACGGCGATAACCGCAATTCCCATCTCACGGGCCAAATCACCGAATAAGATCGAAACCCGCTCGGTTTGAGAAAAGATCGTTTCTTTCTTTGCCCATGCTGGCAAGCCCTTCTCCAGGGTCTTCATCATCTCATCGACACGTTCCTGAAGCGCTGGGACGTCGCTGCCTGTCTCTGCGTTGATACTCATAGAAACAGCAGGTTTCCCGTTATGGTAAGCAAAGAACGTAACTTTTTCTGTCGTTAAACTAGCTTTGCCAATGTCCCGGAGATAGATAGGAAATCCTTCTTGTGAACGGCTAATAATGACATTCTCAAGCGATTTCGGGTCTTTGACATCCTGAATTTTTAATTGATAAGTTCTGTTGTTTACATCATAGTCACCTAAAGGAATTCGTTCATTCTCTGACTTGATGGCATTCAATACTTGGCCCCAAGAGATGCCAAATTGTTGGAGTTTTTGTGTATCGACATCAATTCGTACTTCTTGCTCCGGCAATCCATCAATGGTCACATCGGCAACTCCTGGAATGGTACGCAACTGGTCCTTCCAAGACTTCATCATGTCACGCATGCTGTACAACTGCTCACGTGTGTCTGCCGTAATGTTGAAGGTTTGCACAAATGTACGGTTCAAATCGTCGTTGATAATTGGTTGTTTCGCATCAGCAGGAAGATCCTTCTCAGCATCCTTTACTTTTTTTCGAAGTTCATCCCACTTCTGTTTTGCGTCCACTTCCGGTTTGGCCTCGACAACAATGACGGATACCCCGAGGCTCGAAGAAGAAGATACATAATTAAGACCTTGCAGTTCATTAATTTTTTCTTCAATTTTTTTCGTTACCGTTTGCTCTACTTTTTCAGGTGAAGCTCCAGGCAGAATCGTCGTCACGGTTGCTATGCTTACGATAATATCTGGCGCTTCCTGACGAGGTAATTGAAAAAAACTGAGGAACCCGACCATCATCACCATGACGAAAAACAGCAGGGTGATTTTACGTTTCCTGACGATGTATTCGATCACGATTATTTACCCCCTGTTGCTTCGATTGGGTCCCCGTCAAATAAACGGTCTACTCCTTTGACAACGACTTGCTGTCCCGCTTGAAGTCCAGAAGTGATCTCGATTTGGTTATTAATCAACTCACCTGTGGTAACCGAAGTTTTCACTGCCTTGTTGTCCGTTACGATATACACATAAGGCTTATCTTCTCCGCGGCTGATTACTGCTTCGATTGGAAGGAAGATCCCCTCTTTGGAGTCAAGCTGACGAGTTGCTTTCACCACTTGACCGGCAAACCAATCACGCCCTGGATTGGCTACGATAACTTCTACACCAATTGTCCCTGTGCTTTGATTTGTTGACGGATATACCTTGCTTACCTTTGCTTCACGTGTTTTGCCATAGACGGAAAGCGTTACAATGTCGCCTTCTTTCCAGGAGCCAATTTCACGGTCAGGCACTGGAAGTACGACTTTCAAGGTATCTACTTGACCAATACGATAGATTGGTGCCCCTGGGTTGGTAAGCTCTCCAACGGAAGAATGTTTCGAAATGACTGTTCCACTGATTGGGGCTTTTAATTGTGTTTTCTCCAAAGTTTGAGCAGCCATTTCTCGGCCAATTACCGCTTGATCGTATGTAGAACGCTGTGCCTGTTTATCTTCTGCACGTGCACCTTCTACCGTCAGGGAATAGCCTTGCTTCGCAGTTAACAGGTCTTTCTCTGCAATGGTTAAAGCATTTTGGGCATTCTCAAAATCATTTAAAGAGATCGCATTTTCTTTAAACAACTGCTCCATCCGTTTGTAGTTATCCTGTGCCTTCTGATAAGCGACTGTTGCTTTATCCAGAATTGCCTTGGATTGAATAATTTCTTCTTGTCTTGCACCGTTGTTCGTTTTTTGCAATACAGCTCCTGTTTGAGCCACAGTGGAGTTTGCTGACGCCAATCGTAGTGAGTAATCACTTCCATCAATTCGAGCAAGAATACTGCCTGCAGCCACCTGATCTCCCTCGTTGAATTGTAATTGTGTGATACGTCCGCCTACTTCAAAGGAGACTGTCGCCTCTTCTAACGGTTGCAAGGTTCCTGACAACTCAGAAATACGTGAAGCCTTTCCGGTTTTGACAGTGGTCACTTCGACTTGCTTTGCCTCCACCTGAGACTGGGCTGTTGCGGCTGGTTGCTGGCTATTGCAGGCTGTGGTAGCAAATACACTGGCAACCATCACGACCGTAAGCCATGTTTTCTTCATATCTATCTCTCTCCAATCTGTCATTTCGTTCATTATTTGTTGAGAGTACTTTTTCTTCCCATTACAACTACGTTCCAAGTGTTGTAACAATTTCATCAAATTTGTAAAGCTTTCAAAATAATTTCAGCGGAACTTTTCTTCAACTGCTCTTCACTGATTTCGAAAATACCGTTCCCTACCTGATAACGCATGAGAAAGGCAGCAAAAAAAGATGAGATGTACATGTGAGACGCTACGCCGAAATCACAACGGGCAACTTTCCCTTCCTTGTGAAGGGCATTCAGCTTTTCGATGAGAACAAGAACCGCTTCTTTCGGAATGGCGGAAAGAATACAGTGAGATTCTTCGACAAGGTTTTGGGCTTCCTTCATGGCGATAATCAAAATTTCTTTTCTCTCTACAAGCGTTTGATAAAAAACATCCCCATAGTGAGTCAAAAAGTCCTTCACGCTGTCATAATCCTGATGTTGTAGTGCTTCTAATTGGGGACGAATCACAGAGACTTCTTCCAATAAGGCACTGACCAGTCCGTCCTTTTTCCCGAAATGGCGGAAGATGGTCACTTCATTAACACCAGCTTCTTCGGCAATCCGTCGTGTAGTCGCTCCCTTAAGTCCTCGCTCTGCCATTAGAAGACTTGCTGCTGCCAATATCTTCTTCCTCGTTTCCTGCTCTTCTGTCTTCCCCTCAGCAGGATTCACTCTCTTTTTATCCATATAGTCCTCCGTAATGCAAGTGCTTGCTTACAATCAATTACACGGCTCATTATAAACTCATGTATGGATGTGTGTAAACACTTGCATGCAGTTGCGATTGTAAATTATTTGTAAATCTTTCCAATCTTGACACCATATTATTGTGCTTTAATTGATATCCCCTTCAGTACAAGTGCCACCCTCCCCATGAATTCCTCACTCATCGACAAGGTAGGGTCTTGATATAACCACATGAATAGCACAGTAAAATAAATACCGGTTAGCATTTCTGCTACATATTTTGGGTTAACTGTTGGATCGAATTCTCCGTTCCGCTGACCTTCCTCTACAATCAATTGCAGCATTTTCCGGAAATTAATCGTGCTTATCATTTCTTCTTTTGTTCTAGAAATGACTTTAATCAATTGAGTTACAATCAATTCCGTCTCTTCTTTTTCCTTCTCATTTTCTTTCGCTAGGACGAGATACAATCTGTTTATTTTCTCAACTGCATTTTGACAATCTCGTAATTCCGTTGTGAGTAACTGCTCCATCATCACAATTCTTTGTTGCCCGAGATGGTCGAGAATCTGCTCTTTTGCGGGAAAGTAATTGAAGAACGTTCCCTTCGCGATATCTGCTTTCGAAACAATCTCATCTACCGTTGTCTCATCGTACCCCTTTTCAAGAAAGAGTGAGATAGCAATCTGGTAGATTCGCTCTCTTGTTTCTGCTTTACGTCTTTCTACCCTACTAATCTTTGTCATGAAGAGCCTCCTTTCAGCATAAAAAACAAAAATGACTACGGTTCAAAGTTGCACCATAGTCATTTTAGCACTTTTAGGTAAATAATCAATGAGAACTTACTTCAAATTTTCACTCGGCAACGAAGGAAAAGCTTCTTGTACAAAGGAAGCCATATCCAATGGCAATGGGGCATGAGCATCTACCCGTTCATTTGTTACAGGATGCGCAAAAGTCAATCGATTGGCATGTAAAGCGACCCGGTGAATTCCCGCCTTTTTCGCTCCATACAAGGTGTCTCCTGCGAGTGGGTGTCCAAAGGCTTGTAAATGAACACGAATCTGATGCGTCCTCCCTGTTTCCAGCTTTATTTTCACAAGAGAGTAATTGTCTGTGGTTGTTATCACCTCATAATGGGTGATTGCCGAGTCCCCGCTTGCATGTACACGACGTTTGGTCGCATGATGAGGATCTCTGGCAATCGGTTGATTCAACGTCCCCTGCTGCCCGGTGACTTGTCCAGTTACGATTGCAATGTATTCACGGTCAACCTGATTGTCTCGCAATATTTTATCGGCAAGCTGGTGAGCGTAACTGCTCTTGGCAATGAGAACCGTCCCCGAGGTCTCTTTATCCAAACGATGGACTGCATGGGGAGTAGCTCTCTTGGCCAGGAAATACCCTTCCAATTGCTGGGTCAACGTTCCCGTTTGACCTTGATTTGTCGGATGGACTGGCATTCCGCTTGGTTTATCAACAATGACGAATAAATCATCCTCGTACAAAATCGGAACAGGTGGTTTTTCATCAAATGGTATGGAAGGTGTATCTTGTCTAGTGCCTGTTTGGTCAGCTACCCTAACGGCGACACGATCACCAACTTTCACCTGTCGCTTTAGAAACGGGGCTTTCCGATTCAACTGGATGCCCTTGCTTCTCGTCAAACGCTGCAGCATTCTCCCTGAAACAGACAGCTTTTCCCTGACAATTTGTTCAACAGTCATTCCTGCATCTGCTTCTGTTACTACATACTCCAACCACGCTCTGCTGCTCATTTCGAACCTCCTCAATAACCACATCTCACCCATTGTAGCCCAAACGCTGATCTTTCAGCCAGTTACCGCAAAAAAAAGGCCCAAACTCACAAGAGTCCAGGCCTTATCTTTCCACGTATAAATTACTTAAGATTTTCCGGGTTCAGTCCTTCAAGTTCCGGCAACACGAACAAGCCATCTTTACGAATCAGCTTGCCGTCAAACCAGATTTCTCCCCCGCCATATTCAGGACGTTGGATATTTACCATATCCCAATGAACAGTACTGCGGTTGCCGTTATCAGCGTCTTCATAAGCTTGACCCGGCGTGAAGTGGAAGCTTCCCGCAATTTTCTCATCGAACAAAATATCGTTCATTGGCTTCAATACATACGGGTTCACGCCGATTGCGAATTCACCGATATAACGAGCTCCTTCATCGCTGTCCAGAATCTCATTGAGTCTCTCTGTGTTGTTGGCAGTTGCCTCAACAATCTTGCCGTCCCGGAATGTAAGCTTCACATTTTCGAACTTGGTACCCAAGTACTGGGTTGGTGTGTTGAATGAAATTGTGCCATTTACAGAATCACGGACAGGAGCAGTGAAGATTTCTCCATCTGGAATATTGTTAGCACCCGCACAAATGATGTTTGGAATATCCTTGATTGAGAAGGTAAGATCAGTTCCCGGCCCAACAAGTCTTACCTGATCTGTTTGATTCATCAATTGTTGGAGTGGCAAAAATGCATCATGCATTTTTTTGTAGTCAGTAGCGCATACGTCGAAATAAAAATCTTCAAATGCCTCTGTGGACATGTTCGCACTTTGTGCCATGCCAGGTGTTGGATAATTCAGCAGCACCCATTTTACTTTGGCAGTTATGTAATCGTTCATCGGCTTCAGCACTTTTTGTTGAAGCTTGCGTCGCTCAACGGGTACATCTGCCATCTCGCTGTCATTACTTGTTCCGGCAATTACGATCATCGCCTGAATATCGTGCCACATCGGCTCTTCCCACTTCTTGATGTAAGAAGCTCGTTCTTCTGTCGTTCCCATCATCAGCTCTCGTTGAATGGAAGGGTGGATAAATCGAACATACGGATGAGCGCCTTTAGCATATGCCTGTTTTACGAGTTCTTTGGCAAGTACGTCGCCTTCACCCCGAACTTCAATCATTACATTCTCACCTGGCTGTATGCGCACAGAGTGATTAAGTAAATTCTCTGCCAATGTAACAATACGTGGATCCTTCATTAGACAAGTCCCCCTAGCACAAATTTATACAGATATTTCTGACAATAATTGTATCATACCCAACGTTAAAGAAAAAGTGATAGTTAAAAATTTTTTTATCGAAATTCTCCCTAACAGGTACCACCTCAATTATACAAAAAAATATTAAACAATAAAAAATTTCTTGCATTTGTTTGATTGTGTAGCGTAAGATGTTAACAAGTATTTTTTACCAATAATGACGAAACGGAGTGTTGGATTCATGAATCATTTTGTAGTTTCCAAGATCTGATGAGCCTCTTTTTGGGGGCTTCATCGTCCCCTCAAATCTCATCATATCGTAAGAAGCTGCAGGATGATTGGTAATCCGCACCCGTTTTCATATGTTTCGACATATGGAGGCGACAGCTTTCTTTTGGTGTATCCGTACATCAAAGTGATGCTTTCGCCTTCGCTTTTTTGCCAGCATGATTCATCGAACAGAAGTTTGTTCGCATGCTGGTTTGTCGACCATCAGCAAAACTCGAGCGGAAGGACTCCTTTCTTTCCTCACCCGAGTTTTGCTTTTTTGATTTTATTGGGAACTCTTTTATTAATAGATTGGAGGTATTTGACTTGAACTGGCTAAAATGGGATTTGAATCTAAAAGTACGCCTTGTCGGAGAGACGATTTTCCACGTGTTTTACTGGATGTTCTTTCCTTTCATGGCACTACATTTCACGCTTGTCTTCGGAAAAAACGTATCTGGACTTCTCCTCACCATACCTCCGCTAATCGGCGTTTTCGCCAGTCTGATCGGGGGAAGAATCGCAGATCGAATTGGCCGACGCCCTACCATGCTGTTCGCAATCGCCATAGAAAGCTGTATGTTTGCGTTATTTGCTTTTTCAACTTCCCCGTGGATTGATTTTATCGCATTCACTGGCTTGGCACTCGGTGGCTCGATCTATTGGCCTGCCAGTGCCGCCATGGTTGCCGACCTAACGACAGAAGAAGATCGCAGGGAAGTGTTTGCTACCTTTTACACTGCGATGAACGTCGGGGTTGTTCTTGGTCCTGCCATTGGAGCATTTTTCTTTGAAAACTATCGCACGGAGTTGCTGTTGATCTGTCTTGCCATCAATTTCACTTTTGGTGTGATCCTGTTTTTCGTGCTGAAGGAATCATTGCCTAAATCAGCAAGAGAAGCTCAACAAAACGAGCCGAAGAACAGTTTGAAAGAACAGTGGAACAGCTACAAGGTCATCTTTAGTGACAAAGCATTTTCCCTCTATATCATTGCCGGAATTTTGATCTGTGTTACCTTTATGCAAATGGATTTGTACATGGGTGTCTACATCAAAGAATTCGTACCTGCCCAGCCTTTGCTTTCGCTCAACAATTGGACATTTACTCTTGGCAGCACGGAGATTTTTGGCTGGATGGTTGCGATTAACGGGTTACTCGTCGTACTTTTTACTTTACTAATCACCCGTCTGTTCTCTCAATGGTCTGATCGAAATTCACTCATTGCTTCATCTGTCATCACAGGTTTAGGAATGTTTGCCATGTCGTTTACAACGGATGTGTGGATGTTATTTGGCTGTATGGTTATTTTTACCCTTGGTGAACTGATCCGCACTCCAGTTGCGCAAAGCTTTATCAGTAAATATGCGCCAGAGGATCGGCGCGGTCAGTACATGGGGGCATCTACCTTGCAATTTTCTGTGGGTCGCTTCCTCGCACCGCTGACCATCGGGGTTTCTCAATGGCTCGCCCCTGTCGGCGTATTCGGGATCGTGTTGATCTGTGCTTTAATCAGCGCACTCATCTATGTCTATCTGTTCCGCTTGATCGAAAGAAGAGAGAATTCGCTCAATCAAAACAAAAAAACACAACCGATACGTGAAACCAATCCAGATATCGTTTAAAAAACCACGCCATCCGGTGGAGCATCCAATAAAGAAACCCGTCAGAGCTTTTGAAGCCGCTGACGGGTTTGCTATTTATGGCGTTGTAACCTGAACTGGTTTCATGTAATCGGTAATCGTAAATTTCCCACGCATCCACTTATACGTGTCATCGTACAACGCTCGGAAATGAGGTTCCTTGTTGTAATAGGCTTCCAGCAAGCTTTTCGAACCATAGTAGTATGCGTGAACCTTGTTTTTATCAATTCCCAGTTTATGTCCAGCGATAAGCTGGTTGTAGTACAATTGATAGAATTTCAGGTCTCGCACCATGCGCTCATCGCCCTCTACTTCAATGCCCATGCCATACTTGTCGGTCACTGTCAGAGTCGACTCAATCCGTTCGACGGCGATATCGTACGTGTTATAAAAGTTTGGCTGGACGAAAGCATAATCGAATCCAAGCTGCTTCCATTCCATAAAGCCAGGCGCTTCATAATAAGGAATCCAATAGAATCGCAATGCTTTCTCATGAACCATTTCGGCAGCATCCCAAATCAGTTCCCGTTCTTTAGGAGCAGCTTCTTCCACCAACTCATGGAACCAATAAACACCCTCCAGCTTCAAATAAGCGAACTCTGAGTGATTCCAGCGATCCATCAGTTGATTAAAGTACCATTCCATCGCCTGTTTCCGATACTGGTATGCTTTCTCTTCCCCTACCACCGCAGCCTGGAAGGTTAGTGGGTCCTGATCCTCATTAATCTTTCCGAAATTGCGTTGATTCGCATTCGGGTAAGGGAGAGTGAGGATTACCTTCTCAACTGTCGGGTTATTGACCAGTGTGCCTCGGCGCTTGTTATACTCTCTCATCGCATCATTTAATGCATCAAGCTGCCTGCCGGGCCTGAACACATCCCTCAGGTAATACTCCCATCCGCCTTTTGTCGTTGGCATCGTAGGATAAGGAAGGAATAAGACCGTATCAAACATCCGATCGACTACTTTTCCCTCTGGATTGATGTACCCGACCAGCGGAAGGAAGTCTTCTGATTTCCAGGAGCCCCGCTCCCCATTCGCTCCCGAATAAGCGAGCAACACATTTTCCATGCGATCTTCTGCTTTGCGGTCTTCCATGCGCTGTGCCGTCTCTCTTACCGGAGGAAGCAGCGTGATCAGAGAAGCTTGCTCACTGTTACTTCCCCAGACCTGCAGCTCACGGGCAAATACCCACACTTTAACAGGAAAGCGAACACGAACAGCCTGAATCTCCGTATCAGGAAGGGAAACCGTCAATGCACGAACGGTCGGGGTAGTATCTGACGGTGATACGGCATGAGTTACTTTCCCCACATATGACCAGCGCTTGCCGTCTGGAGAAACTTCTACCTCCATCATTTTCGGCAAGACAATTCCCGCTTTTTGGTCTTGCTTAAAGCTGAGTGCCACCCGTTCAACATTCTTCTTCTCAGGTAATTGCACGGTTATTTCTCGGCCAAATTGACGATTATAGCCTGTCCATGTTTCTGTCGGAGTAACAATTCCCCCTGTTGGACCTGGGTATTTCTTTTCCAATTCACCAAAAAAGCGATCCTGCGGCCCTGTGTAGCCAACCGACGTAAAGCTGTTTGGTGCGTAGTTCATCTGATCACCAGAAGCAGCAAGAGAGTCGGATGGAGTTGTATCGACTGAGGTTTGCTCCGTTGCGGTACCATTTGCTGTTACTTCAACAGGAACAGACAGCGTCTGATAGCCCACCGTGACGGAAATCTGGCCTTTTCCCGGTACGAGTCCTGCAATGAAGGTTCCGTCTGGGAGAATTCGTCCCAACTCTGGATGGTCAATTGAATAGATCGGAGTAAAAGGGAGCTTCTCTCCGTCTTTTCGTTTCACCTCAATTTGCTGACTCGTCCCGGAAACAGCGGTCAAGCTGTCGACACTTGCCTCATACTCTCCTCGTTCAGCCTGGTCTCTTCTCGCCTGAAGGATTCGTTCTCCCACTACAGCCGCTTCTGCACGAGTCACTTTGTTCTTGGGATAAAACATCCCTTTGCTGCCGACCAGCCAGCCTTTCTCGGCAATGGTACTGACTGCTTCACGAGCGTACTCAGCCACAGATTGTGCGTCTGTGTAACTGACTTTCGTCTTTTCGTCTGCTTTCACTGTATTACCGGTGATCTCCATAACTCTCGCTAAAATCACGGCAAGGTCTTCTCTTGTCAAAGGAGCTGCCGCATCAAATCGATCCCCTTTTCCTTTGATCATCCCTGCTTCCACCAGACTTTGGAGAAAAGGCGCGTATGGACTATTTGCTGGGACATCTGAGAATTGGAGATCTCCTTTGTTATTCGTCTGCAAGCCAATTACCTTTGCTAACAGAACGGCGAAGTCTTGACGGGTAATCAGTTCACCTGGACGAAATTGCTGATCTCCCCCACCGTTGATCAGGTGCAGTTCCTGGAGATGAGTGACGGCTTTCTCAGCATAGTGTCCTTTTATATCGGTAAAAGCAGTGATTTCAATCTGCTCGTCTGCCTGCTTTACTGGATTCGGTACGGGGACGGATGGATCGTCTGCCTGCACCCATGACGGGGTAAGCAGCATGGCAACGGTCAGCCCTTTGGCAATCCATGTTCTGACTTTATGTTGATAACAGCTTTGTTTCATGTTTCCTCCTCTACTGCCACTTTTCTACTATCTCTATATCCATGACGTTTACTGATCGTGGTTCGTTTCAGTCAAATCAAGCGGTGCTTTCGGTCTGGGAGGTCTTGGCCCAAAAAACTGATAGTAATCCACTTTCAGGTTACCGTTGTAAAGCTTTCGTTTTTTGCTGGCCCTTTTGCCAAAATATTGTTCAAACTGTTCATCAGAGGTGATGACATAAAAGGACCACGTATCCAATGCGGAACATACTTGTCCTAACTCCTTGTACATTTTGGCGACTTCCCGATGGTCGCTTAACCGTTCACCATAAGGTGGATTGGATATCAGGTAGCCATATTTCTTCTTGGAGCGTAGCTGATTCATCGGCATTTGCTGGAAGTGAATATGTTCATCTACTCCAGCTTCCATCGCATTGCGACGCGCTACCTTGAGTACTTCCCCATCGATATCAGTCCCGATAATCTCCAGTTTCCGGTCATATTGTGCCAGATCATGCGTCTCAGCCCGAGCTTCTCTCCACAGCGTTTTTGGAATCGTAGGCCAGTTTTCCGAGACAAACTCCCGATTCATCCCGGGAGCGATATTTTGACCGATTAACGCAGCTTCAATCGGGATGGTCCCTGAACCACAGAAAGGATCGACAAGCACACGGTCCGGGTTCCAACGGGACAAGAGAACCAGTGCCGCTGCCATGGTTTCCTTGAGTGGTGCCGTCCCGATCCAGTCCCGATAGCCCCGTTTATGCAGACCCGGTCCCGTTGTATCAATGGTCAATGTAGCAATGTCCTTGAGCAGGGCTACCTCAACCTTGTAGACTGGCCCTTTTTCCTCAAACCATTCTGTTTTATAAGTTTTCTTCAAACTTTCTACAATAGCTTTTTTGACGATCGCCTGACAGTCCGAAATACTATACAAGGTAGATTTCACTGATTTTCCTTCTACCGGGAAGGTTCCGTCTGCTGGAATCCAATCTGCCCATGGCAGTGCTTTGGTTTTTTCAAACAACTCGTCAAAGGTAGTTGCTTTGAATTCACCGATCTTGAGGCGAATCCGGTCAGAGGTTCGGAGCCACAAATTCAAACGTGGAATTGCAGAAAGATCGGCTTTAAAGGTTACCTTGCCGTTTTCTGTTTGTGCATCTGTATAGCCTAGCTTTTTTACTTCTTCTGCAACTACTGATTCTAATCCAAATGTTGATGTTGCAATTAACTCAACTTTTCCCATTCCAGAATCTCCTGTCTTCACACGAAAATAGGGAAAGAGCTCCCTTTTCTTATCATACCCTATTCTACCTCTTCATCTGGCAAATTCAACTAACTACATTTAACCTACCCGACACAAGCTATCGCTGGCGGTTGACTAAACGCAACATCCGTGTTGCATCGTCGACACTCGCACGTCCTGAGTGTCGTCTGGCGGGGCCCCAATTTTATAAGCAAGAGGTTTCTTCATGTAGAATTCAGGTTTCTCCTATATTCTGGGTTTACAAAATCATGGGAGGTAATCCGAATGAACAATAAAGCAATGGTAAAATGGCTCGTACGTATTGGCAGTGTAACGTTTGTGGCCGCCGTCATTGGAGGAATTTCCGTGCTGGATTCAGCCAAAAAACAGACTGATCCCGCTCAGATAAGTTTGTCAGCCGATATGTCGCCTGCTGCATCTCAAAAAAGTCTTCTTCCCCATGTAAAAGCATTACCGCCACAGGAGCGGGGGCATAGGTGGCGCGGGGACTTTAAACGCAATGACCACGGCGTCTTCGATGATGACAACGATGACTATGATGATGACGATAACCACGACGACGACTGGGATCAGCATGAAAAAGACCATGACGAGGATGGAGATGATTGGCTGTGGGAGATCGTCCCTGGACATGACTCTCAAACAGATACGAGGACAAAAGCATCATGAGTACAATTAAACATTCCTTTTCATCGATGAATACAACGGTTGAGATGTATCTGGAGTCAGTTGCAGATGGTAGAGAGTCATTTGTGATCACTGAGGTGAACCAACTATTTTCTATTATAGAATCTCAATGCAGTCGGTTTAACCAGCAAAGCGAGCTGTCCGCATTGAATTCAAGTCAAGGAAAGGTAGTCCAAGTCTCCCCTGCTTTATTGCAAATACTGCAAGCAGCAGAAAAAGCCTACTTCCAATCAGAAGGTATTTATAATCCGGGCATTCTTCGACAGTTGCAGATGGCCGGTTATAACACCTCCTTTGATGAAATCCAGCAATCTGGGCCCTCCTCCCAGAGGAGAGAGGTTTGTAATCCAGTAGACAAATTACCCTACCAAATCATTGATCCAGAAAAACGACTGGTTGAGGTGATCGATCAGGTGGGCATTGATTTGGGAGGTATCGCAAAGGGCTGGTGTGTTGACCACGTTTCCGAATTTCTTTCCTTACATGGATGTGGGTACATCAACGCAGGTGGTGATTTGAGAGTGTTTGGTCAGAGGAAAGAAAGCTGGAAAATTGGTGTCGAAGATCCCTTTCAACCGAATCGAGACAAAGCAGTCGTCCATCTCACCAAAGGAGCTGTGGCGACCTCATCCACCTGGAAACGAAAATGGCGTGTGGGCAATGTGTCCAACCATCATTTAATTGATCCACGAACGGGGAAACCATCCGACAGTACCATTGTTTCTGCAACCATCATGGCTCATGACACGGTAGCTGCTGATGTTGCCGCCAAGGTCGTTCTCATACTCGGAGAAAATGAAGGGGCTGCCTGGGCCAGGAAACACTCGTACCAAGGTTTCATGATATTACTAGACGGAGAATTCAGGAGGATTGGTTAGCATATGGAAGCGATTCAAGCTATTCAAATATGGCATGTTACAAGAGCTAGCGGGCTGGTCGCATACGTCCTGTTAACAGTAGCGATCATTGCAGGGCTGTACATGCAAATTGGCAAGCAAAAAGGATCCCCCTTGGGAATCACCCCGTTCATCCATGAAACGACAGCTCATTGGGCGATGTATCTGACCATTTTTCATACCGTTATTCTTCTGTTGGATACATACGTGGATCTGGCCTGGTATGAAATATTTGTGCCGTTTCTTTCAAATTACCATACAGTTTCACTAGGTCTTGGTATCATGGGGCTATATGGCTTCGTCCTTTTATTTCTGACAACTGATTTTCGCTCTTTCTTTGGAGCCGCTTTTCGAAGGACGGTTCATTTGCTCTCTCCTATCATTTATGTCGTATCAACCTTTCACGGTATTTTTCTAGGTTCGGATACAGGATACTTACCAATCCAAGCAATGTACATCTTATCCGCTGTTATCTCCTGTTCCTTACTGATCTATCGATATTCCTTTACATTGCCTTCCATTTCAGTAGATAAGAGGTGAATTTCCGTGCGGTTACTAGTGGTCGAGGATGACGTTCGACTGGCAACTGTCCTTTCCAAAGGATTAAGAGAAGAAGGGTATCAAGTCGATGTGGCCCAAGACGGTGAGGAAGCCCTTCTTTTCACAAAAGATCGAGAATATGAGGTGATCATCCTGGACCGTAAACTCCCACGGGTATCGGGTGATAAAGTGCTTGCAACCATTCGATCAAATGGTTGTTCGGTACCTATTCTTTTATTAACTGCTCTTGATTCCATCGATGATCGAGTAGCGGGGTTAACGAAGGGTGCCGATGATTACGTCTGTAAACCATTTGCATTCGAAGAACTTCTCGCCAGAATTCAAACACTTCGTCGCAGAAAAAATACAGCCTACTATTCCAGCATTCTTGAATGGGACGAACTGCAACTGGATACATCCACACACCAAGTCCTCTATAAGGGAAGCACGGTTGATTTAACAACACGGGAACTGCGCATCCTGGAAGTGTTTTTGCGAAAGCCGGAGCAAATTATTCCACGGGAGAGACTGGCTGAACAAGTATGGGATGAGCCATGGGACGTACAGCCCAATACCATCGAAGCCCATGTCAAAAACCTCCGTAAAAAATTAGAATCTGTGATGAACAAAAGAGTCATACATACTGTTCGTGGTGCAGGTTACAGGCTGGTGAATGCAGATGAAACAATATTGGAACCGTAGTTTCCCACTCCGTATTGCGGTAAAAACAGGATTTCTGCTTATTTTTGTGTTGTCTGTGATGTTCGTCAGCATGTATGCAAGTGTGGCTTGGCTCATCAATCAAAATATAAATGCAACTGTGATCTCAGAGGCGAACGCTCTGATAACAGAATGGAATCAAAACGGACTTTCCAAACAGCTTGAATGGGAACAAGGGTACTATCAGGTAAGAGACAGAGAGGGACGCATTGTTTTATCAAAAGGAAAGCATATCGACATCGATGATAACCATGAGGGGCGCCCGCCATTTTTCCCTCGAAAAGATTTCGAGGGACGCTATTTTTTTAAAAATATTTATAAAGATGAACATGCTCATTTTCAAAAGGAAAACCCTTCCTTCTTTCCGCTTTTCAATAGAGAACAGTCAAAATTCAGAGAGGTTAGTCTGCCTTTCACCATCGGATCATCCGCTTACACGCTCGAACTTGCTATTGATCTTGAGGATACGAATGAATTCCTCCACAACATTCTTCTGATTTTTTTGGGTATTTCGGCAGGTGGTGTACTGCTGATTACGGCTGTGGTCGGATACTCCACCTTTAATGCTTTCCGCCCAATCACAACGCTTGCTGAAAGAATACAATCCATTAACGAGAAATCATTATCGCATCGAATCGTGGTTCCTGTGATTGACCATACGCTGCAACGGCTCGTGAAAGGATTAAATGAAATGTTAGAAAGATTGAATCGCTCGTTTATTGCCCAAAGTACATTTGTACAGGATGCCTCTCACGAGCTTCGGACGCCATTAGCAGTGCTTCGTTCCGAAATGGAAATTGCCCTTCGAAAATCCAGGAGTGAAACGGAATACAAAGAGATCCTGGAAAGATGCTTGTACGAAATTGAGCACATGTCCAACGTAAGTACCCAGCTCCTTACACTGGCTCGTTTTGATCATCGTCAGCGGCTTGATCGTACTTGTGTTGAACTTGATAAGGTAATCAATGACTCGATCCGTAAAATAGAGGCTCGACAGAAGGAGAAACAAATTCATATTCGCTATATTCCTACCACAATCCAGGTATGGGGCGACTCACTTGCACTTGAAATCGTCATCGTCAATCTCCTGCAAAATGCCATCCACGCCATGGACGCTGGAGGCACCGTAGAAATTACCTGTCAATCTGAAAACAATTGGGCCCAAATTGCTATTACTGATAACGGAAAAGGAATTCCCGCTGATGCCATCCCCCATTTATTTGATCGCTTTTACCGAGTAGATGAGGCAAGAAACAGACAAGAAGGTGGAACCGGACTTGGTCTCGCTATCTGTAAATCAATCGTTACCGTGCATCAGGGAAAAATCGAGGTAGTAAGCACACCCGGCTCTGGAAGCACTTTTACGATCTGTATACCCCTGTTTAAATAAAAAAAGCCAAAAAATCATCTCCAGTGATTTACATATTTCACCCTCTAGATTATAATAATTATAGTAATGTTTCCTTAGTTCAAAAAAATTGTACGTACGAAAAACAATAATCATTCTCAGTTAGCATGCTACTGTCCCTCGGGATAGTAGCATGTACCATTTTAAGGGTGTAAATATTGATTCTTATTATCAATTATCAATTGAGAAAAACCAAAAAAGGATGGTGAGTCTTTTATGGAAACTGCGGTTCAATTTTGCCAAAATCCGATGATGTGTCAGCCTTCTATGTGCAATTCCTCCTCTTCTTGTCCAAAACAACCCAAACAACGTGGACAGTTCTTCCGTAAGCACGCAGAAACCATTGCTGCCCTCTCAAGTGGTGTACTGATTGCTGCTGGATGGGCTTTTGAAAAAGCAAATTTCGAGTACTTTGCAGTTGCACTCTTCTTCATTGCTTATGTTGTTGGTGGTTTTGTCAAAGCAAAGGAAGGAATCACCACTTTACTCGAAGAGCGGGCACTGGACGTGAATCTGTTGATGCTGGTTGCAGCCATGGGTGCTGCAAGTATCGGCTATTGGATGGAAGGCGGTCTCCTGATTTTTATCTTCTCGTTAAGCGGCGCACTGGAATCCTATTCGATCGCTCGTAGCCAAAAAGACCTGACAGCTTTAATAGGAATGAAACCAGATACAGCAACTCTTTACGCCAATGGAGCTGAATTCTCAGTTGCCATCGAGAAACTGCGTGTGGGAGACACAATCATTGTAAAGCCAGGTGAGCGAATCCCTGCTGACGGTATTATCAAGCAAGGAAGCTCGAGCATCAATGAAGCTTCTATCTCCGGAGAACCAATTCCCGTAGACAAAGAAGCTGGTCATGAAGTATTTACAGGTACCTTGAACGGTCAAGGCGCATTGATCATCGAAGTGACTCAATCCAATGAGAACAGCTTGTTGGCTCGGATTGTAAAACTCGTTGAAGAAGCCAAGACCGAGATGCCCGCAAGCCAGCAATTCATCGAGCGATTTGAACGCATCTATGCGAATGTCATTGTTGTTTCCACATTGGTATTAATGATCGCTCCACACTTCCTGTTCGGCTGGAGCTGGAGTGAAACGTTTTATCGATCCATGGTATTCCTGGTTGTCGCTTCGCCTTGTGCTCTGGTCGCCTCTATCGTTCCGGCCATGCTTTCAGCGATTTCGAACAGTGCACGCAAGGGATTGTTGGTCAAAGGCGGTACTCATTTAGAGAATTTGGCCGATGTAAAAGTAATTGCTTTCGACAAAACAGGAACTCTTACAGTAGGTCACCCGGAAGTAACGGATATGTATGCATTCCAAGGTTATTCTGAACAGGAGATGCTGCAAATCGCCGCTTCCATCGAAAGCTTGTCAGAACACCCTATCGCTAAAGCAATCGTCAGTCGTGCCAAAGCATTACAATTGACCTTAGAACAACCGAGTTCCCTGCAGGCAGTTACCGGTAAAGGTGTAGAGGCCATTTTGAAAAATGAGGAATGGCGAATCGGAAAGCCTTCCTATGTAGGCAATCAAGCGTACACACAGGAAGCACAGTCAATCATCGATCAGCTTGCTGGCGAAGGAAAATCCGTGATTCTGATGGAAAATGCCCAAGGGATAGTCGGTATTCTTGCTCTGCGTGATACCATTCGACCACAAACCCAAAAAACGATTGCCGATCTGAAACGGTTAGGAATCAAAGTAGCGATGTTGACTGGTGACCGTCAATCAACAGCCCAAGCCATTGCTGATCAGGCCGGAATTGATATCGTATACGCAGACCTTCTCCCTCAACACAAGGTAGAAAAAGTAAGCGAGCTCGGCAAACAATATGGCAAAATTGCCATGGTTGGCGATGGGGTCAATGATGCACCTGCACTAGCTACTGCTACAGTCGGTATCTCGATGGGGGTTACAGGCAGTGATGTTTCTCTGGAAACAGCAGACCTTGTCTTAATGAATGATGCCATTGAGAAAATCCCTGCCGCCATCAAGTTGAGCCGACGGACGAAACGTGTGGTCAAACAAAACATTGTTTTCTCTATCACAGTAATTGCCCTCTTGATCTTGTCCAACTTCTTGCAGTCGATCTCCTTGCCATTAGGGGTACTAGGGCACGAAGGAAGTACAATTCTTGTCATTCTCAACGGGCTTCGTCTGTTGCGTCAGTAATGAAAGCAAAAGAGGACTCTGTCTCGCCTGACATGCGAGCAGAGTCCTTTCTTTACCCTTTGGTTACCTTCTCAAATTCCATAATAGAATCCTTTTTCAAGTTCAAAACTGTAACCAGTTAGAAAAATAGTGTTTCTCTACAGGAAAATATGTTGTGACAAAACGAATAAATTCTTCAGTGCTTACCTGCTTATAAGCATATTTTTCATAATATGTGTGCAGAAAAACCCATCCTTCGTCAATATCCCCATATAACGAAATTAGTTCCCATAGTTTTAAAGCTGGCTGGGCATAGAAAACACCGATTACTTTGGTTTCTTTATAATTATCTAGTGGTAGATTTGAAGGTTTCCCCTTCACCAGAGCTACTTGTTTTCTAAGATTGTCAAAACTGCTCTCATACATCATTTCATCATCGTAAAAGTACATTGCAGTAGCCAATGAAACAATTCCTTCATCTAACCAACCATCATGATATGGATCATTAGAGACAACTCCATAAAACCACTGGTGTGCAATTTCATGAACAACAGTTTCTTTAAAAGATTGGATGCTCTCTTTCGAATTTGTAATAGTACCTGAACCTACGGTGACAATTCCAGGGTATTCCATTGCAATCCCATCAATAATAATATCAAGTTGTTTGTGAGGATATGGACCAATTTTATTTAAAAATGCTTGAAGTGCTTTACTCGAGGTTTCCATCGCTAGTTTTATGGCCTTTTGATTATCTTTACTACCAAAAACTCTTATTTCAACATCCCCTACCCTTTGCGATACCATCTCCATATCCTTTAGAATTCCTATGAATACTTCTTTGGATTTATGGACAGTTACATCTCCGATTTGTCTCATGGCGGATGGATCATTATCAGCAGAGCTTACAAATAAATAACCTGGAGGTACCTGATAAGAGACTTTGAATTCTGAATGACTGGTATGATAAGATTCACTAAAAAAAAGATAACCTTTTTTGTTCCATCCTTTATCGTATGTGGCAAGCATAGGATACGCTTGTGCAAGATAATAACAATTATTTTCCTGAGTAAATCGCAAACCATTTTTGGGGAGGGAGAATTGATAAGTGATAGTAACAAACGTCTTCTCCCCTGGTTGTAATCTTTGAGGCAGCGAGACGGTCAACTTGTCATACGCAAGTTGGTAATTAGCAGTATGATGATTTACTTCTATTTGCTCGATCTTAACCTCGCCTGCGTCTTTTAAAAATTCTGGTTTATTCTTCTTAGTAAAAACGTTAGGAATTAAATAAAAAACGATGTCATCCCACTCGTCTTGAGATCGATTCTCTACTTCCACAACAGCTTTTGCAGAAAAAAGCCCCGCTTTATTCAGCATAAAGGTTAAGTCATACTTTGCAGAGCTCCCGTCAGTGACTGCGTGCGGAGTAAATTTTGACATCTTTTTTTGCTCTACTTCCGTTGAACTGGGCTCTCTTACATCGACATTGCTAACATTCCTTTGCATTACTTGATAAACATTCCCAGCAGTGACAGAAATGCAAAGTACTAGCACGATTGCAATCCCTACTCGTAGTTTTGCCTCCGTTTTTTTGGATGTTGAATAGACCTGACGTCTCCCTTGTACATAGTTTAAGTGAATAGCCATTTGCCCAGGTATAATACCACTGAGTGCACCAATCATAATTGGGACAGCACCAGCAACAGACAATATACCAAAATCTCTCCAAGGGATATCACGATAGGTAAATGAAATCATTGAAAAGCCAAGGAACAATCCACACACGGCTGCAACTGTCCCTAATAAAAACCCTTCCCGAAGAATTAATCCCCGGACGGCACTCTGCGGCCAACCAAATGAAATGAGAAGTAAAAGCTCCGGTTTTCGTTCAGTAACATTTTGCCATACCATCTCAGTTGTAATTAAAAGGGCAATAAAAAAACAAAGTGACATGATCACATAGTAAGTTTTTCCGATTTCGACAGCAGTATATTGCCCTAACCAACTGGTATAAAGGATTCCCTGAAGACGAAAGGAAACGAAGGCAAAGAAAACAAGCAGGCTAGTCGGGACTGACATTGCCAGAATAGAGAGAATACTGCGATATAACCGGTTAAGAATTTGTCCAACAGCCATCCGGAACAAGGAGGTAATTGCAAGATATCGTTGAGCAGTAAACCGGATTTCTCCCTGGTTCATCATTTGCTGCAGGGGAATTTTGCGGCTAATCCAAATGGGAGGAATCGCCCCAAATAAATATAATATCCATCCGATTAAACCAATCGAGAAGAAACGATATGGTGTGATTAGCATATCATTGGATAATAATATGACACCGGCAGCGGCCCAAGAACTAATAGCTACCAAACTTCCTAACATAAATGCTTCAAGGAGCAACATTCGTACCAAATATGCTTGTCTCCAACCTAATGAGAGTAGAATTCCAAATTCTCTCGATCGGGTTAGCAACGTAATCGAATTGGTTGCTAAAACATAGGCTAATGCTAATACAAGAACTATCGTCATAATACCTGTATGGCCCATTGTTGTCTCTTTAATAAGTGGAACAGCACCACCAATTTTCACCCAGAACTGCTCAAACCATCCTATACTGGATTGACCCCCATTTTGAGGAACATGAATAAGGGATGGCTGAGGTGCTGCACCAAAGGTTACAACTGCAACCAGTCCAGTTTCTCTCTCGATTTTTTTGGCAATTGTATTTACTTTTTCCAAGCTCTCTTGATTAACCTCATGTATATTCTTTAATTTGATACGAATGGAAGATATCGCCTTATCGCCAAGGTAAAGTTTGGCTGCTTCCAAAGTTGTGAAAGAAACTGAAGGAGCAGATGTGAAATGATACGGATCACCACTAGCGTTGACTATGGTTGGTGGGTTAATCGGTTGATTATCTTTATCCAATACCCATCTGGACGAGTTGATCCCATAAATCCATAATTTAGATTCGCTTATTGGGTCAGTTGACGAATGTAACTTCTGAGGATCATAGAATCCAATCCATTGCGGATTCATACTATTTTTAATTGGGTAATCAAAACGAACATTACGGAAAGCATGAGTATAGTCAAAGAATGACAATAGTTTAAATTGGTCTGGAACATTTACTGCAACAGGTGTTGCATAATAAGCATGTTCCCATCTATCTAGATAAGGGCTACTAATTGGTAACAGTTTGACTTGACCAGGCTTAACGTAACTGTCAGTCAAACTGATCTGCTCCCCCTTTGTCGATGCAAAATCTACATGAGTCTGGGGATCAATACCGGATAGCACGGAAAGAAGAATACGGTTAACATCCTTGCTATTAAATTCCTTGGAAAATAGGGGGTCTCCTTCAGGCTGAACAGTATCCAGGTAATGAGATCCTCCATTTTGTTTGACGGTTTCAATTGTTTGATGTGCCTCTTCTTTATTGGAGAAAGCAAGAGAAAGCCGCTCCACTTTATATGAGTAAGTAAGATCTGTTCCAAGTTCACTACTCATCAAGATTGGCATATAGGTTTCGGAGTACGGATTCTGTGGTGCGTCAATAATATTATTTCTTGCAAAATCAGTGCGCCGGAAGTATCTGCTGCTTCCAAGAGTCATTGTTGCCTCATTCAAACCGACTAGCTTTGCTTCTGCTTGTGGATCAATACCCATTAATAACTGGTAAACTTTCGTGCCAAGTGGTCTCTGAGGCTTAAAGGAATATATTTCATAAACATTCTTGCTATAATCAGCCGGGGGACGCCAGAAGTTTCCTACAACTTCATATGTCTTGTACGCTCTAACTGGTTTTCCATCTCTTTTCGTTGGATCAAACTCATCAACAGATATCCGATAGATGCCAGGCTGCTTAACGTTGGCTAGATTTTGTTCAAGTAAGGTGATGTCAATATTCATAAAGCCCAAAACTGATAGAGGGGCAGCAATTTCAACTTCATCAATTTTCTTTATCTTTTCATATTGATCAAAACTTATTCCACCGATCATTCCCTGAAGATCGTTCAGATTTATCAATTGGTTTAATTGTGGATTGTTCGAGGATTCATGCGGGACTACCATTATTTCATAGGGGAGATTCCATCGATTTTGTAGTATTTCCTGTACCTTACCTTGTTTAGATTCTGTCAGCCCAACAAAAGAGCTAAGGGATAAGCTGATGATTACAATTCCCGCCAATAACAGTACAAAGCGTTCTGGCTGCCGCCACCAGCTTTTCCAAATATAACGAATCAATGGTAATTACCCCCTCGAGAATCTTCGACAATCTCCCCATCCCTCATACGTACGATCCTGTCAGCTTGTTCTGCAATTCTGAGGTCATGTGTAATCAGAATAATGCCTGCACCTTTTTCTTGCTGAAATCTTCGCAATAATTTACATATCAATTCTGAATTATTAGTATCTAGATTTCCTGTAGGTTCGTCGGCCAATAACCACTTAGGTTCATTCACAAGAGCACGGGCAATAGCAACTCTCTGTTGTTCACCTCCGGAAAGCTGTGAGGGTAACGCATTTTTCTTATGTTCGAGTCCTACCCACTTGAGCAGTTCCTCCGCTCGAACCCGTTTGTTATAAGGGACTCGTCTAGGTAGTAAAGGCGCCATTATATTCTCTAGAGATGTAAGTGTGGGCAACAAATGGAATTGTTGAAAAACAAATCCTATATGTTGAAACCGGAAATCGGCTAACTGACTGCCGTGCAGTCTCGATAAATCTTCCTGTCCATATAAAATGTTGCCCTCTGTAGGATTATCAAGAGTACCAATTAGGTTAAGCAGTGACGATTTACCAGAGCCTGAGGGACCGACAATCGCTGTGAACTCTCCTTGATGGAAATGGATGTTGATACCATATAATGCGTTTGTTACTACGCCATCCCCAGTATATACTTTCTTGATATTATTCAGTCGGATACTTGTAACCAAATGAATCCTCCTTAACTTACCTGTGCAGATTGTCTATCCAACATAGCAAGCAGCTGTTCAAATTCTGTAATCTCATGAATTTCGATGACTTCTCCAGCAGGACCAACTAGTACTGCCGTGGGTGCTTTCGTAACATAGTAAGAAGAAAAAAGATCATTGGAACGTATTAACGGAATACCTTCTGGAACCTCCATCGTATCTTGCAGACTAATTCTTCCTGCTATCATAATTATTTTAAGATTATGATCAAATTGTAAGAGCTTATTTATATGAGGAATGATAGATTTACATGTACCGCATGTATCTTGAACAAAAAATAGTAGTGTAAGATATCCATTACTTTCAGCGAGAGCTATTGTTCTGCCATGTTGATCTTTTTCACGAAAAAGAGGTGCTCTTTGCCCCAAGACCAAACTGGGTATTTCAACTTTTTTATCCTCTAATCGAAAACGATTGAGAAATTGTACAACCAATTTTAATAAAAAATAGATAATTAGTGTTTGCAGCAACAGTAAAATCCATAGGAGAATATGGGAAATTAAATAACCATCTTGCATTTTTAAATCATCCTTATTAAAAAGTTAATTTTTAAACATGGTGTGAATACCTTTAGAGAGTTTTATTAATTGTTGAATTGTATTGAAAAATACTAGAGTTGTACAACAAACGAGTAAACTTTGAAGAATACGTAGATTAAAAAAATTAGAAGGATCGCCGTTCCAGATTGAATCAATGCTTATAACCACGGTAGGATGTTTCGTAAGCCAAATACAAATAAATACTAGAATGCAATTCCTAACTACTAGTAGCCAAGAAATTTTATGGTTACCAACAATCCCCCCACAACCACATGATATCTCCGTTCTTCCGCGCATTAAATTAACTATGATTGCAGTGGTATAGAGAGTGATAAGAGAAATGGCAGCTAGTACTGTGGATTTCTGAAATAGCCCCAATAACAACAATGAACCCGTTATGGCCTCTGCGATCATATTAAGATTTACAAATGGCCTTACTAAGGAGGTGGGAATTATTTTATACTCTCTTACCGTTGCAATATGTTCCTGAAAATACTTCATTTTTGAATAAGTTGAACTTAGAAACATGACCCCTAATAAAAAACGAAAGTATAAAGCTAACTCTTCCACTCGACAGGTTCCCTCCCCTCGGTAAATTCATTCTCAGAAAACCACTGAGCTTGCTCTCGGTACATATGATAGTATTCAAGTTTAAGCTCCATTAATTCTTTATGGGTGCCCTGTTCAACAACTTTACCCTCTTTCATAACGATTATTCGGTCAGCTAATCTAGATGCTGCCATTCGATGAGAGATAAAGATTGCTAACTTATCTTGTGTAAGGAGCTTGAATTTGTTGAATATTTCAACTTCAGCTATTGGATCAAGTGCCGCTGTAGGTTCGTCTAGAATAATAATTTGACTATCACGAAATAGCGCTCTTGCTAGAGCTATCTTTTGCCATTGTCCTCCCGATAGTTCCTCTCCGTCGGCTAGCCACTTACCTAGGATTGTCTCATAACCTTTAGAATAGCTCTGTACAAAGGTCTCTACGCCACTGAGCCCTGCTACTTTGGACAAACGTTCAAAATCATTGATAAAATCAACATTTGATATTCCGATGTTTTCTCGAATGGATAAACTGTATCGAATAAAATCTTGGAAAATTACAGTCATATTTCTATTCAATGATTCTGGGTCAATCTCAGAAATATCAACTCCATCAATCAATATTTTACCTTTCGTTACAGGGAATAATCCTAATAAGCATTTGATTAATGTAGTCTTACCAGAACCGTTCGCTCCCACAATAGCAATTTTCTCATTTGGTTTTATATGTAAATTAATATTATCTAAAATATTTTCACTGTTGTCAGTATATGTGAAAGAAACATTTTCAAATCGGATACCATCTACGGTAATTTGCGGAAACACCTTTTCCCTAATATTTCTAAGGATTAATGTATTATGATATTCCTCAAATTTGAAAAATTCTTCTATATATAGCTTTTCCTCAAATATTTTTGCAAACGATTCAGAAAGTCGATTTAATGAACTTTGAGTTCCTTGGATAGCTTGTCCAATAGCTATAAAGTCACCAATACTCATTTTAATAATCTGAGCTAACCAGACCATACAAATTATTATTCCTAAGTAGAAAACTGCTTGAAATCCTTCTATTCCAACACTGGCTACATGTGTTTTGAATGTCAGTTTTTGAGATTCTTCTGCATTCTTAATAAATTTTGAAGACCACCTGTTTATTAAAAAAGTAGATAGCCCAAACAACCTAATTTCCTTTGCAACTTGTCTATCTTTTAGCAAATATGAATAATATGAGATCTCCCGTTGTAACGGAGTTTGAGTTACATGAAGGTTATATCTTTTTTTTCCAAATCGTAAGTGAACCATAAAAATCGGAAAAACTGTCAAAATACAAACAACAACTAGACTCCAATGAACGGTCACTAAAAATGCACAAAACGAAACGAAACTTATCGCCGACTCAATAACATTAAAAAAGCTCCGTATTGGAGAAAGAAATCGAACACCACCCTCAGTTATCCTGTCAACATGATTATAGAATTCGGGATTTTCAAAATGAATTATGCTTATTGATGTAATTTTTTTATAAATTCTCCTTTTCATTTCATGCTCTATCTTGTATTCAGTTGACAAGTCAAGGTATTGCTTAAAGTTAGAGGAAATAGCTATCAGTATGGTTAACATGAATTGAAATAATAATAACCAGAATAGTACGTCGTATTCTCTTGAATTGTTTTGGAATACATTTGATATTTGATTGATAACTTCCTTGGTAACCCATAACGAAACAAAAGGAATGCAACCAATTATCAGGGTTAATATGATGGAAAAAACAACCCATAATTTTGAACTTTGCCATACAAATAAAATTGCTTTTGCCAAGTATGAATTCATAATTATTTACACCAATACATTATTTTTATGTTTGTTTATGTAATCAATTGCCTTTTCCGGTAGCTCAAACTCCTTTAAAATTACTCCATTTTCATCTATCACCCAAATAGTTGGAAAACTTATGATCTTACATTGCGAAAGAATGAAAGGGTCAACCGGAATAATATTCACTTGATCTTTATAAGCCTCGTTGAACTCTGCGACTTCCTCCGAAGGTGAATTTTCAAGAAGACAAAGAAAATTAACTTGTTTGTTAATATTCAAATGTAGCACTTCTTCAACCGAATGGTGACAAGAATAGCAAGTGGGTGAAGCAACAATTACTAAACTACGCTCATAATTTAGATAGGCTGAAATATCAATAATGGAGGAAAGGTTTATCCCTGTAAAACTAGATCTAAATCTATTTTGTTGATGTGTTTCAGGTAAAAAAGAAAGTTCAGTCTTCATTCTTTTGAATTGAAGTAGAATTCCAACTAATACGATTCCCCATAAAAAAGCAAAACCATAATGTGCATAAACCACTTGTTCACCATCATCCTTAAATTACTAGTTAAAAAGGAGGCCATCATGGGCTCTCCCTTTTAACTTTGCTTGATTTCGAGAAACTATGAACCTTTTAGGAGCAGCAACCATACGTATTTGAGCCCCATTGGCATACTTCTCCGCTTCTTGTGTCGATTTGGGCATCTTGTTTAATTCTCCCTGAAGCGCATGCTGAGTAAGTAGTATGGCATTTAGTAGTCCATTTTTTGTATGCACTATCAGCGCATGAAACATATGCCGGCGTAACCCCAAAAGCACTTGTTAACTTTTCAAACATTATGTCTTCACCTCCTTTTCCTAACAGGGAAAATTTTATAATAATTTACTAATTTTGTAATTGAGTTTGCTACAAAAAGCTTGTATTCGACTACTAAATGTAAATTTCGACAGACGAATGTAAAAAATTAGAAATTGACTCTTTGACTTACATTAAACTTATGGTTATTATTGGTAATTGGATAAGCTTTTTATTTACGAAGATAAATAATCAAAATTAGTAAATGAGAAATTCCAAGCGAGGAGAAGTTATGCTTTGTAGAACAGTCGTTGCTGATAGTCAACAAAAATTTCGTAATAATCTGGTCTCCTTTCTAAGAGAAAATCAGCTTGACGTTATCGGAGAAACAGGAGAGGGAAAACAAATAAAAGATTATGTCGTGCATTTGAACCCTGATATCATATTTTTAGAAATTGATTCCTCTAAAATAGATGGTATTAATTTAGTAAAACAACTACATATTAGATTTCCTCAGATGGGGATGGTCTTGATTGGAAGGTCCACAGAATTTGCTTCATTTGCCTTTGATATGGAAGCTATTGATTACCTAGTAAAACCAATTACTCAGGAACGGTTATTTTGCTGTCTAAAAAAAATTGCTTTATATCAAAAAGGAGTTAATGATTCTTTGTTTATGAAAAATAATAAAATTGGTTTTCGACTCATGGGTGAAGTGCAATCAGTCGACCAAAATCATATTTTATTTATTTCATCTGAAAATAGGGAAACAAAGGTCTATATAAATAACGGTTCTAAAATAAAAGTGATTAGTATCAAGGAAAGTTTAATATCATTAGAATCTAGATTAAACCCCGATATATTTATCCGTACTCATAGAAGTTTTATTATTAACTTAAACAATGTTTGTAAAGTATACCAATCTGGACAGACGTTTATTGCTACTTTTAATGGTGCCAGAGAGGTTGCATATATAAGTAGGAATTGCATTTCCGAGGTATATAAATCTTTGAATGTAATCTAAAATCCATCCTAAATGGGCTCCAGCTCTTGCGACAAAAAAGAATAAAAAGAGGACTCTGTTTCGCCTGGCATGCGAGCAGAGTCCATTTCTTTATCCTTTGGTTGCTTTTTCAAATTTTGATAATTGGTGCTTGGCTCCAAAAACAATTAACAGATCATCTACTTTCAAGGGTTCATCTGCATGCGGGTTACTGATAATACGCTCGTCCCTTCTGATCGCAACGATGGTTACTCCGAATTGCTCTCTTATCCGGTTTTCCTTGATGGTTTGGCCCACCAACTGAGAGCGAGACTGCACGATGATTTCTTCCACATTATACTCTTCCCGATTGGCTTGAAAGATGGTATCTACGAAATCCACACTGATTGGCTTCAGAATCGACATGGCCATTCGCTTGCCGCCAATGTTGGAAGGACTAATGACTTTGTCAGCACCTGCCCGATGCAGCTTCTCCTCTGTTTCTGGCCTCTCTGCACGAGCAACGACCTGAATTTTTGGATTGATCCCTTTAGCTGTAAGAGAAATAAATACATTATCAGCGTCTTGCGGCAAAGTTGCAACCAATCCAGCCGCTCGTTCAATTCCCGCTTCCAGCAACACACGGTCTTCTGTGGCATCACCTTCAATAAACAGTACGTCTTTGGGCAATCCCTCGAGGTGTGTGGTGTCCCGGTCAATGACGACCACAGGCACGGCTTCCTCTAGCAAGGCAGCAACCACTTGATGCCCTACCCTTCCTAGCCCGCAAATAATGATATGATTCTCTGATTGGGTAATGGAGCGATTCATCTTTTTCCTCCACATCGTCTTGGATAATTTCCCTTCCACAATACTGGCCACAACTGCTCCAAGTGCATAAGTTACAAGTCCTACCCCGATAGGAATGATAATAAGTGCAAATATTTTCGAGGCGAATGATTTCGGAATTACATCTCCATAGCCAACCGTAAGAAGGGAGATCGTTGTCATCCAAAACGCATCAAAAAAAGGAATGTTATCAATGTAACTGAACCCGACAGCTCCTGTCAGAACGATCAGGACGAGACCGATAATAATCAGTACGACTTTACGATAGGTGCTCATTCATGTCCCTTCTATCTGTTATCTGAACTTTTTTACAAACCGATAACCTGTGATGTTGAAGCCTAAGTCTTTGTAAAATTGATGCGCCTCTTCTTCCCGGCCAAATCCACTAACCAACCACGTACCGATGCAGCCTTGTTCTTTTGCCAAATGATCGGCATATTCCATCAGTTGGCGGCCAACTCCTTTTCTACGTGCTTCTTGATCAACAACAATAGATGATATTTCCCCATATTTCGTGACATCCTCAATGTTTTCACGAATACGGTACGACATCACACCATAAATCCGCTCATTTTCCTCCCAAACATACAGTGAATCGAAAGGGCTACTCTCCACAAATTCGATTCGATTCATCATCTCCTGCTCCGATACTTCATGCCTGCTTAGTTGCGCCATCAACTCACTGAGTCTTTTACTGTCTTGCATCTTTGCCTTGCGAATATGAATGGACATCCTTTTCCTTCCCTCCGCTTACCTATCAATTCCTGAAAATACCTTTCAACACGAAAAGCCTCTTTCCTTTTACCGGGAGAGAGACTCGTTAGTTTTTCTTTCCTCTATAAATCAGGAATCTGCCAATTGATTGGTGCGATACCCGTCTTCTCAAGGAACTGATTAGCTTTGGAAAAAGGACGGCTGCCAAAAAATCCTCGATGCGATGAAAGCGGACTTGGATGCGGTGATCGAATAATGTAGTGATGATTTTTCGTAATCAACTGCTGCTTGTCTTGGGCATGCTTCCCCCAGAGAATAAATACGACTGGTTGTTCACGGTCATTCAATGTGGTAATCACCTTGTCTGTAAAGGTCTCCCAACCAACTCCTTTATGTGAGTTCGGCTGACTCTCACGAACGGTCAAGACAGTATTCAGCAAAAGAACTCCTTGCTTCGCCCACGAGACCAAGTGTCCGTGATTCGGAATCGTACACCCCAAGTCAGCTTGCAGTTCCTTGAAGATATTTTGTAAAGATGGCGGAGCGGGAACCCCAGGCTTCACAGAAAAACTTAAGCCATGGGCTTGTCCTGGACCATGATAGGGATCTTGTCCGAGAATGACAACCTTCGTTTCTTCATACGAAGTGTAGTTCAAGGCGTTAAATATATCGTAGCGATCCGGATAGATCGGACCCGAATTGTATTCGTTCACCAAAACTTCCCGAATCCGCAAATAGTATGGCTGTTCAAATTCTTGGTTCAAATATTGAGCCCAATCATTTTTGAGAATTTTCATCATAACACTTCCCGAATTAGCTTTTCTAATATCCATTTACTATTTCATCATAAGGCAAAACAGACCTTTAGCAAATCCCCCCCTTGACCTCGAGTATACTCTAGCTTTTATGATGAACTTAAGAGAGGATGTGCGCACATATGCTTCTCAAAATTAGCGAAGTTGCAGAAATGCTGAACATTTCCATCCATACCATCCGCTACTACGAAAAACTGGGGATGATTCAGGTAAATCGCCAAAACAGCATTAGAGTATTCACAGAGCAGGACGTGAAGCTGCTCCGTGCCATTTTAGAGTGGAAAGAACTAGGATTTACCCTGGAGCAAGTAAAAACAATTGCCGCATTGGAAAAAAACGGACTAGGCTGCAAAGATGTTCAGCTTAATGAGTTAAAAGAAGGCTTGGCCCTTACAAAACTGGAAGAATTGAAAAAACTCCGTGTACAAATTGATACCAGCATTCACGAATTGGAGAGGTTTCTTTCTGTTGTGAAAATTTTACAAGAAAAAGGAGAGTTCACATGAACTGTCTAATTGTGATAGCGCATCATAACCCTGCCAGCTATAACCATGCCATCCTTCAAACAGTCAAAGACGAGTTGACCGCATCTGGACATCAAGTAAGAGTGCGAGATTTATATCAAATGAACTTCAACCCGAATCACATACCCATTCCAGGCACGGTGCCAACTGATATTGCTATAGAACAAGAGCATATCCGCTGGGCAGAAAAAATGATTTTCATCTACCCAACCTGGTGGACGAACATGCCTGCGATTCTCAAAGGATACATTGATCGTGTCTTTACCTATGGATTTGCCTATCAGTTTGTAGACAACAAGCTGGTTGGACAGTTTGCAGACAAACAGATATTTTTATTTACTACTACGAACAACCGAGAAGAAGACTACCGAAGCTCAGGAATGCTTGCCAGTATGAGTCAGGTTGTCGATGAGGGAGTATTTCGCTTCTGCGGAGTACGCCATCTAACCCATACGTATCTCTCTCATATTCATGGGATTACGGATGCTGAACGCAGTGCCTTGTTAGATGAAGTAAAAGAATGTATTCGGCGAGAACTGCTCGTCATCACATAAGTAAACCAAAACTTATAAAGCCACAGGAACGGAATTACCGTCTCTGTGGCTTTCTTTTTTGCAGGAATCAAGAATTAAAAATCAATATGATCCGGGTCTGGGCCAAAACGTTTATTTTGGTTTAAACCAGAAATTCTCTCCATGTCATCTGCACTAAGCTCGAAATCAAAAACATTCGAATTCTCAATGATACGGCTCTCGGTAATGGACTTAGGGATCGTGACTACGCCATTTTGTAAATCCCAGCGAAGGACAATTTGTGCAGGAGATTTGCCGTATTTTTTGCCTAGCTCATGCAATAGTGGAATGTCGAGATTTCCTTGCATGAGAGGGCTCCATGCTTCCAGTTGAATCTCATTTTTCTTGCAGAATGTCAGAAGCTCATCCTGAGTAAGTAATGGATGGTATTCTACCTGATTTAACATCGGCTTTACTTGGCAATCGGCAAGGATATCCTCGAGGTGATGAATCTTGAAGTTACTAACCCCAATCGCACGAACCAAACCATCGCTATAAAGCTTCTCCAATGCTTTCCATGTTTCTGTGTATTTTCCTACTACTGGCCAGTGAATCAGATACAGATCGAAATACTCCACGCCCACTTTGCAACGGCTTTCTTCAAATGCTGCCAGAGTGCTTTCGTAGCCTTGGTCAGAGTTCCATACCTTGGTGGTAATAAACAATTCCTCACGAGGAACGCCTGATTCCTTGATGGCTTTCCCGACACCTTCTTCATTTTTATAGATGGCAGCCGTATCAATACTGCGATAGCCGGCTTTTATTGCTGCCTTTACCGAATTCTCTACATCATTTCCTTCGCTTACTCTCCAAACGCCGAGGCCGAGCCACGGCATTTTAACTCCATTATGTAAAGTAGTAGTATCTGAAATTTTGGTAGTCACAATACAATCCTCCTTAAACGATAGATTTGTTAGTTACTTACACTTCCTCATTTTACCACACTTCTAGTTGAAAGAAAGTAAATCAATTTAAAAAAGTGAAAGCTGTTGACCAAAAAGATCAACAGCTTATCATATGCAAACCTCTTAAATTTCAAATGAACTTTTTAACGACACAATTCGGTTAAACACTAACTTGTCTGCCGTAGTAACCTTCGGATCTACATTGAAGTATCCGTGACGGAAGAATTGGAACTTGTCATGAGCCTTGGAATCCTTCATGTTTGGCTCTACAAATCCATGTTGGATCTCCAGTGAATTCGGATTGACATGGTCCAGGAAGGTTTCTCCCTCTTCTTCCTTCGCATCGAGGATTAACGGTTCGTATAGACGGAATTCAGCCGCTACTGCTTGGCTTGCTTCCACCCAGTGAAGCGTTCCTTTTACTTTGCGACCCGTGAAGCCTGAGCCGCTCTTCGTTTCAGGGTCGTATGTGCAGTGAAGCTCAACCACATTGCCTTCCGCATCTTTGATGACCTCATTGCATTTGATGAAATACGCATGCTTGAGACGAACTTCATTACCAGGGAAAAGGCGGAAATACTTCGCAGGCGGATTTTCCATGAAATCGTCTTGCTCTACATATATCTCCCGGGAGAACGGAATTTGTCTTGTTCCCATCTCTGGGTTCTCCGGGTTAATTTCTGCATCCAGCATCTCTACTTGGCCTTCTGGATAATTCGTAATGACGACTTTCAGTGGTCGAAGTACAGCCATCGTACGAGGTGCTTTCAATTTGAGATCCTCACGAATGAAGTGTTCCAACATTCTCTCGTCTACTACGCTATAGGCGCGAGCTACTCCGATTTCACGGCAGAAGTTGCGAATCGCTTCTGGAGTGTATCCTTTGCGACGCAATCCGGAGATGGTAGGCATACGAGGGTCATCCCATCCATCCACATAGTTCTCATCGACCAATTGTTTCAATTTACGCTTGCTCATAACGGTATTGGTGATATTCAGACGAGCAAACTCGTATTGATGCGGTACACTCACTGTCTCACACTCACGAATCACCCAATCATAAAACGGGCGTTGATCCTCGAATTCCAGGGTACAGATCGAATGCGTAACCCCTTCGATCGCATCTTCCAACGGATGAGCAAAGGCGTACATCGGATAAATGCACCATTTGTCACCAGTATTATGGTGAGTGGCATGGGCAATACGGTAAATGACCGGGTCCCGTAAATTGATATTCGGGGAAGCCATGTCGATTTTGGCACGAAGCACTTTTTCACCGTCTTTAAATTCGCCCTTGCGCATACGTGCGAACAAATCCAGATTTTCTTCTACTGAGCGATTGCGGTGTGGGCTATCTTTACCCGGCTCGGTCAATGTACCACGAGTTTCTCTGATTTCGTCCGCAGATAAATCATCTACGTAGGCTTTGCCTTTTTTAATAAGAAGAACGGCTTTATCGTACATCTCTTCGAAATAATCGGAGGCAAAGAACAAACCGTCCCAATCAAACCCCAACCATTTCACATCTTCTTTGATTGATTCAACGTACTCCACATCTTCTTTCAGCGGGTTCGTATCATCAAAACGCAAATTTGTTTTCCCTTTGAACTCATCCGCCACTTCAAAATTCAGGCAAATGGATTTGGCATGTCCGATATGTAGGTATCCGTTAGGCTCCGGCGGGAAGCGAGTAACGATCGTATCTACCTTCCCGGACTTCAGGTCTTCTGCAATGATATTTTTTATAAAATTGGATGAAGCCGATTTGTTTTCCACTGATATCAACCTTTCTCAACTGAAAACTGGCATCCACGCGTCAATCTCAACGCAGATGCCCTCTCTAACAGTCTGATTATCTTGTATTCAATAATACTGATTACCTAGCAAGGTTTCAACCTGTCGTCTGTCTCTGCAGGGCAATACGGTAAGGAAACAAGGTAGCTGTCATGACTTTGTGCTTGACTGCCGGGTCATTTTCCATGATATTTCTTGCCTCTTCCTCCGAATCTACCTCTAAAATTACGATACCAAATGTGTTTTCATCCATTGTAAGAGTTCTCCCCGCCAGCACAACTTTTCCTTCCTCTGTTAATCCCTTCAGGACAGCAAAATGGTCCCCTACGATTCGTTCGTCTTCATTCGTCCAATTGGATTGCTCGAACAAGTGTGGGACCAGCTTTAAAACGTATATGAACTGTTTCTTCTGTTCTTCCATTCCGATGCCTCTTTTCTAGTGGTTCATCATTAATATGACAAAACACCCGATTGGTTAGTTACAGAATAGTACACAAACAACACCGAAGAAAAGTCGAACGATTTCAATATTTTCAAGTTATTTACCTTAATTAAAATCAATATTATCGATATGAATATGACTGCGTGCAATTTTTTGCGCATAACGCAACATTTTGCATAGTATTTTAGTTTATGACCCTTTCTTTTCCTCATTTTTTTCACGATTGGTTGATTGGCAAAAGAGTTGCATTAGTAATTCGATGGTGGAAGAACAAAGGGGTTATGCACATGCTTGACAGACAAACCAATCAATCGTTATCCAGAATTACAATCATCACCGGTCATTATGGGTGTGGCAAGACAGAATTAGCGATTAACTTGGCGAGAACTTCTCGTGCAGCCGGCAATCAGGTTGCAATTGCTGATTTGGATGTGATTAACCCCTATTTTCGTTCAAGGGAAATGAACCATGTGTTCGAAAACGAGGGGATAATCGTTATTGCTCCCAAAGGTGAGCTGGCCACTTCTGACCTGCCAGTCGTTTCCGGGGAAATATATCGATACATCGACGATCCATCCTTTCATCTGATTATTGACGTAGGTGGCGATCGGGACGGAGCATTAGCAACTGGACAGTATGCACCACAACTGCAATCACATCAGCCAGACGTTTTGTTTACTGTTAATGCAAACCGACCTGTAATCAGTCACGTAGAAGGTATTGTTGAAAACGTTTCCAAAATTCAAAAGTCACTTCGCCTTCCCATTACTGGATTCGTGAATACGACGAACTTGGGGTCGGAGACGACTTGGGATGATATTGAAAGGGGCTTACAAGTTACTGAGGCTGCATCCGAACAACTCAAGATACCATTTCTCTTCAGTTGTGTTGTCTCATCTTTAGCTAATCAAGCAAAAGAAACTTATCCAAACCACGATTGGTTCGAGATTGAACGTTATATGAAGTTGCCGTGGGAGTAGAATCCGCAGGGAGGGTTATTCATGCAAGAATCCAAGGTGTTATTTAAAGAAGAAATATGCAAGGGTTGCGGACTGTGCGTTTCTGTCTGTCCCGTATCAATTATTTCGTTAGCTGATTCCATTAACGGAAAAGGCTATCATCCTGCACAAGTAGCTGATCAAGAGAAATGCATCTCCTGTACCTTCTGTGCAATCGTATGCCCTGACTCGGTCATAACTGTATTCCGACCTGTCAAACAATCCAAAATTACAGCGTAGCAAAGAGGGGGGACTCCACACATGGCAAAGGTATTAATGAAAGGCAATGAAGTATTAGGTGAAGCAGCCGTTCAAGCAGGCTGTAAATATTTTTTCGGTTACCCGATTACTCCCCAGAATGAACTGGTTTCCTATATGGCGGAGCGTCTGCCAGAAGTAGGCGGAGCTTTCGTACAAGCTGAAAGTGAAGTTGCAGCGATCAATATGGTGTACGGTGCTGCAAGTGCAGGCGTTCGTGTAATGACTTCCTCTTCAAGTCCGGGAGTCAGCTTGATGCAAGAGGGAATTTCCTATTTGGCAGGGGCCGAGCTTCCAGCCGTTATCTGTAATATGATGCGTGGGGGCCCTGGCTTGGGTACGATCCAACCAGCTCAATCCGACTACTTCCAAGCGGTAAAAGGCGGTGGGCATGGTGATTACCGTCTCCCTGTTCTTGCTCCGGCAAGTCTCCAAGAGATGGTTGATCTGATGGCAGATGCTTTTGACATAGCCGATCAATATCGTACACCTGTCATGCTATTAGGTGATGGAATGATGGGTCAAATGATGGAGCCTGTTGAATTCAAAGAGCGTCCGAAAAAAGAGCTCCCTGAAAAAACATGGGCAACCAATGGTGTAAAAGGAGACGGACCTGCTAAATCGGTAACCTCTCTGTTCCTTGATCCGGAAGATTTAGAAAGACATAATGAACACTTGGATGCAAAGTTCAAGCAAATTGAGGCAAACGAAGTCCGTTTCGAGTCTTATCTCACGGAAGACGCTGATGTGATCCTGGTTGCTTACGGAACCATGGCTCGTATCGTGAAGAATGTCGTAAATAAAGCTCGTCAAAATGGTCTGAAAGCAGGACTTATTCGTCCGATCAGCTTGTGGCCGTTTCCTCAACAACCATTTACAGATACAGTAGGCCATGTAAAAGCATACCTCACCGTTGAGATGAGCACAGGTCAAATGATTGAAGATGTCAGACTCGCAGTAAACGGCAAAAAACCTGTTTACTTCAACGGTCGTGCCGGTGGTATGGTACCTACACAAGACAGCATCTTGAAATCGGTAGAGCAAATTCTTGAGGGGGTAATGGCATGAGCACATCTACAACTACCATGCAGCCTGTTTTCACCAGAACAACTGGACTGAAAGAAAAGGAAACCCATTACTGCCCAGGCTGTACACACGGAATCGTTCACCGCATGGTGGGTGAAGTGTTAGAAGAAATGGGCGTTTTGGAGGAAACCGTTGGGGTTGCTTCTGTTGGCTGTTCTGTACTTTCTTATGAATACTTTAACGTCGACATGACGCAAGCGCCTCATGGTCGTGCACCAGCCGTTGCCACTGGCGTGAAACGTGTATTGCCGGATCGAATTGTGTTCACCTATCAGGGTGACGGAGACCTAGCTTCCATCGGTATGGGTGAAATCGTCCATGCTGCTGCGAGAGGCGAAAATATCACCGTAATCTTCTGTAACAACGCCATCTACGGAATGACTGGCGGACAAATGGCTCCTACAAGCTTGATCGGTCAAAAAACAACTACCACTCCAGGCGGACGTTCTGCTCAGGCACAAGGTGCTCCGATTCGTGTAGCTGAAATGTTGGCAACATTAGATAGCGTGGCTTACATCGAACGGGTATCCACACATGACGTGAAAAATCTGCGCAAAACCAAACAAGCTCTGCGCAAAGCTTTTGAAACCCAACGTCAAGGACTTGGCTTCTCACTCATTGAGATTCTCTCTACCTGTCCAACCAACTGGGGCTACAGCCCGGAAGAATCTCTCACATGGGTTAACGATAATATGATTCCTGTTTATCCATTAGGTGTTTTCAAAGACAAAGAAGGGGTGAAGTAGATGTTACATGAAGTTGTACTCGCTGGCTTTGGCGGTCAAGGTGTAATGTCGATGGGGCAGTTATTGGCTTATGCTGGAATGCTTCAAGACTATCATGTCTCCTGGTTACCTTCTTATGGACCTGAACAAAGAGGTGGAACAGCCAACTGTGCGGTGATCATTTCTGATGAACCAGTTGGAGCACCTGTCGTAAATCACCCTACCGCTGCGATTGTGCTGAACAATCCTTCTTTTGACAAGTTTGAACCGACAGTTTTGCCTGATGGCATCCTGATCGTAAACTCAGCTTTGATTGATCGCAAATCGACTCGCACTGATATTCAAGTGATTGAGATTCCTGCGAACGACATCGCTGCACAACTCGGAAATACGCAAATTGCGAACATGATTTTGCTGGGAGCTTTTATCGAATTGACCAAAGCTGTCTCCATTGATGCCATTTTGGAGTCACTGAAAAAAGTACTCCCTGAACGCAGACATCACTTGATTCCTTTGAACAAACAAGCTCTGGAAAAAGGTGCGGAACTCTGCAGGGAGCATTTGTTGCAAGCAGCAATCTAACAGATGTACTGAAATTATCGACCCCACTTCACATCGATTGGAGTAGGGGTCTTTCATTTTATTCCCTGCAATTTGTAATTAACTCATCTCCGCAGGAAATACTATCTGGGATTATGAAGAGGTATGAGTGTCCGAAAAAGGGGAGACATGCAGCTATGGGCTTTGCTAACGGTTTTAACCTGAAAACGGGGCAATTATACAGCTTGGACACACTTCCTTCCCCTCCCGAATACCCTCAATTAGAAGAAGATATTCGCTGTGACGTTCTTATCATCGGTGGCGGTGAGGCTGGAGGGCTCTGTTCATACTACCTGACACAGAATCAAGTTGACACTGTATTGATTGAACGCAGAAAAATCGGTCACGGGAGCACGAGCGCAAATACGGGTCTCATTCAATTTACCAACGACAAATCATTAACCTCATGTATTCATTCATTCGGGGAAGAAAAAGGAGTGCGCTATTACAAACTGTGTGAAAAGGCAGTCGAAGACCTGGGCCAAATCGCTTCCACTCTGGAGATTAATCCCGACTATAAAAGAAGAGACAGCTTGTACATAGCCAGTTCCCCTCAAGATGTTCCATCTCTGCAACAAGAGTACCACACCCTGAAAAAGCATGGCTTCCCAGTCAAATATATGACTAAAGAAGAGATCGAAGGAACCTTTTCCTTTTCCAGGGCTGGAGGCATTTATGGGAGTGGTGATGCTGAACTCAATCCCTTCAAATTAGCCAATGGTTTGGTTTATGAAAGTGCCAAAAAAGGTATGCGTGTTTTTCAGGAAACGGATATTGTAAGCCATATTTTCGGAAAAGACTCGATAACTTTTATCACGAAAAACCGTAAAAAAATTACTGCAAAAAAAGCCATTATTGCCACAGGATATGAAACGCAAAAGCAGTTCAAGCGTAATCCGAATGCAGCACTAGCTAGTGCGTATGCTATCGCAACCCAGCAGCTAGAGGATTTCCCTGGCTGGCATAATCGTTGTTTAATTTGGGAGACGGCTAGGCCCTATCTCTTTATGCGTACCACGGCGGATAATCGGATCATAGCAGGTGGCTTGGATGAACCGACCTATCAATCTGGGAAAAGGGACTCCATGCTCCTGCATAAACGAGATATACTCTTACAAAAAGTTCAAGAGTTGTTCCCTCAGATTACAAATCTCCGAGCAAACTATTATTGGTCAGCAACATTCGGTACAACGCATGATGGCCTTCCGATGGTAGGTTCTCAAGAGGATTACCCTCATTGTTATTTTGCACTCGTATATGGAGGGAACGGCACAGTATATAGTACAATTGCTGCCGAAATCCTAAGTGACCTTATCATTAAAGGCAGGCATCCCGATGCTGAGCTTTTCCGTTTTGAACGTCAACCATCTTTGACAATGGTTTAGGTGAGTGGTTGTACATGATAAAAACCACCCGAACGGTAACGGGTGGTTTCTCAACTTAATCTCTTTTTTCTAAACGGTTAATGATATTTCGTGCAATCCAAACCCCGGCAGCTCCCGCTTGAGCCAATCCCCTTGTCACACCTGCTCCGTCTCCGCCACAGAACAACCCTTTAATCTCTGTTTCAAATTCCTCTGTAAGCTTTGGTCGAGCTGAGTAGAATTTGGCCTCAACGCCGTAGAACAATGTGTGTTCGGAAGCAATACCTGGAGTTACTTTATCAAGCGCTTCGATCATTTCAATCAAGCTCTTCATTGTGTTGTAAGGGAGAACTAATCCAAGATCACCAGGAACTGCCTCTTTCAGCGTAGGCTCCAGGAACCCTTCTTTGATTCGAGATTCGGTTGAACGTCTTCCTCTCAGGATATCACCATACTTCTGGACGATGACTCCACCGTTGGACAAGTCATTTGCTCTCTTGCAAATCTCACGAGCATATTCGTTTGGCTTATCAAATGGATCGGTGAATTTGTGTGATACCAATAGCGCAAAGTTGGTATTCGTAGAACCTAGCGCAGGATCTTTGTAAGAATGACCGTTTGCCGCCATAACTCCACTGTGATTCTCAACAACTACGTGCCCGGATGGATTGCTACAGAAGGTACGCACACGGGTTCCAACTGACGTATTGTAAATGAATTTACCTTCATACAAATGCTCGTTAATCTCTCTCATCACAACATCGGATGTCTCTACTCGTACTCCTACATCCACCTGGTTGTTGATCATTTTTAATCTTCTTTTCTTCAAGATTTCCGTTAACCAAGCAGAACCGTCCCTACCAGGAACGATAACGACATGATCGCTCAGGTATTCCTCTCCGTTTTTCAACGTAACACCTTGAACACGGTAACCGTCTTCATCCTTGGCCGTAATAATATCTTCCACTTCTGTTTTGAACTGCATATCAATTCGAGTCTTCAGGTATTCGTAGATCGATGCAAGGATTTCAAGATTCTGCTCTGTCCCCAAGTGTCTTACTTGTGCTCGCAACAACTTGAGACCTGCTGCAAATCCTCGTTGCTCGATATCTTTCACGACTTCTGTTGTTGGGTCTGTAATGTTAGGAGTTGCGCCGTGCTCCAAGTTAATGGAATCCACGTATTTAATCAGGTCCAGAACTTTGGACGGGCTGATGTAATCCGTCATCCAGCCTCCAAATTCAGTAGTAATATTAAACTTCCCATCACTGTAAGCTCCTGCGCCACCGAAGCCACCTGTGATTGAACAGGCCGGCAAACATCCTGCATATTCCTTTTTACCCGCTGCAGGAGGGCACAATTTGATTTTTTCTTCAAGAATCGGACATCGTCTGCTGTAAATGTCGTGTCCTTTATCCAGTAACAGTACTTTGGATCCCGGAGATTTCAAGGTCATTTCATAGCTTGTAAAAATACCAGCAGGCCCGGCGCCAATAATGATCACATCGTATTTGTTCATCGTATCCTCCCGTTTATACCAATTCTCGTTGTCATTTTTCTACTGTTCCCAAAAAAAATTCCTAACCAGTCAAATGGGTATGAGAAGTCTCACCCCATTCGTAGTTAGGAATTTACGGTTCCTTGTAGAGACCCTCAAACCGTATCTTGAGGATATACGAATAGACCAAATGTATTTTTTGTTTTTTGACAATTTGTATGGTATAGCAGAAAGGCTTACATGTCAATAGTGCATTATATGTTATATTCGCCTTTAAGCAAAATCAATCTGTTTACGCTTGCTATTATCAATGAAAAACACCAAAAAACACGAACGTTTATTTTTGCTAACAGCCAATTCCGAATAACTCATCTCGATAATATTACCGAACAATAGTATGTTATGCGAAGCTTTTATTCGCCTTTGCTAACTGCACGTTTCAACTTCACGCTTGCTTCATACGTATCCGTAGCCAAACTGATAGCGGAAATGACGGAGACCCCATCTGCCCCTGAATCGATGACAAGCGATGCATTGTGCGAGTCGATTCCACCAATTCCTACGATCGGGATGTGAATCCCCTTCTGACGCATCACTTGAATTGCCTCGGGCCCCTGTGCTGCTTTAGCATCTTCCTTGGTCGAGGTAGAAAAGATTGGACCAACACCAAGATAGTCTGCACCGTGTTCAATTGCCTTCCTCGCCTCATCTACTGTATATGCCGACACGCCAAGAATTTTGTCGCCAATTCTCTGCCTCACTTCCTTGGCTGATTCGTCTTCCTGACCGACATGCACCCCATCAGCATCAAGGGCAATCGCCAAATCCACATCATCATTCACAATAAACGGAATGTTATGTTGCTTGCACACCTCCTGAAGCTTCTTCGCAAGATCGAATTTTGCTGCTCCAGCTAGTGCTGTATGGCCTTTTTCACGAAATTGAAACAGCGTGATTCCGCCTCGAATCGCCTCTTGAAGGACGAATACCGGGTCTTTTTCACAATTGTTACTGCCCATAATGAAGTAAAGAGACAGTTGTTTCCGCAAAGCTGCATTATTCATTTGCATGATGGTTTACCCCATTTACCCGTCTTCTGTTATATGCCCAATGATTGGTGGGTCCATGACCCAATCCAATACCCAATTCATCTTCAATCGCTGCTGAAATAAACTGCTTGGCTGTCATGACCGCTTCTGATACACTTCTGCCTTTCGCCAACTCTGCTGTGATTGCTGCGGCGAACGTACACCCTGTTCCATGGGTATGTCTAGTCGATACACGCTTGCTCTCGAAAGAAATGAATTCCTTCCCGTCGAACAAAAGGTCAATGACCGTTTCCTCATCATCGGCATGACCACCTTTCATAACCACGTGTCTTGCTCCCATCTCGAATAAGGAACGGGCTGCTTGCTTTCTTTTTTCCAGCGAGTCAATCGTTATAGCTGTCAACAATTCAGCTTCCGGGATATTCGGGGTAACGACCATAGCCAACGGCAGCAAGTGTTCTCTCAATGATTGAATTGCCTCCTGCTGCAACAGCGGAGATCCTCCTTTGGCAACCATGACAGGGTCAACAACAAGCTTGTTCCATCCGTATGTTTTCACTTGGTCGGCAACAGAACGGATAATCTCTCCACTGAACAACATCCCTGTCTTGACTGCATCGGTACCCATATCTTCACCGATGGCGATGATTTGCTTCTCCACGGCTTCGACTGGTAACGGATAGACTCCGTGCACACCCAACGTATTCTGTGCAGTAATCGCCGTTAATGCTGACATTCCGAATACTCCGAGCTCTTGAAAGGTTTTGAGATCCGCTTGAATGCCAGCACCTCCACCACTGTCCGATCCGGCAATTGTTAATGCCTTATATGGTTTCACCATCTTTTCCAACCTCATTTCTCCTTTGAAATTTAACCCACTTTCGATACGGAAGACATTTCAATGATATTGTCAGCATTTATCTTTGAAAGTTGATTCAAAAACTCAATTTGGAAGCTTCCCGGGCCGTTCTCTCCCTGGTTGCTCCATGCAATTTGTGCAGCCACTCCATAGCAGGCAAGTGCTGCCACTGCTCCACGAAGCTTATCCTCGGACACAGCAGCGAATGCGCCGATTACAGAGGTGAGCAGGCAGCCTGTTCCTGTCACTTTGGTAAGGATAGGATGGCCATTGTGTACGAGGTATGTTGTTTCCCCATCTGTAATCACATCATCTTTTCCTGTAATAACCACCATTGCTTGGAGTGCTTTCGCCGCTTTTTGCGCAAGGGCAACTACGTCTCCTGAACCTTCCCCTGCATCGACACCCTTGATTGCCCATGCTTCCCCAACTACGTTAGCAATTTCAGCCGCATTCCCTCTCACGATTGAAACCCGTACCTCTTTTACAATTCGTTGTGCAGTCTGTGTACGATAGGCAGTCGCTCCTGCTCCGACCGGGTCCAAAATGACTGGCACTCCATGCTGATTAGCCGACTTGCCAGCAATGATCATCGACTCGATTTCTGCATCGTTCAGTGTCCCTATATTTAAAACCAATGCCCCCGCAAGCTTCGCCATATCTGCAACTTCATGCTTAGAATAAGCCATGACAGGTGAAGCTCCCAACGCCAATAATCCATTGGCAGTAAAATTGGTTACCACAACGTTGGTAATATTATGTACCAAAGGATTTTGCGTACGAACCTTCTCTAACAATGCGCAGATTTCTTGATTTTTCATGGATAGACATTCCCCTCTACTCGTTTTTTGATTTGAACTCCGTTGGCAAGCCCGGGAGAAAAAATAAAAAAGCACTCTTGCGTAAGCAAAAGTGCACGATTGGTCACTAGCAACACTCCCTACGCTGGCATTACCCAACAGGTTCAAACGGTCAACAGCAGCTTAGCTGTAATCTCAGCCTGATTCCACAGGCACCCGAAGACTATTCAATTCTCTTATTAAAAGATTACCTTGAACCTTTTTTGAATGCAATATCCTCAGATGAACTCCGCAATAAATCTACAAACATTTCTACTGCTTTCGTTTGGAAATGGGACGCCAGGGTGATCATGGTAAATTGCCGAATGACGGGTTCAATAGTGGCCGGCAGTATCTGTAATGTCCCCAGTGTTACTTCTTTTCTGATCGCATCCTCGGAAAGCAGTGAAATGCCTAACCCCGCTTCCACTGACTCCTTAATGAGTTGTGTACTCCCGAACTCCATAAGATTTGCAGGCTGCAGGTTGTTTACAGCGAACATTCGATCTGTTGTATCACGGGTACCGGAGCCCATTTCCCGCACAATCCATCTCTCTTCTGCCAAGTCAGCAACTGTTACTGTATCTTTTGTTGCTAACGGATGTTCGGAGCTTGCCACTACCACCATTTCATCATCTGCAATTGGCTCGATGTACAGATTATCGTGATGGTATTTTCCTTCTATTACCCCTACATCAATTTCATGATTCAGCACGGATTCAGCTATCTCACGCGTATTTCCAATCTTAATAGACGGTTGGATGAGCGGATATCTCTTTTGCAAGCTGGCAATGACATGAGGAAGAATGTACTCTCCATAGGTGTAGCTCGCACCAATGGCAATTGTTCCACTCGCCACATGCAGCATGTCATCTACCAGATACTTCATTCGGTTGTAAGAGCTGATGATTTCCTTTGCATGATGGTAGACGATTTCTCCTGCTTTGGTCAGTCGGACAAATTTGTTGTTTCTCTCTAACAGTCGAGTGCCAAAAGAACGCTCTAATGCCTGAACATACTGGCTTACTGCAGGTTGTGTCATTAGTAGTTCTTCTGCCGCTCGAGAGAAGTTCTTTTTTTCTACGACAGTGACAAACACCAATAATTGTTGATCCATTGAACGTGACCACCTGCCAGCTTGAAGTAATATTTCTATTATACATGATTACTTATCGTAACGATTATAATGATTTATTTTCCTTATGATAAAGAACGTATTAATCTGAAAGTGTCTCCCATTCAAGAAAGAGAGTGAAACCGTCATGAAAGCATCTTTGCCATACAGCAAGTCACTACCCCAACCCCCCATTTCAGACAAGAAACTTCCCAGTAAACTCGCTCCTGGGGCTGCATTCGCAGGGGGAGTTCTCTTTACATTCTTGATTGCTCTTATCGGCTTCGGAATGACTCAACTGCCGATCGTCGGTCAGCTTGGACCCTTGGCATTTTCCATCCTGCTTGCTGTCATTTACCGTCAACTCTTCGGATACCCCCAAGCCTTACGCTCAGGCATCCAGTTTTCCTCCAAAAGGCTTTTGCGCATAGCTATCATTTTATACGGATTAAAGCTGAACGTAGATACCATCCTCCATCAAGGAACCGGCCTCATCCTGAGAGATATCGGCACCGTCGCTTTTTCCATTCTATTGATGCTTCTGCTGGCCAAATTACTAAAAGCCGATCGCACAACTTCATTGCTGCTTGGCGTCGGAACGGGTGTATGCGGCGCTGCTGCAATAGCCGTCATTTCTCCCATCATCAAATCAGAAGAAGGCGACACAGCAGTTAGCGTCGGTATTATCGCCTTTATCGGAACGATTTTTGCCATCGGATATACCCTTATTCTTCCGTTCCTTCCCATTACCGCCGAGCAATTCGGAATCTGGGTGGGAATCAGCCTGCATGAAGTTGCCCACGTCGCACTTGCCGGGGCAGCAGGCGGCGAGGATGCGCTCACACTCGCATTTCTAGCAAAACTAGGTCGAGTATTTCTCCTGATTCCTTTAAGCTTCCTCTTCTTATACTGGGTCAATAAAAAGCAACCATCCGCAAACAACCAGGCAAAAATCGAATATCCGTGGTTCCTGGCAGGATTCGTCTGCATGAGCTTCGTCGGCACCTATTTGCTGGGGAGCCATGTACCTGTATCAGACCAGCAGCTTTCCTTTATCAACAAAGCCACCACATTTATTTTAGCAATGGCGATGGTCGGCTTAGGGTTACAGGTAAACATCAAGGAATTACGCAGCAAAGCACTTCGCCCATTGGTTGCTGTCAGTATCACATCTCTCTTTCTCTCTGTTCTGACCTATATCACTTTATAAACATTCAGCCTGGTTCAACACCCCCAAAAAGAAGGGATTTTCCGACAATTACAAGAATACTCCTCCTTCGATTTCTTTTTCTGTTGATTTCGAAGGGGGAGTACTTTTTATGGGCACTTTTCAAAGTGGCGGATACTTTACTTCTTTTGCTTAATTAATTTTACTGACTATTCCCTTAATTGAAATATTTTCATATGACTCTCCAACAAAATGTGTTACTGTTAAACTAGTTAATTCTGCTATTCAATCTTCCTATTAACCAAGATTTGTTGAAAGAAGGGTCTATCTTGCCTATTTATCGATCCTTACTATTGATACTGATAAGAAACTATATCATTGGCTCGGCAATAGCAGTCTTATGTGTAGGTGGAGCACTGATTTTTACTACATTGCAGATAAAGAACTCTGAGCTATTCCATATCCTGCTCACAATCGTAATTTCACTACTTATCATGTTTATCCTGGAATATGCCATGTTCTCCAAACACCTGAAGCCAATTAAAACAGCTCTTTGTAGCACTAGTCCCAGCATGGATCATATTCGAATGGCCTTTTATCAGACACATAAATTACCGAATCTCTCTATTCAACGGATATTCGGCCCACACTTTCTTGGACTATCGATTCCGGCAATATCAATGACGATTTGGAACATCAATCAAGGCTTGCTGAGTCTTCCGTACTACTATGTAGGTCTGGCAACAGTAGGAGCATTCTTAATTGCTAGCATGCACGCCTTGATTGAGTTCTTTTTAACGACAGAAGCCATCAAGCCCATACTTGCCTACATTCAAAGCATGGCTCGCAACCTGCATGGATCTGACATTTCACTTGACGGAAAAGTGATCGTGACCATTCAACACAAGTTTCTATTAAGTGCTTTTTTGATTGGAACGGTTCCTCTTTTCCTGTTTAGCCTGGCAACTCAAATTCGGTTGCTGGAAGTTTCTCAAGAAATTAGTGCCAATTACTGGAGTTGGGCTGGTGTTATTTTACTGATTGGACTAGGCTTTTCTTCCCTTGGTGCATGGCTGCTCTCTCGTAACATCGAACAGCCCATTCGCCAGCTTTATGATGACATGGGCAAAGTGCAGGAAGGATCACTAGACGTACACGCACCCGATATTTATTCCGATGAATTCTCTCGATTGATAACCGGGTTCAATCACATGGTGCAAGGTTTACAAGAAAGAGAGATCATGAATAATCAGTTAATGGAAAGTTACTTCGCCACATTAGCGGCTGCACTTGATGCCCGAGATACCTATACTGCGGGTCATTCCTTTCGGGTAGCCAATTTTTCTGTGTGTATCGGACAGGCTGCTGGCCTTTCCACACAAGAGCTAAACCTGTTAAAGAAATCCGCTCTACTTCACGACATTGGTAAAATTGGTGTCCCTGATGACGTTCTGTTAAAAGACGGAAAACTATCAGATGAAGAATTTGCCCTGATTAAATATCATCCTGTTTTAGGGGAAAAAATCTTGCTACGCATTGAACCGCCAGATGCAATGGCCCCCCTCTTACCCGGTGTTCGCTCTCACCATGAACGGTTTGATGGCAAAGGCTATCCTGACGGTTTAGCAGGAGTCTCGATCCCGCTGTTTGGACGCATAATTGCAGTGGCAGATGCGTTTGATGCCATGACCTCTGATCGACCTTATCGAAAAGGGATGCCCGTTGAAAAGGCACTGAAAATTCTACACGATGGAAAAGGAACACAGTGGGACCCTGAGTTTGCCCAACTGTTCATCGAATTCATGAGTCAAAGTGGTAACTATCAGATGGAGCGAATTTCATAGAGCTACACGGACGGCAGGCAATGGCCTGCTGTTCTTTTTTCACTGCTGGTGTTTGGATAGATTCACAAGCAAGCGTATTTATAATTTGATAAGATGGAAATAACAACCTAATTCTTGCGTACCTGTATACACATACCAATTGTAGGAGTACGAGTATGATCACAATACTGATCGCCTTATGGGCTTTTGCGGTTCTTGTCCTTTTTACCGATCCGGGGAGAACCTCTATCCGTTGGGCCAGTGCAACGGCTTTTATTGGCGGCTTCGGTTTTTTTGCGGCCGTCCTGGAAGAGAATGTCTACCCGCTCTTTAGTGAACTTGCGGCACAAAATCCGCTTTTGTTTCACATCATCTGGGGTTCGTCTCGGGGATCCTCTTTTCTGTGTCAGACAGGATTACCCTATGCCTTTCTCATGTTTGCCGTACATTCCAGTGATTTTTTGACAGCCAAAACAAAAAAGATCATTCAATACACAGCACTCATTCCTCCACTCATCATGCTGATCATCACACCCATTTACCCGATACTTCAATTTCACTACGGGATTATGGTCAGTTGGGTGATTCCGTATTTCGTCAGCTCTTGTGCTCTGCTCGTTTATATGTATCGAATCGAAAAAGATCCGATCGTAAAAAGAAACCGGCTATTCAATAATATCCTTGTGATTGTGCCGCTGCTTTTCGTCTTTACATTGCTCTACGTCATGCGCACGTTTAACAATTATGATGTTTGGCGTTACAATGCACTTATCGTCGGCATTCAATTCGTTCTTTTCTTATACATCAGCGTCAAATATGGCTTGCTCGGCGTGAAGCTCCGGCTGGAAAAACGCCGCCTCGACAGCGCGCTGAGAGCCATGACATCAGGTACTGCCATCGTCAATCACACGATCAAGAATGAATTAGGGAAAATCAATTTATACGCCGACCGAATTCAGTCCTATGCTTCCGATGAAAAACAGCAGGAAATGCAGCGGGATATGAAGATTGTCATGCAATCGACCCAGAATATTCTCAACATGGTAAACAGGATACAAGGTCAAATTCAAGATATCGCGTTAAAAGAAGAAACGCTGTCGCTTCGCTCCATCGTTGATCGTGTTCTTCAAGATATTAGACCTTATCTGGAGAAGTCTCGGGTAGAGGTCGCCCTTGACGTAGATGAACAAGTAGAAGTAACTTGTGACCCGATCCATATTCGTGAGGTACTGACCAATCTCTCGATGAACAGTATCGAGGCAATGAAACAAGGAGGTACCCTTACCATCCAGACCCACTTGTCGAGAAAACATTTGGTCGTCATTGTCGGAGATACGGGAACAGGTATTGCAAAGGAAAATCTGCCATATGTACTAGACCCGTTCTTCTCCACAAAGAAAACCGGACAGAACTTCGGACTGGGTTTATCGTATTGCTACAATGTCATGCAAAAACACCAAGGAGACCTTGAGATTCAAAGTGTGAAGGACGAAGGAACAACAATTTACCTTTACTTCCCCTTAAAACGGGTACATACCAGTTAATTCTTAATCTTAAAGGAGAGTCACCATGGACCAAATACGGGTACTGGTTATTGAAGATGATCAGGAATGGCGTAATGGATTAGTTGATTACGTAAACAAGGAAGCAGATTTAACTGTAGCTGGAACGGCGGACACAAAAGCGGGAGCATTGGAGCTATTTGGCCAAATCGAGGCAGATGTTGTTTTACTGGACATTAACCTGACAGAAAACAATCTGGATGGCATTGAAATCGCTCTGGAGCTAACCTCCATCAAACCAGACTATAAAATCATCATGCTAACCTCACTGACAGCCGACGAGGTCATCGTCGATTCATTTTCTGCGGGAGCCGTGAACTATATCAGCAAGCTCAACTTTCGGGAAATCCCGGATGCGATCCGTTCAGCATACCATCAGCAATCGGCTATTCACCCAACCGCTGCGGCTGCTTTACGAAACGAACTATTGCGCCTGAAGCAGGAAGAAGACCAGAAGCTGTTGTCCCCTTCCGAAAAGGAAATTCTGCATCTGGTACACCAGGGACAGACCCAGTCACAAATCGAAAAAACCTTGCATATCACGCAACGAACCATCAAAAACCACATCAATCGGATCCTCAAAAAATTGGGCACCAAAACGAGCAAAGAGGCCGCAGCCAAAGCAAAGCGTAAAAAGCTGTTTTAACAACCTTCTTCATCGGAGGTTGTTTTTTATACCTAGTCTTAATGACTAAGATCGTTAGTATCTGGTACTAACGACTAGGTACCAATAAAAGTTGGTACTTATGTAAAAACCCTCGATCGATAGAATTAAGACATAAGCAATTACTTTATTTTGTAAAGGTGAGGATTCATATGGTTATCCTTCTTTCGATCGTAAAGTTCTTCCTATCACTTCTTTATCGCATTCAATTCAAAGGCATTCATACAATCGATTTTTCCCGTCCTGTTCTCTTAACACCCAACCATGTATCGTTACTCGACGCAGTTGTATTGTTCTTATTCCTCCCGCATCAAGTCACATTCGTAGCAAATACCGAGATCGCCAAAAAGTTTTCCTTCTTCTTGAAGTTTCGTAAACACATCACGGTTGATCCAATGAACCCATACTCCATGCGTCACATGATTCGGGCCATCAACAACGGCGAATCTCTCGTCATCTTCCCGGAAGGCCGTATTACGAGAACAGGCGGCCTGATGAAAATCTACAGCGGTGTCGGCTACATCGCCATGAAAACCGGTGTCAATGTGTATCCAATCATTATTAACGGTTTAGAACGCTCCACCTTCTCTTACTTGAAAGGAAAAATGCGACTTGTCTGGTTTCCAAAAGTAACTGTTACCGTATCGGAACCATTCACGCTTCAAAGACAGCCAAACGTCTCCATGAGAGAACAAAAAGCGAATGCCAGCGACTTCATTATGCGCACCATGCAAAACGCACTTTTCCAAGCCCGTCATAAAGCCAACATCAACTTGTTCAACGAATTGATCGAAGCAGCAAGCGTACACGGTCATGGCACAGAGATCGCCAAAGATATCACGGGCTCAGTCAATTATCGTAAACTTCTTATCGCCAGCTACATGCTCGGCAATAAATTCCGATCCCTGTTAACAGGCAATCAAACAGTGGGTGTGCTTCTCCCTAACTCAATAGGCCATGTAGCTACGTTGTTTTCACTGTTTCGCATCGGTAAAACACCAGCAATCCTTAACTTTTCACTTGGAGTACGCACGCTGCTCGATTGTTGTGAAACAGCCGAAGTGAATACTGTGATTACATCTCGCCAATTCATTGAGAAAGGAAAACTGGATCACCTGATTGCTGGCTTACAGGAGAAAGTGTCTATCCTATATTTGGAGGACATCAGAGGGCTTATTACAGGTTTGGATAAAGCTTCTGCATTTGTTTCCTATCTATCTAAAACGAAGGCTCAGGCTTCAACCAACGAACTGATTCTCTTCACATCGGGTAGTGAAAGCAAACCAAAAGGCGTAGTACTTTCTCATGACAACCTCTTTGCCAATATCCAGCAGGTTCGAAGTGTTATCGACTTCACTGCGAAGGACAAAATTTTGAATGCACTCCCGATGTTTCACAGCTTTGGACTTACGGCAGGCACGATTCTTCCTGTAGTAGCAGGTGTCCCAGTCTACCTTTACCCAAGTCCGCTTCATTACAAAGTCATTGCTGAGCTTTGCTACGATCAAAATGTAAGTATTCTTTTCGGTACCTCAACATTCTTGGCTGGCTACGGAAGATATGCCCACCCATACGATTATTATGCCCTGCGCTATATTTTTGCTGGTGCTGAGAAGTTAAAAGACGACGTAAGACAATTGTGGCAGGATAAATTCGGTGTACGGATTTTCGAAGGCTATGGTGCAACTGAAACAGCACCGATTCTTTCGCTCAATACTCCACTATCCAACAAAAGAGGCACAGTCGGCAGACTTTTGCCGGGGGTTCAATACAAACTGGAATCAGTTGATGGCATCGCAAATGGTGGACACCTGCTGGTTCAAGGGCCCAATGTGATGAAAGGATATTTGATCCACGGAGAAGGCTTCACACCTGCAGAGGAATGGTATCGTACAGGTGATTTGGTTGAATTGGATCAAGCAGGGTATGTAACGATTAAGTCCCGCCTCAAACGTTTTGCAAAAATTGGTGGAGAAATGGTATCACTTAATCTCGTGGAAGAACTTGCTTCCCAATGCTTTGGTCATTCTGAAGTAGCAACCGTTTCCGTAAGTGATCAACGAAAAGGTGAAAGAATCATATTGTTCACTACCGACGCTGCTGCTCGTATCGATCAGTTCCGGACATTCCTGGTTGAGAAAGGATATTCACCTTTACTTGTCCCTTCCTCCTTGCGAGTACTAGATGCTCTTCCTTTATTGGGTAGCGGAAAAACTGATTATGTAACGATCAAACAAATTGCTGAAAAAGGGGAATAAAGCCTATGAAGCCTCGGATACAACCGTTGCAGGCGCTCTATTTTACTCAGTTCCTATCTGCTTTTGCTGATAATATGATCTTGTTTGTCATCGCAAACTTACTCACGGAAAACGGCTTTTCTCCCGTATCACTTGCACTTGTATCAATGGCATTCTTTATTCCTTATATCGTATTGGCTCCTTTTGTCGGGGCATTCGCCGACAAACAGCCAAAATCGGTTGTTCTCGTGATCGGAAATATCATCAAGGTACTTGGTGTCATCCTTCTACTCATTACAGATCATTCCAATATTTTGATGCTGATGCTCAGTTACTTTACCGTTGGGGTGGGAGCAGTCGTGTACTCTCCCGCCAAATACGGGATTTTGCCAGAGCTTACGCAAAATGAAACCGAGTTATTTCATGCGAACGCACGCATTGAAGCCTACACAATCATCGCGATTTTGACGGGGATTGGTGGCGGCGGAGCGATTGCTTCCATGGTAAGCACACTGCAATCATCACTCATTTGCCTGGTTTTGTATCTCTTGTCTGCCGGGATGACCGCTTTTATCCCACGTATGAGAGGAAACAACAGCATCCGCTACGGACGTGAAGCCCGGAACTTTTTTGCTAATACCAGACTCTTGTTTGGGAAGCCTGAGACCAACCTATCATTGATTGGAACTGGTTCCTTCTGGATGACTTCTGCCGTAATGCGAATTGCCGTTCTTGCCTGGATTCCGATCTCACTTGGTTTTAAAGCAAATGATATTGCCGTCTCTCTAATCCTTGCAACTACATCCATCGGTATTATTATCGGGGCTATCACATCGACCAAGCTAATCCCGCTCCAGAAGTTTTATCGCTCCACTTTTTATGGGTTCGGCATGATGGTTCTTATTTTCCTCTTCCCCTGGTTCCATGTAACTGCAATCGCTATTCTGTTCCTGTTAACCGTTGGCTTTATGGGTGGAGTTTTCATTGTACCGATGAATACCGTATTACAGGAAGAAGGAAAAAAAACAGTTGGGTCTGGCAAAACAATCGCCGTACAGAACTTTGTGGAGAACTTGCTGATGCTGATCGGATCCGGTTGCTACTACTTGTTCATCTACCTTGGATTATCGATTTCTGGTGCGATTATCGCTCAAGGCGTTCTCTTCTTGTTCTTCCTTCTCTATCTTGGCATCGTCACTAAAAAAGTTCGGGCAAAGGTGTCTTCCTACTCTTCTTAACCAAATCATCCAACTAGTTCAGTTTGATTAATTGAGGATATTACTTTAGAATTATATGTATAAATCAATTAATAGAAGAGAGAGGAACCTACACACCATGAAAAAACTAATCATGCTACTGATTGCAGTTGCTTTCGTGTTTGCGCCAGTCGGTCTCAATTATGATCACGCTGATGCAGCGAAGAAAGGTTACAAATCTGGTACGAAAACGTATGATTCTAACGTAACACCTAAACAGAATCAAACAAATCAGAACGTGAATGCGACAACAAATAAAAGTCCTGATTCACCATCGAAGTCAACTTCCGTAGGTAAATCCACAAGCAAAGGTTTAATGAAAGGCCTATTATATGGGGGAATTGCAGGGTTGTTGTTTGGTGCCTTGCTTGGTAACCTGGGTATTCTCGGATCCATCCTTGGCTTTATGATCAATGTATTGGCGATCGTGTTCTTATTCTCCCTTGTTCGCAAAGGGTACCGTTATTACAAAGAACAAAAAAGAAAGCAGCAGGAACTTGAGTCATGGAAAAGATAAAAATCTCCGAGCAAGAATTGGTAAATGCGATCTGTCTGCAAGTCGCATCCAAAAAGCAGATCCAACCGAACGCTGTATCTGTAGAGCTCATGTGGGATGAAGACTATGGATTCTCCGCTGAGGTATATGTTTTGGAGCGAAAACAGGTTTTTATCGAGGCAAATCTCATCGAAGCCATCCGTTTTTGGCTCGAAACACAACTGCATCGCAATCCGTATGCTGCCGCAGTGGAGCTTGTACTTGATGAAAACGAAGGAATCATCGCATTCGCCACATACCATGGATAAGAGGTAGTAAGAAGCTGTTCACTTAATAGCAAAGCCAACCATCTTCTAGCTGATAAAAGCTGAAATGGTTGGCTTTATTTTTTTCTGTGAAAAACGTCTCGACGTTTTTCATGAAGGTTGATGTGACTGCTCGCGGTCAGCAAATAAACGGTCATGACCGTTTATTTGATTTCTTCAAAAGTTGCATCATACAGGCGGAACATGGTTTTGTAATTGGATTCATCCACTTTGATCCCCACATCTAAACGACCCGTGATACGAAGGGGCCCTCCTGTAAAACGCAGCCCTTCTTTTTCTTTGACAAAAACAATCATGATCTTGTTCCAATACGTCTCGTCCCCGTTGTCAAACGGACATTCTGCTCCTGGTGCCGGTATTAACAAAAACCAACCTCCATCAAACGATAGTACCTCCCCCATAAACCCGTCAATCACGACCTGTCGTCCTTGCAGATCCCAGAATTTTTGCGAGGGTGTATTTTGTAGCTCGTTATCAAAAAACTCATTCCACGATAATTGGTTGCTTCTCTTCTCGGACACCTTTGCTGGAGAGGTTGGCTGTTGAACAGGCACTGGTTGGGTTACAGATTGGGGCACTGATTCGGCCACTGTTTGGGATACCGGCTTCGGGTTGGACATGGCTTTCGGTACCGATTCAGCGGGACTCTTTGCTGGAACCGGCTTGTTCGGTATTGGTGGCGAGCTTTGGTTTGTTATTATTGTTGTTGGTGGTGGTGTGCTAGTTGGATTGGGAGCAGGCTGTTGTTGTGGCGGTTGCTGCGACTGTTGTGGCTGCTGCTGTTCTGGCTGCTGCTCCTGCACCTTCGGAATTTCATGGGCTTGTGACGCCTGAGATGCCTTCCCCTTTTCCAGTTCCGCTAAGGTAGCACCACCCGTTGACTTGATTTGTGATTGCGGAGCCGTTCCACACGCTGATGTTAGCAAGCCGCAAATGACGGCCATCCAAACCATTTTCATTTTCATCCTCACTTCACCTGCCTTATGAGTGGAATAGCTCTAATGGCTGCACCTTGTAGGCTCTAAGTGCTGGCCAGATCGAAGCAACAACTCCCAGAATCAATGCTCCCAGCATGATATAAACCTCCGAGTAGAAGAACGTCCATGGCTGAATCTGAATTCCGGCGTAATCAAAAATCTTGCCACTCACCATCCAACTGCCCACATGCCCGGTCACAATACCTACAATCATCCCGATACTGGTCAAAATACTGCCCTCGATCAGCATCCCAGACATGATATACATTTTTGATTTACCGAGTAGGCGCAGTAAGCCAATATCTTTTTTTCGTTCAGCAGCACTGGCTGACAAGGACAGGAGAACTGCTATTGAAGCGAGCAATACACTCGCAAACGCCATCAGCTTTACCAGTTTCCCACCCACATCAAGCATATTGATGACATCAGCGATCGTTTTACTGCTATAAACCGCCTGAACCTTTTCTTGCTGATTCATTTGACTCTTGAGCATTTGCAGTTCAGCGAGTCCTTTGGGTTTCACCACGATGGCTGTGATATCCCCTTCACCTGCATGCTCTTCGTTCCCTTGCGTGCCTTGTTGTTCAGCTTCGTGTCCTTCCCCTCCGTGAATCAACCAAGCGGTATCGACTGTTGTAAAGATCGCCTTATCATCTGGCGTAAACAATGGAGGAAGAATCCCGACCACTTTATAGGTGAGATTGTCGTGTTCCTCTGTTTTGGACCAAACTGCTCCGTGCCCGCCGTAAAACTCATCCCCCACTCGTAAGCCAAGAGTCTTTGCCACATGTGATCCAATCAAAACTTCACCGGGTTTCTGATAAAGAGTCCCTTCTAGCAAGGATGCATCCGGGTAACGTGTACTTAGATAGCCCGTCTCTGTGCCTACTATCTGAAATCCTTGATAATTGTCTCCTTTGGTAACGGGATATGCCTTATCAACCCATTCACTTTGTTGAATCTGTTCATAAATCTCGTAAGAAATATTGCCGACAGGTGCACCCAGGTGATAAAACGTATTCAAAGCCAACTGGGTTCCGCTTCCTTCTGCACCAATCACCAGCTCGTATGGTCCGTAGCCTTTGGCAGCACCTTTTTCTACCCCTTCTTGGGTAAGGGTGATAAAGACAGCCAGCGCCACAGCGACCGCTACCGAGAAGATCGTAAGGACAGAGATCGTCTTGCGGAATCGTATATTTTTCCATGCTGTACCCCATAGACTCAAGCAAGCCGCCTCCGTTCCATCAACAGTTGATTGTAGTCCTGCATCTGAATCACCTTGGGGAACCTTTCAGCTAACGGCAAATCATGCGTAACACAAAGCAAGGTCTGCCCGCTTTCGGAGCATAGCTTCAGCATTAGCTCCATCATTTCTCCAGCAGTCTCATAATCCAGACTTCCTGTCGGTTCGTCAGCCAATACGATCCCGGGCTGGTTGATGAAAGCTCGAATCAAAGCAACCCGCTGCTGCTGTCCTCTCGATAGCTGCCCCGGTCGATGGTCTCTCCGGTCAGCTAGTCCAACTCGCTCGAACCAGTCTGCTAGTAATTGCTCCTGTTCCTGTTTTCGCATCTGAGGCAAAATCAGCTTTACGTTCTCTTCTGCCGTCAAGCTGGGAATGAGATGAAAATCCTGAAACACGTAGCCAATCTGCCGGGCACGAAACTGATCCCGAGCTCTCTCACCCAGTTTGCTGATGTCTATCTCGTTCACTAGAATCTGTCCTTCGTTTACCTCGATCACTCCACCGATAATATGAAGCAAGGTGCTCTTTCCACAGCCACTTGGTCCGATAATAGCCACCTTTTCTCCCTTACTTACATGCAACTGGGCAATGTCCAAAACAGGTGTCTCTGTGTTCGAAACGGTATATGTTTTCTTGAGTCCTCTGATGGAAATCATGACATGCACTCCCCTCCACTAGAAAAGAATAGAAGACAGGAATTCATCCTGCCCTCTCTCCTATGTACCAATCCCTATTCAAACACAATGCGCTCAGATAAGGTGTCCCAACTGATTTTCTTACCTGACACCTGTGCGAATGCTTCTAGTGATAGGTAAAGCTTTTTGTTGTCCATTTCTGCGACTACCTTGATTTCTTTCCCGTTCAGTTGAACTTTCAAAGTGGAGGTATTAACTACCAGCTTTTGATCGTTTTGGGTGATCGTCACTTCGTTTGTTTTGTTTTCCACTTTTGCACCAAGCGCTGTTGCCAAAGCTTCAGCAGGATAGAGGACTGCTCCTTCTTTATTCACTTTAAATTTCGGGTACAGGTATTTAGCTTGTAATTCTGCTGTTGTTTTCTTGAGGTCAGCTCCAATTACCTTGGCACTTGCTTTTGCTATCTCTGTGTTGTCTACATTACCTGTAACCAATTCAGTAATCGGACCGTACGCCCAGACACCAACGTCGACACCAGAGTGACCGTGGCCTGCCCAGCCAACCAGCAATCGTTTGGAAACAACAGCATTATAGGCTCCCTCTTGCTTGTAAGAAGAACCGTCACCTTTCAAGATAAACTCTGCCTCTTCATCAGTTAAATCCTTAATCCAGGTATTCTCGCTGACAATTTTCTTTACATCGTCTTTTGATTTCGCTTCGCTGAGTGCTTTGTTAATGTGTTCAGATGAGTGCACTTGTTTATCCCAGAGGCTGTCATTCAGTTCGTAAATGTTGTCACGGGATAAGGATAATCCGCCTGTCTCGTGGTCTGCTGTAATGACGATAGAAGTATTTTTATCTTTCTTAGCGAAGTCCAGGGCTACTTTCACAGCCGCATCGAAATCGAGTGTTTCCTGAATGGTCGAAGGGAAGTCATTGGCATGGCTGGCATGGTCAATCCGCCCACCTTCAATCATCATGACAAAGCCATCTTTATCTTTGGAAAGAAGCTCAATTGCCTTCTCCGTCATTTCTGCCAGATTCGGAGTAGACTCGCTTCGATCCGGGACGTAATTCACGTGAGAGCTTCCAAAGAAACCAAGTGCCTTTTCGGAGTCTAGTGAGCGAAGGCCATCTTTGTCTCCCACGACTTGGTAACCTTTTGCTTCGAAATCAGCGATGATGCTCTTGTCCGCACGCTTGCCCTTTTCATCTTTGGACAAGAAGAAGCTTTTTCCGCCGCCGAACAGGACATCTACGCCGCTATCCAGGTACTGTGAGGCAATTGCACTTTCGTTGTCACGATGACGTACATGTGACGCATAAACGGCTGGGGTAGCATGGGTGATACGTGCTGTTGTCACAAGACCAGTTGCCTTTCCGATTTTCTCTGCTGCTTCGATAACGGAAGCATATGGCTTGGCGACATCTTCATTCGATACGCTAATTCCTGCGTTGTACGTTTTATTGCCTGTTGCAAAGGCAGTACCCGCCGATGCTGAGTCTGTTACAATTCCAGAGACGATTGTTCCCCCATCTTCACCACGATCAGCATAGGTTGTAGCCTGACCAACATAGATTTCGTCCAGGTTTAAGTGGTCGATTCCTTTTTGACGTTGCAAATACAGGCGTGCAGCGGTAACTTGAGCTGGCCCCATTCCATCTCCGATCAAGACGATCAGATTTTTGGAAGCTTTCTTGTCCGCACCCACGACAGGCGTAGCTCCTACTACAGCAGTACAAGCTAGCGTTGCAGACAACAAACCGCCGATCCATTTGTTTTTCATGATTTCCTCTCCTTTAACTGATTCAATCGATAGATAATGGCAAATGATATTCTCTGTCGTTAATGTTACCTGCTGAATATGTGGGCAAGGTAAATAGGACGTTAAAGAACAATCAAATTATTGTAAATATTGTAAATGGGTACGTCAAAAAACCTTGCCATCAAGCAGCAAGGGTAGTTACTCGTCTATTAACTCTATTGCTAATGCGTTTGCGTATGTTCTGCCGACGTATCGTGAGAGCAGTTTTGATTGACTGGTATCCCTATTTTGCGTGGAGTGATGTTTGCCGGATCAAGACCATGCCCTAGTGAGCCGTAAACATTTCCGATATGCGGGTCAATCAATTCGGTCTGGTTATAGTAAATACGGGGCGTCTTCCAAAGTGATAGCAATGCTCGGCCAAGCGGCATCTCATGGTAGCGATCAGGCCACATGTGCAGGATTTGTTGTTTCACCATTGGATAGTATTTGGAGCTCATCCCCGGAAAAATATGATGCTCTGTGTGATAAGAGAAATTAAAGTGGAGAACATTCACCCAGCGAGGCACGGTAACCGATAGGCTGTTAGCCAGCGGGTCATTGACGGGAACAAGCGGGTTCAGCCGATGATTCGTTGCGATATAGGCCATGACAATAAAATTGGCAATCAATAGCGGAATCACAAAGGCAAACAGCCACTTTACTGGCCCCATCCAAACTAGCAAGCCGATCCATGTTCCCCATGGCAAAAGCAATTGCATCCAGACAATCGGTTGCTTCTGAGGCCCGAACTCCTTTAGAAAGCGGAAAAACATATTCAATGAATGATAGGTAAAGGTAACGCTTAAGGAAAGAAAGCCCAGAAGGGAGCGAACCCAGAATGGCAGTCGATAAAGCCGACGCAAAACAGGTTCCCGCAAGAACTGTTCCAGCGTGGGAAAGGCATCCGGGTCTTGATCTGCATCCTGTGTATGCACGTGATGGCTCAAATTATGCCACTCTCTCCATAGTTTCGGCCCCGTGCTTAATGGCCACAAAAAAATCGCTCCAAGGATTTCACGAAGCCATGGTTTCCTGACGACCGTCCCGTGCAATATCTCATGCCCCAAAAATCCCATAGAAGCAAAGCTCGCTCCCAAGACGAGGGCGATCAGCAGGTTTCCCCAGATTGCAAGATTCAGAAATCCTATTATCAGCATGCCTGTAATTACGACTGCCAGAAATGCGAGACCACCCCACAGCCGCTCGGGAACAGGCTTGAATGCTTTTTTAGGTAAATTGGGAGAAATGCGTGCTGCATACCATCCAAATGATTGAAGATCCTTCATGATTAACTCCTTTCATATGACAGTTCATTTGCTGTACTTCTCCATTATTCCAAATTCATTTCTACTATAAACGCAAAAGAAAAAGCCTTGCGTACAAGGCCCTCGAAAGTGATATTAAGCGATTTTCGATTTCTAGATTTCTAGTGATTGATTGAGTCCACGTACGGAATTAAAAACTTGAACTCTTCATAGGAAATCGATGTCTCCCAGTACCCCATAAGTTTTGCTGCCAATACAGACAGCGCAAACAGGAGCAGGAAGCTTACTGGTACTACCCACTTGTTTACCTTTTTGGGCCCCACTGTCATGTTAAGCGTATCTTTAATCGGACAAGCCTCGACACATTGCATGCATGATGAGCATTCGGGTGTCAGCACCGCTTTCTTTTCTGAAACACGGATGCCTTGTGGGCAAACCCTTGTGCACTGGTGACAGCTAATACACGTATTCTCATTCCGTTTAATTTTTGTGATTCCAAACAACGAGCCCAAACCAATCAGTGCGCCGTATGGACACAGATAGCGGCACCAGAAGTTTTTGACGAACAGAGACAATGCAAACAATACGATGATGACTTTTAGCGAAAAGTAGCTTATGTCCAGGAAAAACAGAAGCATTTTGATATCGGACACTTTGTTATAGTCTGTCTGCAGGAATTGCGCTGAGGCAAGTACAGGCATGTCAAAAACAACAATTTTTATGAAGAAAAACAGCAGCAGATACTTCAGTGTATAGAGTGGGTAGGCTAACCAGGTTGGTGGATTAAACGTTCTTCCCAGGATCTTTTGCCCCAGCGCTCCTGTAAACTCGCTGATGGTTCCAACCGGGCAAAACCAGCTACAGAAAGACTTTCGCAGCAGCAATCCAGATCCCACGAAAATCATAAACAAGACAAGTCCCGCCGGATGGATCGTATCAAATTCCCCCGTGAGCACCCAGACCTTGAAAGAAACGAGAGCACTAATCGGCAAAAACCCTTCTACTGCTGCCGGTCTTTCAACAAAAGGGCCTGCTCCGGTGGCAAAGTGCATATAAAATTGGTAGAACTGCATGCCTACATATAGCAAAAACAGGGAAAACAGGAGCTGCACCGTATGTCGTGCCAATTGTACGGGTTTTCTTTTCAAATATATTTTGAAGTAGTTTTTGGTCTTCATGCTACTCCCTCCATTCATCCTCCCTTAACTATAAAAAATGAATGGAAAACAAATTGTGATGTAGATTTCAAATTCCCCGTCATTCGACAAGAGTTCATGAAGCTGTCATAAATAAAAAAGCAGAAAGTTGTCGAACAAGCAAAGTTGTAATAAAATCATAATAGTCTAATTTTTCCCATTATTGGTCAAAAGAGGTGTTATTATGAGAAGAAGAAATACCCAAGCTTTTACTTTTTTGGCCTGGGCGTCCTTCGTGCTTGCTGTTTTGGCGATGTTTATTGGAATTTACACGCTCGAAGCCAGCTTGCCTGTGAAAGGGTATTATGCTGTAACGTCATTTTTCTTAATCATGTCGTGTTTTGTGTTGCAAAAAACCATTCGTGACAATCAGGAAGACGATGATAAAATATCAGCTTCCTCGAACAAGATTGATCCCGAGTTGTAACAACAACGCTTAGGCACGGGCTTTAATCCTCAGAAACTTCTTTTATACGATCCCTTGGGGCTGCCGGTTGGCAATTCCAAGGGCTTTCTATTTTTGCCTGAAATTGTTTTCGCCTATGGTATTCGTATATAGATAGACATACAATGGTCGATAGAATAATTTTGATCAAAAATACAAACTGCTTTTTTCTTAATACATTTGTAAGAATTATAGAAAGTTTTTCGTAATAATCCCTTTGTACCATAGAGGTACGTCACTACCAGGAGGGATGAAGATTGCTCGGAGGTGTATTTGTTTGTCTAAATATCATGTTCTTGTCGTCGATGATGAAGCAGAGATCAGAGACGCATTGGAGATCTATCTAAAAAATGAAGAAATCTCCGTACATAAAGCAAGTAATGGACTCGAAGCATTGCAAGTATTGGAAGCAACTGAAATCCATCTGATCATTCTGGATATCATGATGCCCCAAATGGATGGAATCAAAGCTACCTTTACGATCAGGGAGAGCAAGAACATTCCCATTATTCTACTCTCCGCCAAGTCAGAGGACACCGACAAAATCCTGGGACTTAACGTTGGTGCGGATGACTATGTAACCAAGCCTTTTAACCCGCTTGAGTTAATTGCCCGTGTAAAATCACAGCTACGCAGATATACGAATCTGGGCAACTACAAAGCAAGTGAGGATGAGATCCAGGTAAGGGGCCTCACCCTCAACAAAAGCACTAAATCGGTCACTGTTGATCAGGAGGATGTTCGCCTTACCGCTACGGAATATAAAATCCTTGAGTTGTTGATGGAAAACAAGGGAAGAGTCTTCTCAATCGAAGAGATTTATGAACGGGTGTGGAAAGAACCGTATTTACAAGGCGAAAACACCGTTGCCGTTCACGTCCGGAGAATTCGGGAGAAAATCGAGATTAACCCGAAAGATCCGAAGTATTTGAAGGTGGTGTGGGGAATTGGATACAAAATCGAAAAATAATAAGTCTGTCCCGGGAGCCGCTCTCCTTATATCATTGGCACTCCTGACGTTATCCTTTTTGGCAGCAGCAGACGTCATCGGACACAGAAAATACCTGACCGACAATTATTACTTTCAATCTCATACGTTTACAGACAACCTGAAAGTCTATTCTGGCTTGGTTTCTTCCTTTCATCTTGTATACGATGGTTTCGAACAGAAAACAGATGATCAGAAAATCGGAGAAGATGAAATCCAGCGGTTGCGGCTACAAAAAGGGCTGGCTACCAAAGAAGTTGCTACGTCGCTTCAAGATGAATACAGTCAGAAGATCCAGGAGGCACTCCGCAGCGGTGATCAAGCCAAGGTAACCGTGCTTGGCAAAGAATTGGCTCAAAAGCTTGATGAAGTGAGAGCTAAGTATGACAAGTGGTTTGAGGATAGCAAAAAGGAGATTCTCAACTACAAGACAAGAGACTTCGAAAATCTGAAAAACAGCTATGCCATTAGAGATGGTGCCTTCTATTATTACATTCAGGATCTTACAAGTGGCAAGGTTTACACGAATACTTCCAACGGACCGGATGATCCTGCCATTCGTGAAAAGGAGTTGTATAGTGTTTCATTCCCACAGACATCGTTTGAAGACCCGAATTTGCAATCGATGAACATCACATTCCAGCAGAATAATTGGAAAGGCGTATTTATCGTTCCACTAGAAGCAAAGGGAATCAGCCAAATCCATGCAGACTATACCTATTTCAACACAATCAGGGACAGGTTAGTGAAAGAGATAGTAATATCGATCACTACGTTGCTTGGTGCTTGCTTACTCTACTATTTCTATCGCAGGCGTTGCCTGCATGAACAGGATCTCTTGGAGAAGCCATCTGCTCTTCTTCGCAAAATCCCGATTGATGTACGGGCAGCCCTATTCCTGATTATTTGCTTCCTGACGATTCTTTTGTCCATTCAATCATCCTTTTTTTACTTCCCGATCGGGTTAAATCACATACTCCTGTTTACGGTGATGTTCTGTTTGCTGTTTGTCCTGCTCCTGAACATCAGGGAAGAAATTCGACTCTTCTACAACAAATCAGAGCTTCATCAACAATGGCAGTCCAGTATGATCGTAACCATTTCCAGCCTGGTAAAAGAAAGCTTTGTCTACAAAAGTATCCTGTTTAAAGTGCTTTTGGTGTTACTGCTGACGTCCTTGTTAGGTCTGTTTTTTATCCTGGCTCTCATGGGACTGGATGACTCAGCCGAAGAACTGGTGATCTTTGCGATCGGTTACTTTTTTCTATACCTCGCTTTTGTTGTCCCCTATATCTTGCGGAGAGTAAGTCTCTTCAGCAAAATTTTCAAGGGGGCAGAGGAAATAGCGGCAGGCAACCTTACTTATAGTATTGATGAGAACGGTCAAGGCAACCTCTCCCATCTTGCACGAAATATAAATAACATGAAGCAAGGCTTCAAGCAGTCTCTCGAAAGCCATTTAAAAAGCGAACGCTTGAAATCTGAGTTAATCACCAATGTGTCACACGATCTCAAAACGCCACTCACTTCCATTGTGAATTACATTGATTTACTGAAGAGAGAAGATGTAACGAGTGAACAAACAAAGCAATATATCGATGTCCTTGACCGAAAAGCATTGCGGCTCAAAACCCTCATCGATGATTTGTTTGAAGCTTCCAAGGTGGCAAGTGGTTCTGTAGAACTTAGCTTGGAGCGGGTCAATATCGCAAACCTGCTGAATCAAGCCCTCGCAGAATGCAGTGATCAGATTGAGAAATCCTCGTTAACCTTTCGGGTCAATGTAGAAAAGCCGCAGATGTTTGCTTACGTCGACGGCAACAAGACATGGCGAGTGTTCGAAAATCTGATCAGCAACTCTCTCAAATATTCTCAGCCAGACACTAGAGTATATCTCTCTTTGGAAGAACAGGAAACCTTCATTGTACTGACCATAAAGAATGTCTCTGCCTACGAAATCGACTTCGATGTGAATGAGTTGTTTGAACGCTTCAAGCGAGCCGATCAATCCAGACATACAGAAGGATCTGGCCTGGGGCTGGCTATCGCCAAAAGCATCATGGATTTGCAAGGTGGTCAGTTAGTGATTGAAGTTGATGGAGATTATTTCAAAGTAATTGTACGATTCGTCAAAGGATAACTAGTAAAAAATAAAAGCCCAATCCATGTTCGAGATGGATTGGGCTTTTTTGCTGTTGGTACTATTTTATGTTCCGAGTACAGGGGTATTTACTGATTCCCAGTACTCTTCCACAATATTGTCGATGATCTTTTTAACCGGCAAAATCTCTTTAATCTCATGCACGCGAGCTCCAGCAAAGACTAAACCATTCTCCGTATCTCCATTCACGGAAGCAACTAGTGAATCCAAGGTACAGAAGCGGTAGGAGCAATGCTTCAAACAATCATAGCACTTGTTAATCTTTAATTTGCCGTCATTGGAAATGGCATTGGAGAATGAGTTTCGAATCGCTCGGCCTTGCAAGCCTACCGTTGTTTTGACCAGGACTGTGTCGCCTTCCTGAGCATTCACGTATTTTTGCTTAAATTCGAGCGGAGCATCACATTCTTCACTTGCTACAAAACGTGTACCCATCTGAACACCTGCAGCACCCATCTGAAGAGCTTTGGCTACATCATGTCCATTCATAATACCGCCAGCAGCAATAACTGGGATGTTAACTGCCTCTACTACTTCAGGCAAAATATCAAATAAAGGTCTGTCCGTTCCAAGGTGTCCCCCGGCTTCGAAACCTTCCACAACTACGGCAGCCGCACCCAGTTTTTCAGAAAGCTTGGCTACTTTGGCAGAAGAAACGATAGAAATAACAGGAACGTTATACTCTCTTCCCCATTGATACATATCACGCGAAATTCCCGCACCGGAAATAATGAAGTCTACCTTTTCTTCCATGGCAGCTTTCATTTTCTCAGCAAAATCCTTCATTGCAAAAAGTACGTTTACACCAATGTAACCTTTTCCAGTAATAGACTCTTTTGCCTTGCGAATATGATCTCTCATCTCATCGAGAGTAATACCGGTACCGGAGATGATTCCTACCCCTCCTGCATTCGCAACCGCTGATGCCAAACCACTTAACGATATCGCTACACCCATACCACCCTGAAAAATAGGAACCTTAGGTAACATATGAGCAATTTTTAGTTGTGGAAGTTCCAACGTCAATACCCCATTTCGATGTGTATATAAAAGATATTGAACCTATCATACATGAACTCAAAACATACTGACAGGATGTTGAGTTATTCTTTGCATATTAACCTATTATATACCACATTTTGGAACATTATTATACAAGTCCCCATATTTCTCCATTGGAATCCAGTTCAAGTGATTCTGCTGCAGGTTTCTTTGGCAATCCAGGCATGGTTACAATACTTCCCGTCAATGCAACGATAAATTGCGCCCCCGCTGAAACTCGGATCTCATTTACGTGGATGGTAAAGTCCGTTGGCGCTCCCAGCTTGTCTGCCTGATCCGAGAAAGAGTACGGGGTTTTAGCCATACATACAGGCAAGTGGGACAGCCCCATCTCACCTACTTTTTGCAACGTTTTACGTGCAGTATTGGAGAAAAGGACTTGGGCGCCACGATAAATTTCCCGAACGACAATCTCAATCTTTTCTTCGATCGACTGATGGTCCTCGTAGATCAAGCGGAAAGAATTTTGCTTGTGCTCTGCAGCGTGTACGACCTTTTCAGCCAATTCAACTCCGCCTTGCCCGCCTTCCTCCCAGACGTTAGAGAGGGCTGCTTCTGCCCCGAGGTTCTTGCACATGGATACGACAGCATCCAATTCAGCTTGTGAATCCGTCGCAAATTGATTGATAGCGACTACAACAGGTACGCCAAACTTCTGGAGATTTTCCACATGTCGCTGCACATTGGCAAATCCGCTCTCCAATGCTGGCATATTCTCTTCGTTCAGGTCAGCGACTTTGATACCTCCGTTGTATTTCAATGCTCGAACGGTAATGACCAGTACTGCTGCCGCCGGAGTCAAACCCGCTTTTCGGCATTTGATATCAAAAAACTTCTCCGCTCCGAGATCAGCTCCGAACCCTGCCTCAGTAACCACATAATCAGCCAGTTTCAACGCAAGTCTCGTTCCCAGAATGCTGCTGCAGCCATGAGCGATATTGGCAAAAGGACCACCGTGGACGATTACGGGCGTTCCTTCAATGGTTTGTACTAGATTTGGCTTCATGGCATCCTTTAACAGGACACACATCGCTTCTACTGCATTCACTTCTACTGCTGTAACCGGTTGATCATCCATGTCGTAACCGATAATAATGCGGCTAAGTCTGGCACGAAGATCGTCAATATTTTCGCTTAAGCAAAGTATCGCCATGATTTCGGATGCAGTTGTAATCATGAAGCCGTCTTCCCGCACCATCCCGTTGCCTTCTCCGAGACCAACCGTAATTTGGCGAAGCGCTCGGTCATTCATATCCATTGCACGCTTCCACACGACTTTTTTGGGATTCAGGCGCCTCGAGTTCCCCTGAAATATATGGTTATCAATCATGGCAGCCAGCAGATTGTGGGCAGAAGTAATGGCGTGGATATCCCCAGTAAAATGAAGGTTAATATCTTCAGCAGGCAAAATCTGTGCCCTTCCACTTCCCGTCGCCCCTCCTTTGATCCCCATACAAGGGCCAAGCGATGGCTCACGAAGTGCTGCAATGGTTGTTTTCCCAATTCGGTTTAACGCTTGGGACAATCCAATCGTCGTCAACGTCTTGCCTGCTCCTGCGGGATTGGGATTCATCGCCGTGACTAGAATCAGCTTTCCATCCGGTTGGTCCTTTACTTTTTCCCATAGTTGATTCGATAGTTTCGCCTTGTACTTCCCGTACAGCTCTAAGTCTTCTTCGGAAATGTTCACTTGTTTGGCTACTTCAACAATTGGTTGCATAGGATCTCCTCTATGATTTGCGGCATACTCCATCTGCTTTTATTAAACACTTCCCTTGATAGAGAAAACAATTGAACAATTGATTACAACTGCATGAAGAAAATATACATGACCGTTTTATGCATTAAAGCGATACCCCGCCCCCCAGATTGTCTCAATAATCTGCGGCTGTGAAGGGTCCCGCTCAATTTTCTCTCTTATTTTGCGGATGTGTACGGTAACTGTCGCAATATCCCCCATGGAGTCCAGCCCCCAGATCCGTTCAAAGAGATGATCCTTACTGAATACACGATTGGGATGAGAGGCGAGAAAGGTAAGAAGATCGAACTCCTTCGTGGTAAAGATTACCTCCTGATCACCCACAAAAACTCGTCTGGATGAGCCCTGAATTCGCAGACCCCGAATGCTGATAACCTCTTTTTCCCTTTCTTCCCGACTGCCAGACAGCCGTTCATACCTGGCAAGATGAGCTTTGACCCGAGCTACCAGTTCATTTGGGCTGAACGGCTTTACGATATAATCATCCGCACCCAAACCAAGTCCACGAATCTTGTCAATGTCTTCCCCTTTTGCCGATACAAAGAGAATGGGAACCTCCCGAACGGATCGAATCTGGCGGCAAATTTCGAATCCATCCACATTGGGCAGCATGATGTCTAGTACGATCAAGTCAAACGATTCTTGGAGCGCCTTTTGCAATCCACTGTCTCCGGTGAAGGCGAGCTCTACCTCGTATCCGTAGCTCTCCAGATAGTCCCGTTCCAGCTCAGCAATACTGATTTCATCCTCAATGATGAGAATCCGCTTCATCTACATTCTCCTTCCCGTCAAAAGCGTTCATCGTAATAAAAATACTCGTCCCGACTCCCACTGTACTTTCTGCCAATATCGTTCCTCCGTGTTCTTCAATGATTCGTTTGGCAATGGCAAGCCCTAGTCCGCTTCCACCCGTCGATGAATTCCTGGACGAGTCTACCCGGTAGAACCGATCAAAAACTTGAGCAAGTGCTTCTTGGGGAATCCCCGACCCGTTGTCTCGAATCTCTATTTGAACTCTGTCCATTCGGCGTGATAGATGAACGGAGATTTGTTTCTCTGGTTTATCCATGAATTTGATGCTGTTTCCAATAATATTGATGATTACTCGCTTGAGATGTTCACGATCAGCTACTACCCGATAAGAAGACCCGTCAGCGATAACCGTATCCAGTCGTATGTTCTGGCGATCACAATCAAGCTGCATTTCTTCTGCAAAATCGAGCAGGAAGCCCTTTACATCGAGCTTTTCAAAATGGAAGCTTTCTCTTTTCAAGTCCAATTTGGAGTACAAAAACAATTGATCTATTAAATGATCCAATTCGCTTGCTTTTGAATTGATGGTTTGCAGGTACTTTTTCAGTTTTTCAGGTGTATTGGCAACCCCATCCTGAATTCCTTCCACATACCCCTTAATCGAAGTAATTGGCGTCTTGAGATCATGCGAAATATTGGAGATCAGTTCTTTGCGATTTTCTTCGTACTGCAGTTGCAGCATAATCGATTCTTTCAGTTTTTTGCGCATCATCTCGAATGTCTGTCCCAACTGGCCCAGTTCATCATTGGAGGTAACCTGGAGCTGAAAATCGAGGTTTCCCTCTGCAATGTGTTGCGCCGCTTGTTTGAGAGACGTGATGGGTCTGATGATGCTTTTGGAAACAAAGTAAGTAAGCATGACATTCGTCAGGATCAGCACCAGAAGCAAGGAAAGGAATAGCATGGGGAAAAAGGAATGAGCAAAGCTGAGTAACGGGCTGGCATCACGAACAAAGAGTAAACTGCCTTCTGTTCCGTCTGAAAAATAAAAATCGTGACGCAGCATCGAAACATATTGTTCACCCATTTTTTTCATCGGATGGCCGTCAACATCGATTCCAAAGGCTGGCAAATCCTCTATCGGCAAGTCTGAGAGTGCAGGTGACCTATATACGAATTGTCGGTTCTTGATCAGAAGTATGCCACCGCCGAATTCTTGTGCCTTCTGATCAAGTTCCTTCTGAAAGCTCTGAGCAAGCAAACTCTCCGGATTCATTGCTATTTGTCGTTTTAACCCGTTCAACTCCGCCTGAGCCCCGGCAACCGGACGATGATCTCCATCTTTTTGATATATATTGCGAATTTCCTTGATGTCGCCCCAGAAAACCAATGTAAGGAGCATCGTAGCGATAATAAATAAAAAGATGGGTACGAAAATCATGGCGATGTTGGACAAAAGCAAACGATACCGGATAGACATATTTCCACCAGCCTTTGGCGAATTCTACAACTCTCTTTTGTTGAACCTATCATATCCCAATAGAAAAAAGAAGCCGCTAAACGAGAGAAGATAAAGGATGTTCGTTACATTTCGCAAGCTCAACGGTGTATCAAGCAACGGTTCATACCAGTCCAGATAGGTTACAGGCAGGACGGGTGCAATGGATGGTTCGAGCAAAGCCGTTATTTGCATACCTAGATAAAGAAGAATGGATAGAGTCATCGATGTATTGCTGGATTTCAGGAACTGGTTCAAATAAGTAAAGAAAACTGCCAATGTCATTAAGGAAAACCAGCTACTCATGTAGGCAATCAACCCTTGAAAGAATGCCGCCCATGACCCTGAGGCCATATAGGTAAACCCACCCAAGACAGAACCGATGTATAAAGCAACGATTAGCCCACATACAAATACACCGATGGCAGCCAGTTTCGATACATATACACGCCATCTGCTGATGGGAAAAGCAAGTGAGAATTTCATACCGCCTCTTTGCCACTCATCAGCAAATAAATCGGCCGCCGCTTTACAGATAAAGATTGGAATAACAAGGACAGTAGAAAGGTTTAGCATGAACAGCGGAAAGTTGGAGGCATCTGCGGCAAGAAAGCCAAACCGCTCCTGAATATCGCCGAGTAAAAAACTCACCAAAACAGGCAGGGCAAAAAGTAAAACGAGAAAGGCCAAATTGGATTTCCTTGAAGTCAGCTTTTGCCACTCATTGCGTGTTAACAGATAGAGACTGATCATTATTATTTACACTCCTTTCTTTCCTGTTACTACACTTTCTTTGTAGTGCTGCTCTAATGATTGTTCCTTGATCTCGGCTATTTTTCCAGTGGATATCCACTTACCGTCATCGATCATTCCGAAGCTCTTGCACACGGGCTCTAACTCATGGATCAGGTGACTGGAAATAAGAAAACTCACTCCTTCGTTGTTGGCCAGATGATCCACGATCTCTCGAAACAAGAGCTTTCCTTCAATGTCCATTCCATTCGTCGGTTCATCCAGAATCAACAGCTTCGGATTCGGGTACAACGCAAAAGCGAGAGACAATCGTTGCTTCATCCCTGCTGAGAAGCTGGCGACTTTTTCGTGTTTATTCTGAGCGAGTCCCGTTACTTGCAGAACCTCATCGATTCGTTTTGCGTCTATCTGCGGGTAGTATCGGGCAACCAATTGCATATTTTCTCTGGCAGTCATCTCATCATAGGCAAACGGGGGACCGATCAGGCATCCCGTCTGACTCATCGCCATCTCATAATGAGTAGTAATATCCCAGCCAAACAGGCTTGCTGATCCCTCATCCATCTGACATTGCCCGGTCATGCATTTCATCAGCGTTGTTTTGCCTGCACCATTGGGGCCAAACAACCCAAAAACCTCTCCCTCACCAATGGAAAGATCAATTCCTTTGATGCCTCTGTCGTTCTTATAGGTTTTTACGAGATTACGCACCTCGATCACATTCATCTGACAGTCCTCCCTTGGGTTAAACGACAAGAACGGGAACGGGAAAGGGTATCGCCCCCCTTTCCCACTGCTACACTATTCTTTGTGCTTCATATTGATTTCTTCTACCTGTTTGCCTGTGAGATCAAGCGGTTCTACGCTCGTTTGATTAAAATCAGTAAGGTCCGCTTCCACACTCACTTCCAGGTTGTGCTGGACACCTTGTTGATCTTTGCCTGTGAACGAAATCTGGACCGCTTTCTCTTCTACAAAACCATTGGCACCGATTTCAGCAGTGAGGTAGATGCGGTTCAAATGAATGCTGTCGGTTAATGCAGGCAGCTCCGGTTTTACATCGGTGAACCATTCCTGGTGAAATGAATCATTGTGTTTTTTATGTCCTTCATTTGCGTGTTTCACAATGAATGTTCCTATCGCGCTTACTGCTGCCGGAATCTCTGTTTCTGTCAACTCCATCGTTACTTCCTTGGTTCCGTTAGCACCTTCTTGCACGATGACCTGATCGTGCAAGTCAGAGGTTAACGCATCAAAGATGTTCTCCATCTCCTGTTTCATTTCTTCACTTGGCTCCCCATGATGGCGTCCGGGACCTTTGTGCGGGCCATTCAGTTGGATGATCTTGTCTGTTCCTTCTCTGGTCACATACATTTTTTCATTCTGCTGATAAGCGTGTAAGATTGTTTTCACGTCGCCTTTGGTAATTGTTGCTTCCTTGTTTTGCAACTGATCTGCCCGGTTATTCTTACATTCGGCGTCGACCTGATAGACCGTCTTTCCGTTATCTTCTATGGTGAGTTTAACTTGCGCTGTCAGACTCTCTGCTTGCTTGGTTTTCTTGAAAGACTCTTTTAACACGTCATACCCGGATGTGCTTGCTGACGCTGTGTAGATACTCCCCATGAGCAGCACTCCACATACACCAATCCCTGTGAGCAAATTCTTGTTCATTTGCCATTGCCTCCTAACTAGTTATCGTTTGATTCACCATCAGAATAACCAGCAAGCATAAACACCCGCTAAAGCATTTCTTAAATAATTCTTAAATTGATCCAAAAAAAACAAAAAACCCACCCTTCTTTGGAAAGAATGGTGAGTCAAAATTCTTCTTTTGTGTAAAATTCATTGTGATTACCGGGTGTGCTTCCATCCAACCAATACGCACCATGCACCAAAAAAGAGGTGAACATAGATGGTCCAGGTTAAGGTAACCCAGTTTTGAAGCATAAACAAACCAGATAGTATCGCAATCAGCAAGTAAAAAGCGTATTTAAACCCGTTCCATTTTTTGACTCCCCGTTTAAACGGATTCCCTAGTTCAGTTGGAGCATGTGTAGAAACAATTCGCAGGAACAGCACCAATAACAGCAATCCTAAACCGATGTGGATGTACCTGAATTGTATCCAGGGGAACCAACTCCCTGCTGGAATCAGGAGAAGTAGTCCCGAGAGCAATGCTAGTGCCGATAGTCGAAAAGTAGTTTTTGGCAAAAAGAGTCACCTGCTTCGTATGCGGATATGTAGCCAGAGTTAATTTATCATCGAAACAAAAATAGCGTCAACAACCTTTGTCACTTTGTCGCCTCTTAAATCAGCTCAACAAAAAAACGGAGAGGCCGCTGCCGTCTCCGTTGTGTTTTCTTCATCTTGTGCGGGAAAACCCAATATGGTAAAATAAAAAATGGTATGTACGTTACGTTTTAAAAAGTGCATTATTATCCTAATTTAATTGTAACACAAAGATCAAGGCCATGTCAAACCTTTTATGCAAAGGAGCGATCCCATGAGTTCACTTAACCCAGATTGGCAAAAAGAACAAGGGAGAGTTGATTCTGTTATCAAACAAATCAACAACAGAATTGTTACCCTCCAGAAGGACGTCGGAGAACTGCAAGCAAACATCGTCGAAATCCGCAAAAACTTCTGGGATGACGTGACGGTCAACTTTGAAGATGCCTATGAAGCCATTGAAACGTATGCCAGCATCAAGCAACAGGCTGAAGTGCTTTCAGAGCGAGAACGCGGGCATCGCCATGCCGAAAAACAGTTAAAAACCATGCTTCGCCTCCATCACTCACCTTACTTCGGAAGAATTGACTTCCACGAAAATGGTTTAAAGCAAGAGGAATCTATTTATATCGGGCTCGCTTCCCTCCTTGATCAAAACGAGGAACAATTCCTGATTTATGATTGGCGGGCACCTGTGGCCAGCATGTATTATGATTACTCCCCAGGACCAGCCGAATATGTAACGCCTGGAGGAACGATCACAGGAAACATCGAGTTGAAGCGCCAATATATGATCCGCAATGGCAAAATCCATAGCCTGTTTGATACCGGTGTAACAATTGGTGACGAACTGCTGCAGGAAGTACTAGGAAAACAATCCAGTACGCAAATGAAAAGCATTGTTGCTACCATCCAAAAGGAGCAAAACCGAATTATTCGAAATGAGCGCAGTCGGCTACTGATCGTACAGGGCCCTGCTGGCAGCGGCAAAACTTCTGCTGCCCTGCAAAGAGTCGCCTACCTGCTCTATCGCTACCGAGAAACGTTGCGAGCAGATCAGATCGTTCTTTTTTCTCCGAATCCCATGTTTAACAGCTATGTCTCTACCGTTCTCCCTGAGCTTGGCGAAGAAAACATGCAACAGACGACCTTTCAGGAGTATTTGGAAAGACGAATCGGCGATGCCTTCCAGCTTGACGATCCTTTTTCCCAATTGGAATATGTCCATACTGCTATGCAGGAACCCGATTATTCGACTCGTCTAGAAGGAATCCGTTGGAAAGCAACGATTGATTTCATGAACCTGTTGGATTGTTACATTGATAGCCTTATAGAAAAAGGAATAATATTTCGTGATATCACCTTCCGGGGAAGAACAATTCTGACTGCCGAGCAAATAAATGAGCAGTTCTACTCCCTCGATCCTTCATTACGAATTCCGAATCGAATCTCTCTGTTAGTGAGATGGGCACTAAATCACCTAGATACTTGCGCGAAAACTGAAGTAAAAAAACAATGGGTAGAAGAAGAAGTTCAATTTCTTGATAAGGATGATTTTCGGGAGGTTTACCAGGAGCTTCGCAAGCGAAAACGCTTTGGTGGTGATACTTTTGACGACTTCTCATTGGAACAACAGTTGTTGTCAGCATTGGTAGTGAAGCGGCATTTTGAACCTCTGCGAAACAGCGTCAAACACCTCAAGTTTATTGACCTGCCAGCAATATACAGGCAATTGTTTACCAGGGAAGAGGGCTCCTTCCTGATTCCAGATGGCGCAACGTTCACCCTCCCTTCTACTTGGAAAGACATTTGTAAACAGACCTTGTCTCGCCTGGATCAGTCAGAGCTTGCCTACGAGGATGCCACTCCTTTCTTGTATGTGAAAGAGAGAATCGAGGGCTTCCGCACAAACAATGTCGTTCGTCACGTCTTTATCGATGAAGCGCAAGATTATTCTCCGCTTCAGTTAGCTTTTCTGAAACGACTGTTTCCCAACAGCAAAATGACTGTGCTCGGAGATATCAATCAGGCCATACACGCTCAGGCTGCAGCTGAACTTACCGAATTCACTGCATTATACGAAACGGAACAGACGGAACTAATTATCCTTACCAGAAGCTATCGCTCGACAAAGCCCATCGTCGAATTCACGTCCCGAATCCTTGCAGGAAAATACGAGATTGAGCCTTTTAACCGAGACGGCAAGAAACCGACCGTAACACAAGCTACTGACGCACAGGAACTCGCTGACCGTATCAAAGAACGGATACTCACCCTCCAAAAGGATGGTCACCGTACCATTGCGATCATTGGTAAAACGGCTTTGGAATGCCAGGAAGCTTATCAATCGTTACAAGACAAGATACAGGCTCGCCTGATTCACAAAGAGATGAGTTCCTTTGAGGCAGGCATACTTATCATCCCTTCTTATTTAGCAAAAGGAATGGAATTCGATGCTGTCATCATCTACAACGCTTCAAAAGAACAGTACGGTCAGGAAAGTGATCGGAAACTTCTCTATACGGTCTGTACACGTGCCATGCACGAGCTGCATGTCTATCACCTGGGAGAACGAAGTCCACTTTTGGAGTCACATCCCCAAGAGACGTATATTTCTGAACAGTAGATGATAAATAACCCGCCCGATCGTCTGTACATACGATTCTGGCGGGCTTTTCTTTACTCACGAGGCGAGAACATCTTCATTTTCGATTAACAGGTAAAGCTCTCCGTTGCTTTGATCAACCTCAACAGCATATGTCTTGACACTGCCTTCGTCCGGTTCCTGGACAAGTCCGTTATTCATATCAATTTTCCAATCATGCATAGGACAGAAAACATAATGATCACAGACAATCCCTTCCGACAAGATACCACCTTTATGTGGGCATCGATTCTCAATGGCTCGAATTTCACCAGAGGATAACTTGAATACAGCTATCTCCGTTCTGCCAATCCATATGGTTCTCGCACTTTTCTTTTTGATGTCCCCTACATTACCGACCAGAATTCGTTTCATTTTGATTCACCATCTTTCTTTCTCTATGTCAGGAGATTAGGAGAAGGGAGATGCTCAAAACTTTTCCTCAATTCATTATTTTCCAAAATCTCTTTCCAAGGGTCATTCGTCAAACGCAACACCGTCTCAATACGTTCCATCAATTCCAGTCGAAACGATCTGTTTCCGAGCGCCTTTTTGATCGATTCGATACCGATCCGTTCCACCCATTTAGATGTTCTTTCATTGTAATTTGCGGTTTCTCGATAATATTGCAGGTATGCTCCCGTCCATTCCATTACCTCATCTTCTGTTTTTACTCTCACCAATAGGTCTGCTGCTCTCACTTCAGTTCCACCATTACCACCCACGTAGATTTCCCATCCTCCATCGATCGCTACCACACCCATATCTTTAATCGTTGACTCGGCGCAGTTACGCGGACATCCTGATACGGCTAACTTCAGCTTGGCAGGAGCATTCAAGCGTTCGAATTTTTTCTCAAGATCAATACCCATCTGGATGGAATCCTGGGTACCGAAGCGGCACCAGGTAGAGCCAACGCACGTTTTTACGGTACGCAAAGCTTTTCCGTAAGCATAACCAGAAGGCATATTCAGCTCTTCCCAGACCTTTGGCAAATCTTCCTTTTGAATACCGAACAAATCGATCCGTTGACCACCCGTGAATTTGACCATTTGTACCTGATACTTCACCGCAACATCAGCAATTTTCTTCAACTGTTCGGGAGTGGTCACCCCGCCATACATTCTTGGCACTACTGAATAGGTTCCGTCTTTCTGGATATTGGCGTGATTCCGCTCATTCACCAAGCGTGACTCCCGTTCATCCTCATACTCTTCGGGCCAGACCATACCGAGATAGTAATTGAGCGCCGGACGACATTTCGAGCACCCCTCATGATTGGTCCACTCCAGCACATGCATGACTTCTTTACTCGAAATAAGCTTCATTCGTTGTATCGCTTCAACAATTTCTTCACGGGTATGCGGTGTGCAGCTACATATCCCTTCTTTGCTTGATTTCACACCAGAGGCTCCTAATGTGTGCGTTAGCAACCCCTCAACAATCGGTTTGCACCCTCCACAGCCACCAGAGGCTTTGGTATGGGTCTTCACTTCACTTACACTGGAACATCCTTTTTCAACAATGGCTTGCACAATCATGCCTTTCGTTACACCATTGCACCCGCATACAATCTCATCTTTATCCATGGAGGCTACAAGAGATTCAACAGATTTCCCCTTGTCAGAAGGTACAGCGCCTAACAAAATATCCTTTTCCCTCTTCGTTACATCCTCACCACTTCGTATGAGGGAGAGAATGCTTGAGCTGTCGCTCGTATCACCATACAGCACACTCCCGATCACTTTCCCCTCACGAATAACCACTTTTTTATAGATTCCGTTGCAATCGTCCTGCACTCGGACAGTTCTTGCATCGACTGCGTCATTGAAATGCCCGGCAGAGAACACCTCTACCCCGGACACCTTCAGTTTCGTTGATACCACTGTTCCGTGGTAACCTCCTGTTTCAACATCCGCAAGCCTTTTTGCCAAGACAGCACCCTGCTCATATAAAGGTGCCACCAAACCGTAGGAAATACCACGATGCTCTGCACATTCACCAACTGCGTAAACGTGCGGTACGGATGTCTCCATAAAGTCATTTACGACAATCCCTCGGTTCACATCTATTCCGCTTGCCTTTGCCAACCTGGTATTCGGGAGTATCCCTACCGCCATCACGACGAGGTCTGCGGCAATCGCAGTACCGTCTTTAAATCGCACACCTGTAACACGTTTTCTACCCTCGATCAGCTCCGTATTTTTTTGCAGCAAGAATTTCATGCCCTGTTTTTCAAGTTCTCTCTGGAGCATCAGGGATGCTGTTGGATCAAGCTGCCTCTCCATCAGATAGTTGAAGATATGGACAACCGTCACGTCCATTTGCAGATTTAATAGTCCTCTCGCCGCTTCCAATCCCAGCAACCCACCACCAATCACAACTGCTTTTTTGTACGTTTGGGAGGTCTCCATCATCGACTCACAGTCTAGGATATTGCGAAATGCAATGACACCTTCCTTGTTTGCACCGGGAAGGGGCAGCATAAACGGCAGCGAACCAGTTGCGATGATTAATTCATCGTATTCGGCCGTTATGCCGCTTTCGGTTTTGACTTGCTTTTTTACCGTGTCAATCGAATGCACCGTTTGCCCTGTGTACAGGGTAATTCTGCTCTGCTCATACCACTCCCAGTCGTTCAGAACGATATCCTTCATCGCAGCGTCACCCGCCAGGACCGAGGACAACATGATTCGGTTGTAGTTGGGGTGCGGCTCACTTCCGAAAATCGTAATGTCATACTTCTCAGGAGCAAGCTGCAACAACCTTTCTACACACGAGATCCCCGCCATTCCATTACCGATCAGTATGAGTTTCTTTTTCAACACTCCCACTCCCTATTTGTCAGCAAACCTGACATGTTTATATTTTTCTGATGTGTGACTGCGCTGTTTTTTGTCATTATAATCTCAAAAGTTCAAAAAATGCAATAATTCATGTCAGATTACCTTACACAATTTTTTTTAGAAAAAAAAAGACCATCGGCTACTAATCGAACAAGCTTAGCTGATAGTCTGTATTCTTTTTCTCGTAGCTAGGCATCGCTGTTGAGATGCCTCTTTTCTGACAAGCTCCGTAAAACAGGTCAGCCAGCTTTTTCTGTTGATTAGCTCGGCATTGATACGAATCTCGAAAGCACTGCTCGTATTTCTCACGCATTCCCGGGAAAAGATGGTTCAGCTTCTGATAATAGTACTCTCTCTGCCGATCTCGCAGGGTCATACCAAATGCAGCAATGATATTTTTCACCCCATAAAATGATGCCTTCTCGACGATTTCCAGGATGTTTTCGGGATTATCCTCGATAAATGGAAGGATCGGCATCATGGTAATACTCGTCTCTATTCCAAGTGCAGATAAAACACCTAGAGCCTTAAATCGGTCAGTAGGAGACGGAGCGTATGGTTCAAGCTTTTTTGCGAGTACGTCATCTGCTGTGGTAATCGTAAACGCAACCGAAGCATACACCTTGTTTAGTTCTTCTAATACATCTACATCACGGAGAACGAGGTTGCTCTTTGTTGTAATATGCACAGGAAATCGAAACTGAGCAACAATCTCCAAAGCTTGACGAGTCAACATCAGTTTCTTTTCTGTTAAAGTATAGGGGTCACTCATAGAACCAGTACCTACTGTGCCTCTTTTCCTTTTCGATGCAAGTTCTTTTCTCAGAAGTTCAAGGGCATTGGTTTTGACGGTTATATTATGGAAGTCATCAATACCATAGCATTCGCTCCGAGAATCGCAGTAAATACATTGAATCTCGCATCCACGATAAAGATTCATATTATACTTAACGCCAAACCATGCGGAAGGATGCTTGCTCGTTGAGAGTATGGTTTTTGCTACCATTGGTCTTATCATATTGACCCCACCTTTTCACTTCCTATTACTAGCATTATACATGGAATGATAAACAAACACCCCCTAGTCAGCTTGGGTTTCACCTCGTTTACAGGTGCTCCCGGACGCTTTTCTAAGGGGTGTTTTTTACAGATATACCTTCTATTCAGAAAGTACGATGTGGCAGACTGTCAATTTCGGAATGGTGTAGGTAAAAGTATTATTTGAAATATCAGTAACAGCTTGCCTTTCTGTAATTTCGGAGCTATTTTCATCAAATGCCCACACTCTGGCTGATTGATAATCGGTTCCTCCTGCCAGGTTGAATACGGCATTCATTTCATGATCGTAGTTCTTATTGATGACGATCAAATGCAGGTTGTTGTCACTATCTTTGAACACCGAACCATAGATGGAGCTGTTCTCGATATCGGAGGTTTCTGCTTTTACTCTGGTATCGCCGAACTCGGAGTTGTCGCCATCGTAGTTATTGTAGATTTTAAAGGCAGCAGAAGCGTAGTTTGCCTCTGATGGTTTATTAACCATTTTCCAATAGGATGCGAAATAAACATCCTGTTTTCCGAAGATACCAAGCACATCTGCCGTCGCAATACCGCCTGATACATGACCCTCTCCACCGTAGTTATACTCACTGAATGCGAGCTTCGTTCCTTTATTGTAAGTCTTGACTGATTGCTTAAGCTTCGGAATCAATGGCAGGAATGAACTGTACCATGTACCAATCCAGCTATCTTCCTTGTAGCTTGGGTCCCACAGGGACCTCGGTGCTTGGATGCGAGCTTTGTTAGCCTCGATATTATCATTTGTGTTACTGCTTGTAATTCTTACTCCACCAGCAGAGATTTCTGGATACCAGTGTAGGTCGAGAACATCCAGCAATCTTTTTCCTTCTTTTTCTGACTCTATCCTCATTTGATCGAGGTAGTAATCCAGATACCAATCGTAGTTTCCTTTTACAGAGTCCCAATCAGTAGAACCCTGCATATTGAGGTACTCTGCAAAGCCATACGATACTGGTCCAAACATCTCTGCGTGAGGATCTACATTCTTGACTGCTTTGGCAAGCTCAATTGATTTGTTCAATACCTCGACACTTCCCGGTTTTTCCGGATGCATGAGGGGATGAGTTTCATTCCATAATCCTGGTTCATTGTCGATTGCATAACCTTTGATTCCTGTTGAGGTTGATGCATTACCGAAACGATTTACCAGAAAATTAATAAATTCATCTTGATATACGAAATCATCAGTAACATCTGGCGTTAATGTGAAAGGGGACCCTTTGGTCGGCTTCACCTCTGCCCATCTGGAAGAAGGAGCTTTTTCATTTTCTGATACGGGACCGTTTCTGTCTTTGGCAACATATCCAGCTGTCTGCAAAGTCATCAATGTATAGGCATCCGTTGCCAACGATTTCTCATGAAAAGCAGTGGCGCCAATTCCCGGAATATCGTAATTCTCGTATGAGACATCACCATAGAACCAAGGAATAAAGCCATCACTTGATTGCATCCAGTCAGTTCCCGCATTTGAGGCATTGTTTTCCCAGTTATAGGTAGACATGCGGTTGCCACCGATTCTGCGTGCACCAAAGTTTTCTTCTCCCGTCAAATCTTCATTGCTTCCGTAAATATACGGACTGATTGGGCCACGACCTGCTGAAGTATCTACACCAAAATTCACTGTAAAAGGACCTGTTGGATCAAAAACGGTATTAAGCGTCACGAGTGTGCTCCATGCTCCTAATGTACTGCCATCTTTTGCTCTCACTCGATACGTGTGTTGTGAACCAGTGAGCAAGCCACTGTGAGTATAGGAGGTTTTGGACCCTACATCAACGACAGTACCATCCACTTCAATATCATATCCTGTTACCAATTCACGCAATGCATTCCATGTGATCGTAATAGTTGTATCTGTTTTCTCCGATCTTACGTTAGATGGAGCAGGCAAGTTTTGCTCCCCGGTCGTCTTCAAGGTAAGAGGGGAACTCCAGATACCAACCGCATCTCCTTCACGAGTTCTTACCTTATACGTGTGGTATGTTCCCGGATTGAGCCACTGATTTACATAAGTAGATTTGGTGCCATTCTCAATGACCACGCCATCTGCCTCTACATCGTAGCCAGTTGCTCCTTCTACAGAGTCCCAAGCTACAGTGATTGAGTTATCAGAAGGTGTTGCCGTTATATTGCTTGGGAAAGGAGGGATATCAAAGAGAGTGGGCTCTGTTCCCCAAGTCAGGCTTCCTGCTAGATAGGCAGGGACCTTGCTGCTATCTTCTACGCTGGAAGAGTTATTGAAAGAATAATCGTTGGATTGATCAAAACTGGACCAATCGTTCTTGTTGAACCAAGGATACACACCAACCGTAGACCCTGGCTGCAGGGTTCCCGCTGCATCCGCAAAGCTGATCTCAAGATAATGGTCAGCGTCACTTGCAGGAACAGGCATTTTCACGAATTTGGTGTTTACCTGTTGCTTGGCAACGGTCGTCCAGAAATCAATTGATAACGGTTTTTCTCCATCAATCGTAAAGTAGTATTTCACCTGAATGTCATGCAAGTTAATCGGCTCACTGCTTGTGTTGGTAATTTCAAAGGAAGGACTAGGCATTTGGGTAGATGCATTTGTCCCCGTTTTGATACTCACTTTGAGCTTGTTCGGGCCACTCACAACAGACGCCAACGTTTTGGCTTTGATGGGCTGGCTCCATTCTCCTGTTACCGTTGCATTCTTTGCTCGTACTCGATAAGTGTGCTCTGTTTCTGGCTGAAGACCTGTATGAAGGTATGAGGTGCTTGCCAAATTGTAGATGGTATCGCCATCAAACTCTAAATCGTAGCTCGTTGCCCCAGCAACAAGATCCCATGTAAGATCAATTGATGTTACCTTTGCCTCCGCTTTGAGGTTCGCTGGCGCTGGTAAAGTAGTCGGATCAGGATTTTGTTGATTCGTAGCAACCGTAAGTATTGGACTCCATTCACTGGTTACGCTCGCATTCTTTGCTTTCACTCGATAACTGTGTTGTGATCCTGGGGTCAGGTTCTCGTGCACATAAGACGTAGTAGGCAGGTCTGCAACTACGAGCCCATCTACCTCAAGATCAAATGACATTGCATCATTGACAGAATCCCATGACAAAGTGATAGAATTCTCCGTTGTTACACCTTTAAGATTTTGTGGATAAGGAAGGGTTGGTGCGGGCTGTGTATCCTCACCAGGCTCTTCTCCCCAATTCAAATCGCCATTTACATAGGCTGTCATTTTGTCCCAATCCACGGACTCTGTTGAGGAATCATTAAATGAATAATCGTTGGATTGTGTAAAAGAAGACCAGTCGTTTTTGTTGAACCAACTAACGATGTCAACTGATTTCCCAGGCTCAAGATCTCCTGCACCGCTGGTAAAACCAATCTCCAGATAATAGTCTGCTTTGTCTCCCGGTGTGTTCATTCTTTTGAAGCTGGTAACGAGATTTTCTTTGCCCACCGATGCCCAGCAGTCAAAGGACATTGGCTTGTCCCCATCAACGGTGAAGTAATATCTTAGTTTTACATCATTTAAATTTACTAAAGATGTGCCTGTGTTCATCACTTTGATTTGTGGGCTTAGCTGCTGTGTCGATTCGCCTCTCGAAACGTTGTACATTTGTACTTTGAGTTGGGGTGGACCATCTTTGGAGACAAGTGTTTTACCTACGATTACTTGACTCCATTCCCCAGTAACGTTTTCGTTTTTGGCTCTTACCTTATAATAATGTTCCGAGTCAGGCTGAAGCCCTTCATGCACATACGCCGTATCAGTAACATCACTTACTACATTGCCGTCTACCTCGATGTCATATGCGGTAGCATCGCTTACAGCATTCCACGACAAGGAAATAGAATTCTCTGTAGGTACCACTTTCACATTTTCAGGTAAAGGGAACGTTGGCGGTTGCTCCGTATCTGATTCTGGTGCAGTTCCCCAGACAAGCTCCCCATCTATTGTTGCTGTCACTTTGTCCCAATCTTCATAACTGGAAGACTCATCGTTAAACGAATAGTCGTTTGTTTGTGTGAAATTAGACCAGTCGCTTTTATAGAGCCAACTGGAGATGGTTACTTTTTTCCCCGGTTCCAAAAGACCCGCTTCATTGGTAAAACCGATTTCCAGATAAGTATCTGCACCTTCAACAGACTCTTCCATTTTGATGAAGTCCGCAGTCAGATTTCCTTTACCAATAGAGGTCCAGCAATCAAATGAGAGCTTCTTGTCACCATCAGCAGTGAAATAATACCTCACTTTTACTTCCTCTAGATTTTGTGGTGAATCCCCCGTATTTACGATTTCAAATTGAGGGCTTGGCATTTGCGTTTTTGCTTCCCGCGAAGCATTGTACATTTGTACGGTGATACCTGCTTGCTCATTTGCCATAACAATAGCTGGCGATCCAAGCATTCCAAAACTGTTAAGAATCAACAGACATGCCGTTACCATAGCTAGTATCCGGCTTCCATTCTTTCTTACACTTTCAAACATAGGTTGTCTCTCTCCTTTCAACAAGCAATCACTTCCTATCCGAGATGTTTTGATAGGAACGTTTCCTATATTGCCAGAACCAATAGCGGAAATAATGTAGTCCACACCACCAAATTGAATTTATTGGAGCAAAATGAGTCATTCGGACTAGTGGTCCAAGCCATAGAAATAAAAAACCCCCTTCTGATCTCTATGAATGAAAGATCGAGCAGGGGGATCATCTCTATTTACTTTTCGATGATAGTCTGGACACGGCCAACTTGACCGTCTTGCAATCGCACCTTGATTCCGTGTGGATGATTCGGTGAGTTGGTGAGGATATCCTTAACAATTCCTCTGGTTGTTTTGCCTGTTCGTTGATCTTGTTTCAAAACAATGTCTACTTCAAGACCAGCATAGATATTTTGGCGAATCTGTCCGCTTTTTACCATAGTTCTAAATGTATCTCCTGTCTATTAGACCTGATTTGATTATCGTGATCTGTTACTTCTAGCAGCCGCTCTCGAGCTTCTCGAATTCTCGGCACCTCTTCCTTTTGGTGCCTGACCTGCTTTTGTACCTTTACCTCTGTTTGCCTGACCAGAACCACCCGATCTTGTTGGTTTGCCAGGTTTCGAGAAATTACGATCCCGACCTTTTTGTGGTGGCCTCTTTGCCTTCAACTCTCTGTTTCTCTCTTCCGCTTCGGCGTTATTGACCCGGGGGATCTCAAACGGAAGCCTTTCGATTGTATGGTTAATGCCTTTCTCGATTATATCCAGAAACATTCGATCCTTGGATGCTGCTAGCGTAATAGCCAATCCAGTCCCGCCAGCCCGTCCAGTCCGACCAATTCGATGAATATAGCTTTCCACATCATGAGGAATGTCGTAGTTGAACACATGGGTAACCCCTTCTACGTCCAGCCCTCTTGCCACAACGTCCGTTGCAACCAGAAATTGCAGCTTTGCTTCCCGGAACCGCTTCATCACCTGTTCCCGTTTGGCTTGTGATAAATCCCCATGCAGCTCTTCTGAATTATAACCATATGCAAGCAACGCTTCGTTCAATGTACTTGCTCTCCGTTTGGTACGACAAAAAATGATAGCAAGAAAGGGATTGTACTGATCGATTAAACTGCGAAGTGTAGCCTGCTTCGCCCGATCGGTTGTTTCTACCACCAGTTGTTTTATATCAGTTACTGTAATACGCGTTCCTTTGACCTGGATATCTTCGGGATTCCGTAAAAATCGTTTGGCCAGGGACCGGATTTGCTCTGGCATCGTCGCAGAAAACAGCATGGTCTGCCTGTCAGGAGACGTGTTGCCAAGAATGTCTTCCACTTCTGGCAGGAAACCCATATGTAACATTTGATCGGCTTCATCAAGCACAAGCATCGAAACATGAGAAAGCTCGATTGTCCCACGGCGCAGATGGTCTAGTAATCTTCCCGGGGTAGCAATGACGATTTGCTTGTTTCGTTTCAGCTTTTTCATTTGCTGTTCAACATCTTGCCCCCCATAGATGGCAAGAACATTGACACCCTCCATCCGGGAAATCAGTTTCTTCACTTCGGTCGTAATTTGCAGGGCTAACTCCCGAGTCGGGGTAACAATCAAGGCTTGAACTTCTGAAGAGGCTGGGTCTATTTTTTCCAAAATCGGAAGGAGAAAAGCGAACGTCTTGCCTGTTCCTGTTTGTGCCTGGGCGACAATATCTCTGCCCTCAAGCAGTACGGGAATGGCCTTTTCCTGAATGGGCGTAGGCGCATTTATTCCCTCAGCCTTCAGTGCATGAATAAATCCCTTACGAATACCTAATGTTGAGAAATCTGGCAAGCAAGCCACCTCATCTGACTAGTTTATTTGGTGCAAACAGCAACTCCGATAAAGTACCGAACACCGTCTCTTGGTTTCTCGAAGGTTACTCCCCGTTGATAGTAGATGTCTACATCTGTGAAATGAAATTGGGAAACCAGTTCCTGAAATTCGTCTGGTGTAAGTTGATGAACATGGAACGGTTCACTTGTGGGCATTCCTCGACCTCTGCCAAATGGGGTAGACAATACAAGGACACCACCTGGCTTCAGCATTCGATAGAGATTATCCATGAAAATTTGGTCATTCTCCACGTGCTCAATCGTCTCAAAGCTGAGAATCGTATCAAACAAGCCGAGCTTCTCAGGAAGCTGTGGGTCGATTGCATCTCCCAACATGTACGTTACTTTCTGATGGTTGTATTCTACGTTGGCGTAGGCTAACGTCTCCTGATCGTTGTCCACACCTACGATTTCCTTTACTTCCCGCTTCCGCTCCTTGGCAACCATATGACATCCGTAGCCTGTCCCACAAGCAATATCCAATACTCTTCCCTGTATGTAAGGAGTGGCAAAGTAATACCGGGCTATATGTTCCAACAACATGCCATTGGTTGGTTTCAACTGTTTGGGGATAATCCTTTCACCAGTCCATTCGAGCAAACCGATCCCCCCCTTTTTCGTTATTCTTCAACACATCTTACACTATTTATTTCAGCAAAGGAACGCAACTCCATCGGCTCAAAAAACTATTGACGAATATTATTTTCGTGATATATAATTTAAATTTTGTTATTTCTAATTATATATGTTATACTTAATGGGGTAATTGAACAAGGGGGTGGACCTATGTTTGCAATTGGAGACAAGATTTTTTATCCCGTCCATGGCGCAGGCGTAATAGAAGCAATCGAAGAGAGAGAAATCCTTGGAGAAAAGCATCAATATTATGTTTTGAACATGCTGCTGAGAGAATTACAAATTATGGTCCCTATCAAAAACATATCAAACTTGGGAATTCGAAAGGTTGTCGAATCAGATATTCTCGATGATGTGATGACAATCTTTGATGACCAAGACCCGGAAATCATGGCAAATACGATGCAAAGACAGCGAATCAATGCGGATAAAATCAAAAGTGGTAACATATTTGATTTTGCAGAAGTCATTCGTGATTTATCATCGATCGAGCGAAAACGGGTATTGGGCTCCGCAGATAAAACCATGCTGGACAATGCTCTGCAAATGATGATAAGCGAGCTGATGCTTGTGAAAAATCTTTCAACCGAACAGGCGTCTACCTTGTTAAACAAAGCAATCAGATGTCAGTAACAAGCAAAGAGGAACCTTCGCTAGTACAAGCGGGTTCCTCTTTTTTCATTCAGGGCAGGGTTATCTGCTTTCCACTTCTACAGAAACAACTCGATTCACTGCTTTCAGCGATGTATAAATATCGGTTGTATATATCTTTTCCGGTGCCATGATCAGCATCTCTATCTTTTGTTCGTCACTGTCTACATCCTTTACCTTGACCCGCTTGATATCCATATCCAAATGTTTGATTTGCTTGAATACCTCGTTCAAATCCTCACTGCCATGCACGACCATCTTGATAGACAGATCTCTCTTGCGCAATGTTTCTGGGCCGATCCACTTAAGTACATGAGGGAAAATATTGACGGACGCTATGATCAGCACAGTTGCTGTAGCCGCTTCAACATAAAATCCTGCACCAACGGCAATCCCCAAGCCCGACGCCGCCCAAACCATGGATGCGGTTGTCAACCCAGAAATGACATCGTTGCTTCTCCGCAAAATGACACCTGCACCGAGAAAACCGACACCACTAACAATTTGTGCTGCAAGCCGCATCGGGTCCATATTCGTTTGTCCTGGTACAGAATAATGGTGCACTGATTCAATCGAGACGATCGTAATCAGGCAGCTCGCTACAGAAATAACCATACTAGTTTTAACACCTAATGGTTTGCTCTTCAATTGACGATCGATCCCGATCAGAAGGCCAAGTAACAAGGCTACTCCAAGCTTTATAAGTAAAATGATATAGTCCATTGTTGCGGCACCTCCCTATTCTTCATTATAATCAGTCCTTCCTCCGAGTATGTACATACCGGCCTCAGGAAAGGGCTTTCAATAGAAAAACCCTTCGCTTACGAAGGGTTTTTCGGACTTATTTTTGACTCTCCTGTTTCGCCTTGAACTCCAGACGGCGGCGGTGCAGGATGGGTTCGGTATAGCCATTTGGCTGGTCGTACCCTTTGAAAACCAGTTCGCAAGCAGCCTGAAACGCAACCGAGTCATCGTAGTTATCTGCCATCGGTCGATAAACCGGGTCTCCCGCATTTTGTTCATCAACCACCTTTGCCATCCGTTGCATCGTTTCCGTAATTTGATCTTCCGTACAAACTCCATGATGCAGCCAGTTCGCCATGTGTTGACTGGAAATACGCAGGGTAGCACGGTCTTCCATCAGCCCAACATTGTTGATATCTGGTACTTTGGAGCAACCGATTCCCTGCTCAACCCAGCGGACTACGTACCCTAAAATTCCTTGTGCATTGTTATCCAGCTCCTGCTGAATTTCTTCCGCACTCCATACAGGAGCTTTGGCAACTGGAATTTCCAGTATCTCATCCCGGAAGTCTTTCGGCGTTTTCGCCAGCTCATTTTGAATTTCTTTTACGTCGATCTGGTGATAATGAAGGGCGTGCAACGTAGCTGCCGTTGGGGAAGGAACCCAAGCGGTATTTCCCCCTGCCTTCAAATGACCTACTTTTTGGATGACCATCTCTTTCATCAGGTCTGGCATGGCCCACATACCTTTGCCAATTTGAGCCCGACCTTGGAACCCGCACAGCAATCCGGCGTTCACATTGGATTTTTCATAGGATTGAAGCCATGTCGAAGATTTCATTTCACTCTTGCGGATCATTGGGCCTGCTTCCATGGAGGTATGCATCTCATCCCCGGTTCGATCCAGGAATCCCGTATTGATAAAGACAATGCGATCTTTTACCTGACGAATGCACGCCTTCAGGTTCAGGGATGTGCGGCGTTCCTCATCCATCACCCCAATTTTCAGTGTGTTGCGTTCTAACCCGAGCATATCCTCAACACGATCAAACAGTTCATTGGCGAAAGCCACTTCCTCTGATCCGTGCATTTTCGGTTTAACGATGTATACTGAGCCTTTCGGAGAATTTTGATAGAGGCCGTTTTTCAAAAGATCATGCTTTGCAATCAGACTCGTGAAAACCGTATCCAGAATGCCCTCTGGAACTTCTTGTCCGTCCTGATCCAAAACGGCATTGATTGTCATCAAATGTCCGACGTTGCGAACAAATAATAACGAACGACCTGGCAAGCTGAACTCATCACCAGTCAGGGCGGTATATGTACGATCTGGATTGAGGGTACGCTCTATGGTTTTGTTGCCTTTCGGGAAGGTAGCAGACAAATTCCCTTTCATCAGGCCGAGCCAGTTGCTGTATACCAGCACTTTATCCTCTGCATCCACTGCAGCAACCGAGTCCTCACAATCCATGATGGTTGTAATGGCAGCCTCCATCAGCAGGTCTTTAACACCCGCTGGATCCGTTTGCCCAATCGGATGATTGCGATCGATCTGGATTTCAAAGTGCAATCCGTTATTTTTCAACAGCACAACCGTAGGATTTTCCGGCTGCCCCCGATAGCCCGCCAACTGGGAATGATCTTGCAGTTCACATGTATCTCCGTTTGCAAAAGAAACTGACAGATTTCCATTTACAATTGCGTACTGGACGGCATCCCGGTGAGAGTTTTGGGTTAGTGGGGCTGCCTGGTCAAGAAAATCTTTAGCAAATGCAATTACCTTTTCACCACGAACGGGATTGTAAGCAGTTTGCCGCTCTGCTCCTTCCTCTTCCCCGATCACATCGGTTCCATACAAAGCATCGTACAAACTTCCCCACCTTGCGTTTGCCGCATTGATCGCATAACGGGCATTGTTCACGGGAACAACTAGCTGCGGTCCTGCTTGCAATGTAATCTCATCATCTGTCCCTTGAGTGGCAATCTGGAGATCCTCTACATCTGGCTCCAGATAGCCTAGCTCATGCAAAAATGATTTGTACGATTCAAAATCGAAGTTGCCCGAATTGGCTTTATGCCAATCATTGACGGCAGCTTGCATCTCGTCTCGCTTGGCTAGGAGTGCCTTGTTTTTTGGTGCCAATTCGTGAAGCAGTGAACCTAAATCTGACCAAAACTTCTCCCCGTTCACTTCACTTCCGGGAAGGACTTCAGACTGAATAAACTGATAGAGTTCAGAAGCTACTTGAATACTGCCTACCTTTACATAATCCCCCATTGCACGGTCTCTCCCTCTCCTATGTGTATTTTTATTGGTTTATCTGCATTGTAATACATCTTCCCCTTTTTACCAATCTATAAAAATCAGAATTTTATGACCATACCTCTTGATTGTATGCCATATCCCAGAACAGGTATTCATATTTGGTTGTCGTCACAAATATTTCTTCCAGCCTCGCTAATTCTCTCTCTGGCTTTCCATCCGCTAATCCATCTAGCAACTCAATGCACCAGTTGGCAAGCTCCCCGAATTCCTGAGAACTGTACATTCGGATCCACTCCCCATACAGCTCATGATTGCTTGCACCTGGTATACGGGATAACTCTTTCCCGATTTCCCAATAGCTCCACATGCACGGAAGCAGTGCAGCAACCAAATCAGCCAGCGAGCCATTCTGTGCAGCATGCAGCATGTAGTGAGTATAGGCTAACGTAATCGGCGAAGGCTCGGCAGACTCCAATTCATCAGTTGAAATACCAAATTGAGCAGCATATTTACGGTGGAGCGACATTTCCTCATGCAATGTTGAATGAAGCAAAGCTGCGAATTTCTCCATTGTTCTTATATCGTTAGCCTTAACAGCGCCTAAAGCAAATAACTTCGCATATTCAATCAGGTACAAATAATCCTGGATCATGTAAAAACGGAATTTTTCCTGATCCAACGTTCCATTTCCCATTTCCACAACAAATGGGTGTGAATGATTTTTACGCCAGATTGGTTGTAATTTTTCATATAAGTGTTGTGAGAACGTAACCATGCGAACCTCTCCTTGTTTTTGAAATTTGTCTATAGTTTATTTGAACATACATACTTGGACAATGGTCTAGTATGCCGCTATTATCCATGGCAATATATTTAGGTATACTGGTTCTATTAGTCATTCTACTGGGGGTCTTCTACTTCAATGAAAAATATTTTCTCTATTTATAAAACGGACATCCAAAAAATCGTTACTAATTGGGTAGCTGCTATCGTGATCCTCGGGCTTGTATTCCTGCCTTCTCTCTATGCCTGGTTCAATATCGAGGCTTCATGGGATCCCTATGGTCAGACAAGTGGCATTACCGTAGCTGTATCCAATAATGATAAAGGTGCAGTCGTTCGTGGCAAAGCCTTCAATATCGGAAACGAGATCATTACCTCTCTGAAAGAAAACCAAAAAATTGGCTGGGTCTTTGTTGATGAAAATCAGGCACTCAAAGGCGTTCAGCATGGAGATTATTATGCCAGCATTACCATTCCCGCCGACTTTTCCGAAAGAATGTCGACGGTTCTGACCGATAATCCGCAAAAAGCCGAAATCATTTATACCGTTAATGAAAAAATTAATGCCATCTCACCAAAGATTACGGCCAAAGGTGCTAGCGGAATCATTGATGAGGTTAGTCGTAATTTTGTTAAGACTGCAAACGGCGCTATTTTTCGGGTATTCAATGAAATCGGTGTTGAACTTGAGAGTGAACTGCCCACAATCGAGCGCCTTATTCAGCTCGTATTCAAGCTGGAAAGCCTGTTCCCTCTCATCAATAGTACGGTTTCAACTGGACTGGATGACATTCATAAAGCAAACCAGATTGTCCAGAAAGCACAACATACACTTCCTGTCATTTCCCAATTAGCCAAGGATAGTACTGATTTTACCGTCCGAATGGGTCAATTTCTCGATCAGAGTTCTGCAACGCTCGAGACAATTGCCCCACAAATCAAACAGGATTTGCTTCTTCTCCAGCAGATTGCGATTGCTACCAATCAGATAACCGGTATTTTGCAAGATGCAGAACTAGACCCAAAAGTCGTAACATCCTCCCTAGAGAGGATCTCGATACATCTGACTAGAGCCATTTCACTTACAGAACGAATGATCCTGGTAACGGATCGTTTGCATAGCCTCAGCGGCCTACAACATCCATCTATTTTGAGTCCCAAGCTGCATCAACTGGGCGATAAGCTGGAGCAACAGTTAGCGACTGTCACCAAAGTACAAGATGCCATCAACAAAGGGGAAAAACCGGCAGCTCAACTGATTGACGACCTGCAACAACTGTCTCAAAACGTTGCTGATTCGATTGACGATATCTTGCTGCGCTATGACAGTGCCATTCAACCGCAAATCCTGCAAGCCATCGATAAGGCCAAAAAAGCAAACCAGCGCATTCATACCATCTTGGTTGAAGCAAATGACAGTCTTCCGAATGTACAGACGATCCTAAACAAGGCTTCCAATGGATTGGCTATTGGCGATAAAGAGCTATCAACGATTCAGGAAAACCTCCCAGCAACAGAAGCCAAGGTCAAGGACCTAGCCAATCGCATTCGTAAATTACAGCAGGAAGGAAATCTGAACGAACTCATTGATTTATTGAAGAACAACGCTCAGAAAGAAAGTGAATTCTTTGCAGAACCAGTCGTATTGAAGGAAAACAAGCTCTTCCCTATCCCGAATTACGGTTCTGCCATGTCGCCGTTCTTCACGACCTTGTCCCTCTGGGTAGGCGCATTGTTGCTGGTTTCCTTGCTTAGTGTAGAAGTCCATCATAGCGACAAGGAATACAGGAGTTATGAAGTCTACTTTGGGCGTTATCTTACCTTCCTCACCCTGGCTCTCCTGCAATCGATAATGGTCACAGCAGGTGATATCTACATTTTGGGTGCGTATGTTGTTGATAAGGTGTGGTTTGTCCTATTTGGTCTGATCCTCAGTTCCGTATTCATGCTGATTGTCTATACATTGGTTTCTGTTTTTGGGAACGTCGGCAAAGCGATGGCAATCGTCATGCTTGTTTTGCAACTTGCAGGCTCCGGTGGTACGTTTCCGATTCAGGTTACACCTCCATTTTTCCAGGCAATCCATCCTTACCTTCCGTTTACCTATGCCATCAGTATGATGCGTGAGGCTGTCGGGGGAATTTTATGGGATATTGTCCAAGTGGACTTGATCATGATGGGCCTATTCGTCAGTATCACGCTTGTGATCGGATTAGCATTAAAGAATGTGATTAATCAAACAAGCGCTCCCTTTGTCAAAAAAGCAAAGGAAAGCAAGCTGATTCATTAAAGAAAGACAGATGAAAACCGCTTCCTTTGAAGAAAGAAGCGGTTTTTGTGTTCAGGCAAACAATGCAGGATGCACATTTTTAATGCAAAACATCATCGAAAAGCTGAATGGAAATACTTCATTAATGGCAAGCTATTATGGAAAAAAATGATACAGTATTAAAATTTTTTCAAAAGAAGGTGCTCTGATCATGACCACACAATTTCGAAATCCCCTTGCTAAGATCAGCACATTCGGAATTACTCAATTTCAACAACAAAATCCGTATATGGTTGCTTGGTGGTCAGCCATATTTCCGGGATTTGGACATTATTTACTCAACCAATATGTAAGGGCAACCTTGCTAACCTTATCTGAAGTGATTACGAATACCCTGGCTCATATCAATGAAGCAATGATCTATTCGTTTTGCGGCAAATTTGAGCTTGCCAAATCCGTCCTCGAGCCGCGATGGGCATTTGGCTACCTTACTGTTTATTTGATTGCGATTTGGGACAGTTACCGCTCCACCATTTATCAAAACAAACTATGTCACCTCGCCTTTCTGGAAAATAGCCCGCTTCCGAGCATAGGATTATTTCCAAATGAAGTTCAATATCTCGAGAAAAAGAGGCCATTTGTTGCAGTGATTTATTCGTTCTTCTTTCCTGGATTGGGGCAATTCTACAATCACCGGTTTGGTCTTGCTTTTTACGCTATGTTTTGGTGGTGGATCTACCTGTCCTTATCCCATTTTCATGATGCTTTATTGACGTTAGCCCTCGGAAATATCCAAACATCGAGTGCACTTATCCATCCACACTGGTTTTTATTTATGCCATCTGTAATGGGTGGCTCCATGTATCAAGCTTATATTACGGCAATTGAGCATAATCGGCTTTATCGAGCGGAACAGCGTCAGCATCTGACCAATCGGTATCGTCACACAAAGCTTACAATCTTCTCATAAGCAGGGGCTTTCCAATGATCATGATAGGAATCTTTGAACAATCCATTGAGTTAGAACAGGCGTTAGCTGTTTTAGAAAAAGACTTTGTTTCCAGAAATCAGATCATGCTGGTCTTTCTGGACAATAAACCAATGTCCCCTTTTGATGAGTTTAAGAATTTGCGGGACGTTGTATCCAACTCTTTTGAGGTGGGGATGGCTTGTGCCACTGGATGTGCTGTTATCGGCGCTTGTGTTGGGTTTATTCTGACCTGGGGACC
>NZ_JBNCMT010000011.1:0-3281 GCF_049846925.1 Brevibacillus nigriterrae
CCGAAGACCCTCGCTCGACTTGCATGTATTAGGCACGCCGCCAGCGTTCGTCCTGAGCCAGGATCAAACTCTCCAATAAAGTTGAGTTGATTCTAAACTACAAAACAATTCACTTGGCTAGTGTTTTGATTCACTATAAAACGCTTTATTGTTCAGTTTTCAAAGAGCATTTTCGAGTCATCAACCGTTCAGATTTCACAATTTGAAACTCAGAACAGCGACCTTTTTAATTTACCACATTGCCCGGTTAATATCAAGTGGTATTTTTTTCATCAGCCTCATGAACAACCGTGTTCCGAAGTGACGTTTTTTAATATAGCATTTCACCCACAAAATAGTCAATACTTATTTTAAGAATTTTATTCATGAGCAACAAACCCTTGTTCTACTAACACGTCTGCCACCTGTTTTAACGGAATCACTCGGATAAAAGAGCGCTTTACCATCTTATCAAGCAATAAAGTTAACTCTTCTTCTCCTAACCCTATCTCAGGATGATCCAGCAATTCACGAAATGACCAAGGACCGTTCCGCGTTTTCATTAGATCAGTCACATGTGCAGTAGCATCTTTCATTTTTGACATAATGTGAAATTCAATTGGTAAAAGCAGAAGTTCAATTCGCTTTTCCAGCGATTCAGAGCTCTCCACTAACTCTTCGTATAACTTATAGACTGTCGAATCTATTTGTTTTACTTGATTCCATAGAAACGGCCCCGGGTGTTGTTTTGCTTCATATACAACTAATCTAGACCAACTATTTAACGCATTCAGGACAGCTTGATAGGCTTCGAGAGCGTAACCACGTTGCAAAAACTCTTTCGCTTCAAAATAATACCGAAGAAACGATGAGTACTCCATGCAAACAAACTTCTTCTGAATTGGATAAGGCAATTTTGTCAGCCTATCGCGATTGTTCTCCCAATAAGCCAACCGGTCTGAAATGATTTGGGCATTCTGTAACATGGAAAATAACATATGGTTGCCGATCTGCATAACCAACTTTTCAAAATGCCATTGATGAAGGCGATGTTCTACTACCTTTATATCCCCGTGCAAGTAATAATTAGTTTCCCAGTTCCGTTCTGCTTTATTTACAATCACTAAGTAAACAAGGTCTGCACCATCGAGATTGAAGCTGCATGCTTTCTTTTGATCGATCAATAACACTGTCAAAACTGTCTCATGTTGAGATACTCGTTCGAAATAATCATGCAAACTCCAAGTCATCCGTACACCCCCATTCTCTTAATTGGCATATGGATTCTACGTTTCAGAGACTCTTTCCTGCAAAGAATTCCTTGATTTGCACATTAGACAGGTTCTTATTTTTCAATCTTCTATGCTATACTTGGTATTTAGCGGATAAGTTGACCCCCTGCTAGTAACAGCTTAGTGACAACCAGTTTCTAAGGAGGATTCATTTTGATGAAAAACTATGATCGTGTCAGCAAAATAAAGCGCATGCGTACATGGGCAAACTGGAACATGATTATCGGTATTGTTCTCATGTATGTTGGTTATATCTTATTTAATGGCTATGTGTTACCTGGCCTCAAAGGTAACTTCATGTTCATGGCTGTTCTGCTTATTATTGGATTTCTGTTGATGATGACTAGCACGGTTTTGTTCATGATTTCGGGAATGATTTCCACTTCAGCTCCACAAGTCGAGTGCCCAAGCTGCAAAAAAGTAACCAAGATGCTAGGAAAACAGGATGCGTGCATGTTCTGTGGACAACCGCTGCAACTTGACGATAATGAACCGGCACCGACGCAAAAACCCGTCTAAACCAAACCAAAAACCACCTGCTCCCCAAAACGGTCAGGTGGTTTTCTACTTTATATCCTCTATTGTTGATGCAGATGCTCTTTGATTGTTCCCCATACTTCAGGCTTCTCAAATCCTCTTCTCCACGCAGCAATTCCAGCCAGATCATATTGGTGAACTAACTGAATCCGCTTTTGGATGGAACCTTCGTCTTCAAGCCAGACCTTGTACGTCGCACCATCAGCCGGGTCGGTGTAGCTTGCAAATTTCTGTCCCGTTTTGGCATCATAAACAGGTTTGATATTTCGTTCAGCAAGCCAGCTCTCGATTTTGGGCATCGAGTAGGCTTTGGAAGTAACTTTGATCGTACCGTCTGCTTGTTTCTCTTCTTTCCACAATCTCGTATAGAACGGCACGCCGAGCAACAATTTTTTCTTAGGTATTTCACTTAAAAGCGCCTTTACCCCCGCCTCTGTCCAAGGCAACGAAGCAACAGATCCAGCAACCGGACTGGAAGCCCAATGCTCGTCATAAGTCATCACAGCCATGTAGTCTACAATGCTGGCAAGAGCGGCACGGTCATAAAACTTGGACCACCTGTCACTATCTGACTTGATGGTAACATCCATAGAAACGGTCAACTTCTGTTCATGAAGGTATGGTGTGAGCTCCCGAACCAATTGGACCAACAGCTCTTTATCTTTCAGATACACATTTTCAAAATCAAGGTTAATCCCATCCAGGTTATACATGTTGGCGTACTGGACAACTTGCCGGATAAACTTGTCACGCATACGGAAATCACTGAGTAAAGCGTGGGTAAAATCCGGGTTAAAGCCATTCGAAACGAGACCCCACACTTGATATCCTCTCGAATGGGCCCATTTCACGTACCCTGCATCTGCTTTATTGCCTAGAGTCGCCTGATTATCCACCAACTCGAACCAGGTAGGCGAAACAACGTGAAGTCCCTGAATTGCTGGAATTTCAGCAACATTAGGATTTTTCGAGACAACATGTTCCCATGCCAGACTGATTTTTTCCCCAAGCGGCTTCCACGGCGCATTCACCTTTTCCTCAGGTGTCTGAACCGTTACCTTGCGAAGTTCGGATAACATGACAAGTTCTTTTGGCAGATAACCCATCAGTCCGTCTGCGGTTTGTACATAATACCAGCCGCCCTCTTCCTTGAAGATGTCCACAGTTGTTCCTGATTGCAGATCAGCTACTACAGGATGTTTTTGGTCAAAGCCCGTTCTGAGATAAACCGGCTGTTCGGATTGATCTGGAAGCTGGGCCAGTTTTCCTTGTTGTATGGAGTCTCCACTTTTTTCAACGATAACAACCTGTGTGGATGGTACGTGCTTCATCTGGAATGGATACAATTTTTCGAGCGGAAGATAAGGAACGTACTTCTTTCCCTCATTCACTTGAACGGGAACCCGCAAATTCACCGGTGTTTTATTTAAGTACGCCACAAGCTTGTCATTTTCCATACGCAAGACCTTATCT
>NZ_JBNCMT010000011.1:3381-49767 GCF_049846925.1 Brevibacillus nigriterrae
TTCTTTCCCTCATTCACTTGAACGGGAACCCGCAAATTCACCGGTGTTTTATTTAAGTACGCCACAAGCTTGTCATTTTCCATACGCAAGACCTTATCTTTCGTAGTCACAATGACAGATTGACTCGCCTCGTCCCAAAAGATCGTCGGATCGATCTTCTCCTTAATAAAGTCAAACGGCAACAGGATCTGATCATTCAAAGTCAGATAAGAATCAGGATAAACCTGCCCCTGGTGAACGATTATATTCGTGCGACCTTCAAATGGCTTGACTTGTTCAGTTGACGGCTGCTTGCTCATATACCAGAATCCGAGAGCAAGTGACGCCACAAGCAGTACAAGCAATAGAATTAAACCAAAAACCGGTCTTTTTCTTCGTTTCATCCGGGGCGAACGATTCAACTCAAGCTCCACGTTCCATTCCCCTCCTTATCAATAAATGGTCATCTATTAATGATAAAACAGCAGCCACTTTTCCACAACCTTCTGAAAAGATTTACCATTTCAACAAAGAAAAAAGCCATTCCACCTCAATTCGTTGAGATAGAACGGCTTCTTATGTTCGTTTGAAAGCATCTGGATTAGTGAGCCTTTTTGCCCTGGCACTCTTCACAAATTCCGTGAAGCTCCATTCGATGGCCCGTGACCTTAAAGCCCGTATGTTTTTCTGCTTCCACTTCCACTGAAGTCAGATACGGATGGTGAAAGTCGTGAATCGCACCACAATCCGTACAGATGATATGGTAGTGTTCTTCAGCGGTGTTCGCATCAAAACGACTGGAAGCATCTCCATAGGTTAGTTCTCGCACCAACCCTGCATCTTTAAACACCCGTAAATTGTTGTAAATTGTTGCCACGCTCATATTAGGAAATTTACCTTCCAAGGCTTTGTAAATCTCATCTGCAGTCGGATGAGTCATGGATTCAAGGAGGTATGCTAATATGGCATGACGTTGGGGAGTCATTCGAACCCCAGTATTCTTCAGGATTTCCACTGCTTTTTCTACTCGCTGTGTCATACGTCATGCACCTCACTATCTATACTGGATATTCAAAAAACTCGCTTACCCTAGTCAAAAAAATAACAAAACTGTAAAAATTATCATCCACGAACAACAATCTTATTAGAATTGTTATAAATAAGTGTAAGACTATTTTACTTCAAATGTCAATTGTTTATGCTCTCTTTTTTATGTGAAAAACGTCTCGACGTTTTTACAGAAGTAGATGCCATGTGTGACGTGAGGTACCTTGTCATAAAAGTAGATGTGACTATTTGTGGTCAACACGTTTCTGTCCCCCCGACGTTTCAGTTTCCTGATGAGAGGGGATGAGAGGTGAAAACGGTCATGACCGTTTTGATTGCGCTTTGAAATGAGCACATTCAACACTTAATGGACACTCCGTACAATTGGGATTTCTTGCACTGCACATTCTGCGGCCATGCCAGATCAGCCAGTGATGTGCATCTGTCCACTTGTCCTTTGGAATTCGTTTCATCAACTGTTGTTCCGTCTCATCGACGTTTTCGCTTTGTGCCAATCCAAGTCGGTTTCCTACCCGAAATACATGTGTATCAACGGCAATCGCAGGAATTCCAAATGCATTGGACAACACGACATTGGCTGTCTTGCGCCCTACTCCTGGCAATGCTTCCAGTTCAGCGTGGGTTTGCGGCACTTCACCATTGTACTTTTCATAAAGAATACGACAGGTTTCCAATATATTTTTACTTTTATTTTTAAACAATCCCAGTCCTTTAATTTCCTCTTCCAATTCTGCTTGCGTGAGGTGCAAGTAATGATGCGGCTCATTATATTTCGTAAATAATGTAGCTGTTATTTCGTTTACTCGTTTATCTGTACACTGAGCCGACAAAATGGTAGCAATCAACAACTCAAAGGGAGTTGTATAGTTCAATTCGCAATGAGCATCAGGATACAGGCTCTGGAGCTGTTCCAGCATGAAATCTACATTAACCTTTTTCAGGCGTTTTTTTGGCTTTTTGGTTGTAGCAGGAACTGCCGCTTTCTTTTCTGAGTTTGAGGCCATCTATTTTACCCCTCCCTTAATCACTATTATACCTGTATCAAAAGTAACAACAATATTTTTGGCATGTTGCACATTTAATAATATCCGTTTTGCTATGCAATTTGATCTTACTAGAAAACCTGTCCACGTCAACCCTATGGAAAAAAGCAAAAAGAAGAGACCATCCAAATGATGACCTCTTCTTTTTTAAGATAACATTCGATGATGTTATTGATGCAGCGTTTGCTCTGACTCACCAGCTTTATGATTAATGTAGCGAGCAGCTACAAACAGGTAATCCGACAAGCGGTTCAGATATTTTATCGTCGTCGGGTTAATCGTCTCTGTCTCAGTGATTTCAACAGACTTTCTCTCAGCTCGACGCACGACTGTTCGGGCAATATGCATGGCCGCAGCAGCGGGATGTCCACCCGGCAAGATGAAATTCGTAAGTGGCGGCAAGTCTGCATCAAGAGTATCAATTTGACCTTCCAAATACTCTACATCTTCCTCAACTATCGGCCAGCCCACTTGCTTTCCTGTTGGTGTGGCTAATTCTGCCCCGATATGGAACAGTTTGGTTTGCACGATGTGAAATGCTTTGCGGAGCTCCTGCCACTCATCACCGCTTGGCAAGAAAGAAAGCGCCAATCCAATGGAAGAATTCGCTTCGTCACACGTGCCGTATGCATCCACCCGCGGTGAATGTTTTGAGACACGCTGACCATAGACGAGAGAAGTTTCCCCTTTATCTCCAGACTTTGTATAGATCTTCATCATGCATACCCCTTCCCACATGTCCTATTTCCCCGGAAATCGACAAACATCCCCTTACTGAGCCTCAGCTACCAAAATCAACTCCGTGCTTTTTTGATCAAAAGGAGCTTTTTCAAAGGAACCGTATCGTTGCACCACTTTAAATCCATTCAAGCGAAGCAGGTGATGCAGCTCTGAAGGGAAAATATAGCGGAGTGTAAAACGTCCAACAACCTTTTCCTGAACAATCCCGTCTGGACTGATTCGTTCATAGGTTCTAGTCACTTCCGACAATTGCTGGAAATGATCATAAATCGTGTAATCCCACATCGCCACTTGCTCACCTGATTCAAGCGGATACATTCCCCGCAAGGACATTTTCTCGCTTTCTTCATACAGATGATCGATCTTAGGCACAAAAACGTTCATAACCAGTTTGCCGCCAGGAAGCAAGTGCTGACGAATCCGTCCGAGCGCTTTCATTTGGTCCTGTATGTACAAAAGATGCAAAAATGAACGAAACGGGATCATGATCGTGGAAAATTTCTTCTGCAAATCGAATGTGCGCATATCGCCTTGGACAAAATTGATCTTGTCAACGACTCCAGCAACTTCCGCCTTGCGCTTTGCTCTTTCTAACATCTCAATGGACAAATCCAAACCAGTGACCGCTATCCCCTCCTGAGCTAACGGGATGGTAATGCGCCCCGTTCCGCAAGCGAGGTCAAGAACCTCACCTTGATTCCCACGAGCTACGTCCAGATAGAACGGAATATCACCTGTCACCCCACGCTGGGTAATATCATAATAATCGGCCCATTGATACATGTTGACTGCCATGTTGCGTTCCTCCTAGACGACCATCTCCGGTGATGTAATATAGGCAAGTACCAGTTTGGCCGTGTTTTCGAAAGCGTCCCGATGTGTACGTTCATGAGAATGAGAAGCATCGATACCTGGCCCAATCAAGCCATGCGCAATGTCATACCCTGCTCGAAGCGCAGCACTTGCATCCGATCCATAGAAAGGATAAATATCAACCTGATAATTCAAGCCATGTTCTTCTGCTAAACGTACAAAGTGCTTGCGCAACTCGTAATGATACGGGCCAGATGAATCTTTCGCACAAATAGAAACACAATATTCATCCGTTGTTTGCCCATCCCCGATTGCACCCATGTCAACAGCTACATACTCCACTACTTGCGAAGGAATATTCGAGTTTCCGCCATACCCGATTTCTTCATTATTACTAATTAGAAAATGGGTGGTGTATGGTAAAGTTGTCGCTGTATCCTTCAGATGTTGAATAATACCGAACAAAATGGCAACACTTGCCTTGTCATCCAGATGGCGGGACTTGATAAAACCACTCTCTGTAACAGTCACTCGTGGATCAAAGGAAACGAAGTCACCTACACGAATGCCCAGTGCAAGTACGTCTTCTTTGGAGGTTACCTTCTCATCGAGACGAACTTCCATCAGATTTTCTGTACGCTCCATCTTCTCTGCTTCACGTCCATATACATGAACTGAAGCTTTGGTCGTAAGAATCGTGCCTGTATAAATTCGTCCGTCCCCTGCTTCAATCTGGCAGTATTCACCCTCAACTGCATTCCAACTAAAACCGCCAATCAACGCCAGTTTCAGTCTGCCGCTAGGCTTGATCTCTTTGACCATCGCACCCAATGTATCTACGTGCGCTGTTAGCAAACGATGTTTCTCATCATCCGCTCCAGGAATAGTGGCGATGATTGCACCTTTTTTCGCACGAGTGAATTGTACTCCCAAGCGCTCGAGTTCCTGAGCAATCCAGCCCATAATTTTTTCCGTATTACCAGAAGGACTTGGTATGTTAGCCAGTGTACAAAACGTTTGAATCATCGTATCAATTGGTAATCGACTCATTGCAACTCTCCCTTTCGTTATTCATCGTATCTATTTCTGCTTGTGTTCTTTTATGTATTCGAGTATTTCCTGCACATGACCCTTTACCTTGACTTTCGGCCAAATCCGTGCAATCTTTCCTTCCTCATCAATCAGGAACGTGGCACGTTCAATCCCCATATACTCTCTGCCGTACATTTTTTTGAGCACCCAAACCCCGTACTCCTCCGCCACTTTGTGATCGGTATCTGCCAAGAGCGGGAAGGGCAGTTCATGCTTTAGCGTAAATCGATCATGCAACTTCACTTCATCAGGACTGATACCTATGACGACTGTGTTATATTTACCAAAATCCGAGTGAAAATCACGAAAATCGCACGCTTCTGTTGTACAACCAGGTGTTAAATCTTTAGGGTAGAAATACAGGACGACATTTTTTCCCCGCAAATCATGAAGTGAAATCGTCTGATGATTACTTGCTTCCAATGTAAAATCGGGTGCATCTTGTCCGATAGAGATCATCTGCTTCCCCTTCCTTACTGTAAGTAGAGTCTGTATTATTTTAACAAAAGAAATCATCCTATGAAAGAATCAAACCTTGTCCATTGCGCATCCTTCAATTAAGAGATACAATATAATAATGTAAATTAAAATTATAAAGAAATATTAAATGATGCTAGTAGAATCTGGACGGTGAAATCGTTAATGAGAGAGTTTTACGATGTGACAGACCCGGAAGCGCTTAAATGCCTGGCGATCCCTGAGCGTGTGAAAATCCTTGAATTGTTTGAAGATCTCGAACCACGTACAGCAAAACAAATTGCAACTGAGCTTGGTGAAAATGCTGCCCGCTTACATTACCATGTGAAAGAACTGGTTCGTGTGGGTTTGCTTGAACAAGTTGATACTCGTGTAAAAGGTTCGATTGTTGAAAAATATTACCAACCAATTGCCAAAGTGATCACGGTAAACCTGCGTGTCATGATTGAAGAGAATGCGCAGCAATTGGGCGATGTGATGTTCTCACCGATTCGCACTACTGAAAAAGACCTCATGCGTACACTGAATCACTTTGTTGCAAGTGATGTGGATATGCGTAAAGAATACCAGGATACGTTTGCCTATAATGTAACTGAAGTATTTTTGACTAAGGAAGAGCGCAATACCTTTGTTAGCGAATATAATGCGCTTATCCGTAAATACAAAGATCTTAAAAGTACGACCGACCGTCGTAAATTCAAGATTTTAAACATGCTCTTCCCTCTCTCCGCTCCAGATCCGACTGATGATGCTGATGAGCCATTCATTGATGCAGATGAACTGTAAATTAACAGTATAAACAAAAGGAGCATTCCGCTTGGATGCTCCTTTTATTCGTTTTATACACTCATCCGAAGACGTGGTGATAACTTCACATAAATCAGATAGGCAACAATGGCCACCGCAATACCCTTAATCATATTAAATGGAGCAATCCCTTTGATGATCAATGACCACAAGCTGCTCATTTGGAAGGTTTGAAGCAGGGCATCAACCGGCATGGAGTACAAAGCAGCATAAGCCGGAATCAAAACGAAGTAATTCGCAATCGACATGATCACTGTCATCAGTATAGTACCCACCGACAACCCCACTGCAAAGCCAAGTTTGTTGTTTATCATCCGTTGAATCATAATCGCTACGGAAATATAACTGGCTCCAGCAATAAAATTCGCAATTTCCCCAACTAACAAACCATCTGTATTTTTCAACAACAAATGCAATATATTCTTGATCAGTTCAATCATTATGCCCGCTACTGGACCAAACATCAGACCACCAATTAACCCTGGCAAGGTACTGAAATCAAGCTTCAAAAAGGTGGGGATCAATGGCAGCGGAAATTCAAGATACTGAAGAATGAAGGCAACCGCTGCAAAAAGCGGAATGGCTACCAACTTTCTCGTTTTTGCCAATTGACCTACATGTTGTGTTTGTTGCATGTGACCATCTCCTCTTATTGTTTTCCCTTCTTTTGAGGAATGGCAACAGTTTGACGCCACGACCTTCCGCCAACAAACAACAAGCCCCCGAAGCTAAGTAACTTCGAGGGCATCGCAGTAGCTAGACGAGACCTATGCAAAACGATACGAGAAACCAAAGACACTTCATAGAAATGAAGAGCCCCTTCGCTTCTGCCAGTCGCATAAGCAAACAAGCACGTGAACAAACGTACTGTCGTCATCCTTCTCCCATCCAGACTGTACTGTCGGCTCTGGATTCTCACCAGATCCTGCACTCTTACCCATCGAAAGGCTTGAGGCTCGCGGGCTTACACTTTTGTGATCACCGCCGGTCGGGAATTACACCCTGCCCTGAAGGAATATGTGATTTTCACGTGGCTATTATACTAGGAAAAGAACAACCTTGACAATACTATTCTTTCTCAAGCGTCAGGAACCCGCTCCACGATACTTTTTCACTCCCCAGTTCCAGATCATGATTCCCAGCGAAAAGAAGATAATCCCCATGACCGGAGTGAGCATCGTGTAGGTGTACCAGGTTTCTTTACGAAGAAAGTAGGCCGATGGATAAAAGCCTACGAACGCAAATGGCAGAATCCATTTCAGAATAAACTGGATCACATTGTTGTACACGTTGATTGGATAGCGTCCATAGTTTTGGATATTCCAGATCATCGGAGCGATTCCCGTTCTCGAGTCAGAAAAGAAACTGACAGCTGCAATCGCCGTATAGACACCTGCGTAGATGAAAACGGCACTGATCACCAAAACAATAAACACGAGAACATCGTACCAGACAAACTCCAGATCCAACTGAACAGCTGCATAACCCATAATAATCATCCCTGTAATGACACCGAATATCCGGTCAGGGGCAATCGATTCCAAACAAATCTGCACCAGATTATGTACTGGGCGGGTTAGCACCCGATCCATCTCTCCACGGATGATATATCGTTCGTTAAAGTCCCAGAACCCAAAAAACATCGTAAACAGAGCGTAGGGAATCAGGAAAAAACCGTAAATAAAAATAATCTCGTCACGAGTCCAGTCTTTCAATGTGGAGACGTGCTGGAATACAACCAGAATAAAAATCAGGTTAATCACTTCAAAGACAAGATTTGAAATCAACTCACCGACAAAATCCATCCGGTAGGTTAATCGTCCTTTAAAATACTGACTGAGATACTGACTAAATAACACATAGGTTTGTCTCATCAGATTACCCTCCTTGCACGACGAGCTTGTATCTCGCACGACGCCACAGAATTGTAATCGGCAACAACAGAAGAAGGACCCACATCACTTGCAGCCCGATCACTTCCCACGCTTTATCTGCACCAATCGCCCCTGCAAAAATCATACTGGGGTAATAGTTAATCGCCTGGAAAGGAAGAAAGTGCAGAATCGATTGTGCCCACAAAGGGAAAAAGCTGATCGGCAGGATTAATCCGGACAACAGGTCCGATACAACGCGCTTCGCCCGCATCATCCCTTCATTTTTCAGGAAGAAAAAGGTTAGCACACCTGTCAGTAAATTAATCTGTGTATTGATTACGAATGCCATCATCAAACTTAGCAAATAGATTCCCCACGTCTGTAGTGAGGACGGGAAATGAACCGGAATAAACAGGCTGACGAGAAAAATCCCCGGTGCGGCAAAAAACAGGAAACGAAAGATCCCTTCCCCCAATGCTTGCGCCGTCTTCACAGACAAATAGTTGTAAGGACGGATCATCTCGATGGCTACCTTTCCTTCCCTCACTTCCTGGGCGATCTCCTGGTCAATATTATTGAAATAAAAAGCTCGGGACATCCAGGCAATCGCAACGTAAGCCGTCATTTGAATCGAAGTCATTCCAGCCAAATTCTGTTGCTCGCCGTAAATAGCTCCCCACAAGAAGTAATAAGCGCCAATGTTGATCCCATAAATAATGATTCCACTGTAATAGTTTACTCGATAGGCCAACATCGTCAGGAAACGAATTCGTATTAGCTCTGCGTATAACTTACCCATAGCTCGCAACCCCATTATCCGTACTGTAAATGTTGCGAACGATATCCTCGGTGCTTGATTCCATAATTTTGACGTCACTTACTTCCAACGCCGTCATCACCGTAGAAAGAAGAAACGGAAGCATTTCCTGACTTCGCTTCAGCACAACTCGAATGGCATATTCATTCTCCACTTCCAGCTCACAGGGCAAATCAGTAAGAACAACACGCAGTTGATCGAGGGAAATCTTGCGTTTGAACTGAAAAACGACCTCTGTCCCTCCGCCCCACTTCTCCTTCAAGTCTGTGAGCTGCCCGTCAAAGATAAGTTTGCCTTGGTCCATTACAAGCACTCGTTTACAAAGCGCTTCAATATCTGACACATCATGCGTGGTAAGCAGAATGGTCATTTTCTCCGTTTCATTTAAGTTCTTGAGGAATTCACGAATCTTTTGTTTCACCAAAACATCCAGACCAACTGTCGGTTCATCCAAAAACAACAAGGCAGGCTTATGAATCAGTGAAGCTGCAATTTCACACCGCATCCGTTGACCCAAACTGAGCTTGCGTACCGGTTGATTGATAAATGAACCAATGTCCAACTCTTCAATTAAGCGGTCGAGCCACAGTTTACCCGCCGTCTCTTCCATTTGATACACATGACGAAGCAAACGGAACGACTCCATCGGCGATAAATCCCACCATAGTTGTGAGCGCTGACCAAATACAACCCCGATAGATTTCACGTATTTCTCCCGTTCCTTGAAAGGAACATAGCCGTTAATTTGAATCTCCCCATCTGATGGAGTCAAAATGCCCGTAAGCATTTTGATTGTCGTCGATTTCCCAGCCCCATTCTCACCAATCAAGGCAAACATTTCGCCAGGCTCTACATCAAACGAAACACCATCTACTGCTCGAACCGTTTTATATTCACGATTAAACAAGTCTCGAAATGCTCCTGCAAGACCCGATCTCGCCTGATGGATGCGGAATACTTTCTGCAATCCTTTCACATGGATCATGACTGCACGTCCTCACTATATAAAAATTAAGTAACTTTACACTTGTAAGTGTATATTAGTATCCCATATTTTTGCAAAGCCCAAAATGCAAAACTCCCACATCATCAGGTGTGTTATCATAAGATTTGACTGTTCATCGATTGTATCAACGCAAGCCAGTAAAGAAGAAAGAGAGGAATACATAATGAATCGCGAAAAATCTCAACAATTATTTGAACAAGCTACCGGAGTCATTGTCGGTGGAGTAAATAGCCCTTCCCGTTCATTCAAGGCAGTTGGCGGAGGCGCTCCGGTTGTCATGGAGAGAGCAAAAGGCGCTTATTTCTGGGATGTAGACGGAAACCGATATATCGATTATTTGGCTGCTTACGGCCCTATCATTACAGGGCATGCTCATCCGCACATTACACAAGCAATCACCCGAGCAGCAGAGAATGGCACCCTCTACGGCACACCTACTCCTTGGGAAATTGACTTTGCTCACATGATCCGGGAAGCGATTCCCTCGATGGAGCTGATTCGCTTCAACAACTCCGGGACGGAATCTGTCATGACCTGCATCCGTGTCGCCAGGGCCTATACAGGCAGAACCAAAATTATGAAGTTCGCCGGATGCTATCACGGACATTCTGACCTAGTACTCGTCGCAGCAGGCTCCGGCCCATCTACTTTAGGTATTCCCGATAGCGCAGGAATTCCCCAAAGTATTGCAAATGAAGTAATTACCATCCCATTCAACGATCCTGACGCCTTCACGGATGCGATCAGTAAATGGGGAAATGAAACAGCAGCCATTTTAGTAGAACCAATTGTCGGCAACTTCGGAATTGTAATGCCACAGCCGGGCTTTTTGGAGCATGTATCCAAACTGGCGAAGGAACATGGCACCTTAGTAATTTATGATGAAGTAATCACGGCATTCCGTTTCTGTTATGGCGGCGCACAAAATCTGCTTGGCATGGATCCCGATTTAACAGCGTTAGGCAAGATCATTGGCGGCGGACTTCCGATCGGCGCATACGGCGGTAAGCGGGAAATCATGGAACAGGTGGCTCCGCTGGGACCTGCGTATCAAGCAGGAACGATGGCTGGTAATCCTGCATCAATCTCGGCAGGAATCGCTTGCCTGGAGGTGCTGAAACAACCAGGTGTATATGAAGAATTGGATCGATTGGGCGGTATTCTGGAGAATGGAATCCGAGAGGCTGCGGACCGCCACCATATTACCATTCAAATTAACCGTGTAAAAGGAGCACTTGCCGTTTATTTCACGGATCAACCGGTGACGGATTATGAAGGGGCACAGAATGCAGATGGTGAACAATTTGCACGCTTCTTCCGTCTTCTGTTGGACGAAGGCATTTGCCTTGCACCATCCAAATACGAAGCATGGTTCGTCACAACTGCACACACCGAAGAGGACATCAGAGAAACCATCGCCGCAGTGGACCGTTCCTTTGCTAAATTAAACCGATAAGATCATTTCTGTTGTTGGACATACTACTTGTGACTTCGAAAACTCGGGCGGTGAACGCCTGTAATAGGAGGTACATATGTCCAAAGGCGAAAAGTCTTTTCCACAAGCTCCTGAAAAAACAATTCAAGACCCAAAAATGGGCTCAAAAATGATGGAGGTCACAGGTTTCCAGAAGCCCCGCCTGACCGAGCATCATAAACCACAGGAAAGCAAATGACCATCTGTGGAATAAACATGCAATCACAACTTGAACACCCTTCGCTTCATGAAGGGTGTTTTCTATTATTATCGCTTTATTTCCATTTATCGCTTTCACGTGATAACAAGCTACACGATGTATACCGTATTCATTTTATGGATAAAACGGAATTTTCATTCTCTTCTGCACATGTAGAAATAGCCGTACGTTCTTTTCAGTAAATATTGTTTTATCAACAAAATCCGAATGAAATTTTCATTTTTAAAAACAAAATTCGTCATTCGCCTATATTTCTCACGGAAGAGAATAAAATATTTTTCGCATAAAAACGCTTACATTCGTATAATTAACCACAAGCATTCTTGTTTAGCCCCTTTATTCATGTTATTCTTATGGTACTTTTACTGGAAAGGACTAAAGTGTGCGTCCAGTGGATCTTTCATGAAGGAGGTGGAGGGTCAGTCTATCTGACCAAACAATGGAGAGAAAAGAGAAAAGAGAAATCATTGAGCAATTCCAAGGTTATCAAGCGATTGAACATGATAGCTGTGGAATTATCTGTATCATCGAAAAATCGGGGAAGGCCTCTCGAAAGAACCTGGACGAAACCATCCGCTCCCTTATCCAAATGGAACACCGCTCCGGCTTTATTGATGGAGAAGGTGATGGTTGCGGATTGCTTACAGATATTCCACGTGTGCTGTGGAGCCAGTATCTGCACCAAGCAAATCTGGAGGCAGAACTTAGCTTTAGTTCCCGTTTTGCTGTTGCACATATATTCGTACCTCGCAAAGATCACGATGAATTGGCAGTAAAAGAAGGCATTCGCCAAATTTTTGCTAACCATCAATTGCACATCGTATTAGAACGTGTCGATCAGGTGCATTCCGAGGTTCTCGGCAAAAATGGTAAACTCGATGAGCCTTCCTTCTGGCAAATCGCTATCATTCCACAAGAGAATGCTCCTTTTGCCGAAGGTGCCGCCTATGCTGCCCGATTATTTGAAGCTCACGTAGCGATCGAGGAACAATACAATGTTCATGTCGCTTCCCTGAGCCCTTATTCTGCCGCTTATAAAGTGATGGGCGCTGCCAATATCCTGCCCAAGTACTTCGCCGATCTGAATCACGCTGATTTTGCTACAAGCGTAACCATTGGTCATAATCGTTATTCAACAAATACACTGTCTAACTTTTTCCGTGTCCAACCATTCTCCCTGTTAGGACATAACGGTGAAATCAACACCATCAGCAAGCTGGAAGAAGAAGCTGAAATGCTTGGTGTTCCACTGGTTGTGGGCGGAAGTGATTCCCAAAATCTAAACAGAACAATCGAAACATTCATTCATCGATATCGATTTAGTTTATTTGAAGCATTGGAGGTCGTTTTCCCTCCTATTCACCATGAGATGAAAGGCTTCTCTCAGGATCTTCAGGATTTGTACGTGACCTTGCGCCAAGCTTGGGGGCACTTTGCACAAGGGCCTGCCGGGATCGTTTCTCGCTATGGTCATGAGTGCGTATTTAGCGTGGATTCACTTGGTTTGCGCCCGCTCTGGATGGTGGAGAGCGAAACTTCCTTTTACTTCTCTTCTGAACAAGGGGTCATAAACGTTCGGGACATGGTCAGAGAACCGAAATCAATTGCACCTGGTGAAAAAGTAGGGATCACTCTATTGCCAAATGAAGGAATTGAAGTCGTTTATCATCATGACCTCCAACAAAAAGTATTAGAGCGTTTCCGTGAAAAAGCAGAATTCAGCGGAAGCCGTTCTCATCTCTACTTTGATTACAAAGCAGAATCGTGCACTGCTGAACCTGATATGCCGGAACCAACTTCTGCGGTATTCAGCGCCTTCGGTTGGGATCGTGAACAAATTCAATTAATTGAACAGATCGCCTCCAATGGCGTGGAACCAATCCGCTCGCTCGGGCATGACGGTCCACTTGCTGCGCTCTCCAAAGAACGTCAAAATATCGCTGACTTCATCAAGGAAAGCGTAGCCGTCGTAACCAATCCAGCCATTGACCGTGAGCGGGAGATCGAACATTTCTCTACTCGTGTCATCATTGGTCCACGTGCGGAATTTTCATCAAAACAAGTTTCCGGCAAACGCATTGAATTGCCTTCGCCTCTTTTATTCGAGGGACAATCACTTCAGCAGCTTGCTCAGGATCAAGGAACATACACACTGGAACAACTGGTGATGACCTTTAACGACAACCCTTCTAGCGTCGTCATCCTGTCAACCCATTTTGCTGAAGAAGAAGGGCTCGCAGCAGGTCTCGAACGGATTGCACAAGAAGCTGTGCAAGCGGCTAAAAATGGTGCTGCACTGCTTTTGCTGGACGACACGCAAGCACATAGAGACGGTCATTGCTGGATTGATCCATTGCTTGTGACCGCAAAAATTGATAAAGCATTGAAAACGAGTGAGACAACGGACGGGTCGAATCTGCGCCGTAAGTGCAGCATTATCGTTCGCTCCGGGGCAATCCGCTCGCTCCATGATATCTGTTTGCTGCTCGGATCAGGTGCGGACGCACTCTCTCCTTACGTCCTGTTTGCACTTGGATACGCCAAGGGACAAACAAAATCGGTAGCAAACCTGTACACGACGCTGACTAAAGGCATCGAGAAAGTCATTTCTACCATTGGTATCCATGAATTGCGGGGCTATGGTCGTTTGTTCTCTTCAATCGGGCTTCATAAAGACGTAGCCAACGTATTGTCTATCGTAAACTTCTGCGGCTCAGAACAGGCTGGCACATCGTTTAGTGATTTGGAAGCAGACAGCAAACAGCGTGCCCTTGATTTTGCCAATGAAGGCGCTCGTGAAAGCAAAACATTTCATATCTTCCCACGTCTGTGGAAGCTGATCGGGCAAATTGCTGCTGGTGAAATTCCTTATGCAGACTATGCGTTAAAACTGGACGAAACCGAACGTGAAAATCCGATTGCGATTCGTCATTTGACAGACATTCAATTCGAAGGAAGTACTCCGATCGAGCCAGAAGCGGTAAACATCGGGGTTGGCGATCATTCGCTGCCGTTTATCATTTCTTCCATGTCATTCGGATCGCAAAACGAAACCGCCTTCCGTGCCTATGCGGAAGCAGCCGATCAACTGAACATGATCAGCATGAACGGTGAAGGCGGCGAAATCAAAGACATGTTGGGCAAATATCCGCGTACACGGGGAATTCAGGTGGCGTCCGGACGTTTCGGGGTCAATATTGAATTGGCTAACTCTTCATACCTGTTGGAAATCAAGATTGGTCAAGGAGCAAAACCGGGCGAAGGCGGCCATTTGCCTGCTTCCAAAGTTACCGAGAAAATTGCAGCGGCACGTAACGCAACAGTGGGCTCAGATTTGATCTCACCTTCCAACAATCACGATATTTACTCCATCGAAGACCTTGCTCAAATGATCACTGAATTAAAAACAGCAAACGCACAGGCAAAAGTGTGTGTAAAGGTTCCTATCGTTCCCAACATCGGTACCATTGCGGTGGGCGTAGCCAAAGCAGGTGCGGACTACATTACCCTGTCAGGTTTTGATGGTGGTACTGGTGCTGCTCGTGTCCATGCTCTGCAACACGTCGGACTCCCTGCTGAAATCGGTGTGAAAGCTGCACACAACGCCCTTCTTGAAGCAGGATTACGTGACCAGGTGGAAATCTGGGCAGACGGCGGTGTGAAAAGTGCTGCAGACGTAATGAAGCTGATGCTTCTCGGTGCTAACCGTATCGGATTCGGTACACTGGCAATGATTGCTGTTGGTTGTACTACGTGCCGTGGTTGTCACCTTGATACATGTCACGTCGGGATTGCTACGCAAATTGACTCGATGGAAGAAGCTCACGAGAAAGGGCTCCGCCGCTTCGTGCCTCGTCAGCTTGACCTTGCTATTAACGGGTTAAAACGATTCTTTACTTTATTCGGTGAGGAAGTACGCAGTATTACGGCTGAACTAGGATTTTCAAATACTCAAGATCTGGTTGGCCGTTCTGACTTATTAGTGCAGGCTCGTGGCTTGAACCAAATGGATCTCGCCGCATTGCTGGCTGTGCATCCACTATCCTCACAAGTAACGTTTGCCAATCAATCTTCCAAAGGAACGCTGGTTCCTGTCGCTGTTGGCGGGGTTGCCGAAGAAGCTGACGCCAACTATTTCAATGCTGCAGGACCGATTCGAGTGACATTTAACGGCATTCTCTCTGGCGAGCGTGTTCTCGGCAGCCGCTGGTCAGGTGCTCGGGTGGAAAAACACCTGGATGGAAGCTATGTCAACTTGCCGGAAGTAAATCTGAATTTCACCTCAGGCAGTGTCCCTGGTAACGGTTTGGCTGCTTACAATGCACAAGGGGTCAATATTCGAGTCCAAGGCGGAGGCCAGGATGGTGTCGGTAAAACCGGATTCGGTGGTCGTGTTGCGATCCTGAAAGAAAAAGGTAAATATGGCGCTTATATCAATGGTTCAGTAGGAAAAAGCTTCTGCTACGGCGCTCAAAAAGGGCTATTTATCGTGCAGGGTAACGCAGATTCCCGTGCTTGCATCCGTCTCTCCGGTGCAGATGTTGTGTTCGGCGGCGAGTTGCAAGGCCCCATCCGGGATGATCTTGGCGGGATTGGTGCCCGTGCGAATATCAAAGGCTTTGCCTTCGAATATATGACAAATGGTCGGGCTGTTGTATTGGGTGACCCAGGTCCATGGATTTGTGCAGGTATGACTGGTGGTTCCGTATACGTACGCATCCAGCCAGAGCTGGGCTTTGACAAAGCAGCGTTGCAACGTCGGATTGCGAAAGGTGCCAAAGTATTCCTCTACAATCTCGATAACAAAGGAGTTGCCGATGTTCAGGAACTCCTGACAGCGTATAAGGAAGAGTTGCTTGCTACTGAGCAATACGAAACTGCTGCTCGCATCCAAAGTCTCATTGAGAATGCGGCTCAGAACTTCCTGGTGATTTCTCCACGCAAAGAACAGGCAGACCCTTCTGTATCTACTGAATAAGGCATTGCCTTTGAACCTCCATTTTTTGGAGGTTCTTTTTTGCAACTTATTTGCCGACAAAGTCGAAACTTCATATGCACGAATTCGTATGTACTAGTGTGATATCCTAGTAATTAAGGGGAGTTCCCGTAAATAAAAAGGAGTTGATTCAACGTGTTTTTCCATCCAATGGACTTCTTGATTATTATCGCTTTTGGATTGTCTCTCTGGGCACAATTCCGCGTCAAGGGTACTTTCAACAGATACTCTGATGTTGCCGTTTCATCCGGTATCACTGGAGCAGAGGCCGCCCGCCGCATGCTTGATGCCAACGGTTTATCGCACATTCCGGTGCAGCATGTGCCAGGTACGTTGACCGACCACTACGATCCGATTGCCAAAGCCGTTCGCTTGTCAGACCCGGTCTATTTCAGCAACTCGATTTCGGCGATTTCTGTAGCCTGCCATGAAGTGGGCCATGCCATCCAGCACAAGGTATCTTATCCGATGCTGGTAACCCGTCACCGCATCTTTCCTGTAACAAGAATTGCCTCTGGTATTGCACCATTTCTGCTTATTGCCGGTTTCTTGTTTCACGCAGCAAACCTGATTTTACTCGGGATTATCTTCTTTAGTGCCGTTGTCGCTTTTCAACTGGTTACCCTGCCTGTTGAGTTCAATGCGAGCAGCCGTGCAAGAGCACTCATGGTGCAAATGGGCTTCATCCGCAACTTCGAGGAGGAAGGTGTCCGCAAGGTTCTCGGTGCTGCCGCACTTACCTATGTAGCTGCCGCTCTGATCTCCCTTCTGGAATTGTTGAAATACGTCATGATCTTTAACAGCTCCGACGACGATTAATCAAAACCACCATGGAGGTCTCCAACACAATGAACGTAGGCATTATTGGTCTTGGCAGTATGGGCAGTATGCTGGTGAAAGGATTGCTGAAAAGCAAAGTGATCCACCCTGCCCAGCTTTTTGTCTATAACCGCACTGTTTCCAAAACAGAATTGTTAGCTGAACAATACCCCTTTGTTGTCTGTCATGAATTGGCCGACGTCTGCAAAGCATCAGATATTTTGTTCCTGTGCACCAAACCGCTAGACATTTCTCCCTTGCTTATGCAGGTAAAGCCGTTCACAAAACCTGAAACCCACATCGTTTCAGTTGCTGCTGGCGTCAGCCTTGCTCATTTGGCAGGTATATACGAAGGCCCCGTATCAAAAGTGATACCAACCGTAACCTCACAGGAGTTGCATGGGGTCTCTCTCTTCGCTTCCCATGAGTGTGTTGCTCCGGTACAGAAAGAGCAGCTTGTACAACTGCTCCAAGCAATCGGCAAAGCGTTTGAGATTACGGAATCTGCGATTGAGACGGCAACGATTTTGACCAGCAGTGCCCCCGGTTTGATTGCTGGTATGATGGAACAGTTCGCACAAGCAGCTTCCCGCAAAACACCTGAGCTCTCACTCGAAACTTACAGAAGTCTCCTGGTCGAAACACTGTTAGGTACGGCTCTTCTGTTAGATGCGGAAAAAATGGGCTTCGACGAGATGATTGAACGAGTGGCAACCAAAGGCGGCATTACAGAAGAAGGACTGTCTGTTCTTGGCAAGACACTGCCTCAAGCATTCGATGAACTTCTCGATATGACGGAGCAGAAGCACAGCCTGTTAAAAAATCGAGTTGATGAGCAGTTCTCATAATATTCCTTCCATTTCGGTTCGTATTGGTTAACGAAAATCTTTTGTTATACTAGAGCTTGTACATAGACAACCGGATGGAAAGGACAGATTTGTATGAAAATCGGATGGATCGGTTTGGGAAACATGGGGATTCCCATGGTCTCCAATCTTATTCGTGCTGGTTTCGAAGTTGCACTTTACAACCGAACCAGAGCAAAAGCAGAGCAGTTACTTGCATTGGGGGCCAGCTTCGTAGACAAGCCTGCAGACCTTTACAAGACCTCTGATGTGGTTATTACAATGGTTAGCGATGACGCTGCGGTGAAAGAAATCTATACGGGTCCTGACAGCTTCCTTGCTGGTGCTACAGCAGGAAAAATCGCTATTGATATGAGCACAGTCTCTCCGCAAACTTCGCAATTCCTGGCTAATCAATGTTCCGAGAAGGGCGTATCCTTCATGGATGCCCCTGTTTCAGGCAGCGTAAAGCCAGCAACAGACGGCACATTGATTATCATGGCTGGCGGAGATACGGACACATTTGAAAAAGTGAAAGGCATTTTTGCTGTACTTGGCAAAATGGCGTTGCACCTTGGCGGCAACGGCTCAGGAAGCAATGCGAAGCTTGCGATCAATCTTTTGCTCGGGATTACGGTTCAAGGGCTTGCGGAGACAGTACTGTTTGCCAATCAACGAGGAATCAAGACAGAAGACATGCTGAACATAATTACGGAGAGTGCAGTAGGTACTCCAATCGCTCGGATGAAATTACCAAACATCCTTGCCAACGAATTCCCTGCTGCCTTTGCGTTAAAGCATATGGCCAAAGACTTACGATTGGCTCAGGAAGCAGGAGCAGCTTTCCCACTGGCGGAAACCGTGAATGGCGCCTACCAGTCTGCATTGCAAGATGGATATGGCGATCAGGACGTCATGGCGATTCTCGGATTCCTGGCAGGTAAGAGATAGGAAATACCCACTCGATACAAGCTATCGCTGGCATCGGGCGGGGCCCCATACTAACTACAAAAAGCGGTCTGCTCGTGTTTAGAGAACAGACCGCTTTTTTACGTTTTACAGCATGCCGTGTGGTTCTTCTACTTTCCAGCCAATGCCTTTCACTTTGCGAACCGTAACCAGTACTAGCTCGAATTCTCCTTCTTCTCCAAACGGAACTTTCAACTCGTATTTCTTCCGATCGCCTTTATCCTCGATTAACGAAGGTTGTGCTTTTTCCCATTCCAACAGACTGCCGAAATCTGCATCCGGTTGAGCTAACCTACCGTCTCGTTGGATAAAACCAAACTGCTCAAACATTTGCTCACTTGCTTCCTTAGTGTACGTTTCCTGCAAGTAGGTCAACAATTCCTCTTTGGTATCAAGGTCAGGACCCATGAAACGATAGAACATATCTCCCTCGGAGAAACTTTCAATTTCCACTCCGTCTGGATAGGTTCCGCCGCCAGACACAAACCAGAAATGACTCATCGCATCAACGGCCAATTGTACAACAGCTTTTTCATCCATATTTTCAATTGATTGTGGAGTTTCAGCTACTGGTTGATCTGGATTTGCATCTACAGGCTGATCTGCGGGCTGAACGGCCGTTTCATGGCCACTTGCAGAAGGATCAGTTGCTGCTGGTTGCTGTTCTGTGGTTGTTGTCGGTGCTGCCGGATCAGGCTGTGAACTTTGCGTACAGGCCGAAAGCATACTGACCGCACCGGATAATGCGATAATACAGGCATACGTTTTTACTTTTTTCATAATGAAGACCTCTCCTTATCTATCCAAAGCTCTTCTCTCTCTAATTATCTGTCTCTATGATTTCGTTCATTTTGGGAAGACTGTACCACACCCACAGACCAGCCACCAAAAGCAAGCTGCTCGTCAGCCAAAACACACTTCGAAGTCCAATCCAGCTTGCTACGATTCCTCCCGTCACGGGTCCCAGCATACTCCCGATCGACACAAAGCTGTTGTTATAACCATACACTCTGCTCGTCATCTCACTGGGGGTTACCTTTCGCAAAATCGCATTGATGGATGGAAGCAGTCCACCAATACAAAGCCCTTGCAGAAAGCGCAAACCAACTAATTGCCAGACCGACTGTACGAATGATTGCGGAATAATAACTAGTGCAGCAATAAATATACAGCATAACAATACCTTTTGTGAACCGAAATGATCACCCAGTTTTCCCAATTGTGGAGAAGCAATTACATTAGCCAGCCCCATCGCTGCCGTCACCAGGCCGGCGAAAAAAGCAACCCCCTCCTTCGCACCGATCAAGCTTTGGACGTAAATGGGAAGCACCGGGTTAATGCTGAGCAAGGCGAATTGAATCATGATCGTTGTAAAAAAAACAGCAGGTAGTGGCTGTGTAGAAAAAATCATTTTGAAATCTTCACGTATGCTACTGCGTTCTTTGGCTGTCGGTGGCGTGAATTCCTCTTTTACCGTAAACGTTACAACGATTGTAGCAGTAAGAAGCAAACATCCCGTAATGATAAAAACATAGCGAAACCCAACAGCTTCTGCTAACAAACCTCCAAACAACGGGCCCATAATTGTTCCAGCGATACCGCAAGACTGCAACATCCCCTGAGCCCAGCCTGCTTTTTCTTGTGGGGCCATCGATGCAATTAATGCAGTGCTCGCAGGAATTATTCCTCCTACTGTACCATTTAGCAGTCGCAATCCTAATAACTGCCATACACTCCCTGAAAATCCAGTCAGTGCAATAATAATCGACATGAAATATCCTGAGCGAAGAATCATAATTTTGCGACCGTACTTGTCTGCCAGATTCCCCCAGATCGGCGACACAAGCGCTGCCGTTAAAAAATTGGCACCGAAAATAATCCCTGCCCATGCAGTTGCCTGCTTTGGATCGTGAATACCCAACTCATGTTGAATGAACAGCGGTAGAAAAGGCATGACCATACTCATCCCGACCATTACAAGAAAAAGACATGCACATAAGACATATAAATTTCGTTGCCAGATTTCCATCATCGGACCCCTTTCTTCAGCTAAGGGTAAAGCCAAAAAGCCGCCAAATGGTCAGGCAGCTTTACAAATAACAGCTTTCATCCTCTGCTGAGACAAAATCCTGTACGCTCCAAAGCGAATGATATACTCCCTTTTGCTCCAACAATTCCTCATGTTTGCCCATCTCTACAATTTGTCCTTCTTTCATCACGACAATTTTGTCAACGTGCGTAATGGTAGACAATCGATGTGCTACGATGATTGTCGTCCTTCCTTTTGCCAGCTTGGCTAAAGACTCCTGAATCATATGCTCTGACTCCAAATCAAGCGCTGATGTTGCCTCATCTAGAATAAGAATTCCCGGATCTTTCAGGAATACGCGGGCAATAGCGATCCGTTGTTTCTGTCCGCCTGAGAGCTTGACGCCTCTCTCACCCAACTCCGTGTCGTACCCTTCTGGCAGTTGAGTGATAAAATCATGGGCATTGGCAGCTTGGGCGGCCAAAAACACTTGCTCATCAGATGCTTGTGGATCCCCCATGAGAATGTTCACTTTTGCTGATTCGCTGAACAATATGTTATCCTGCATCACGATCCCGATGTGACTTCTCAGGTTCATCTGCTTTACGTCTCTGACATCGATTCCGTCAATCCGTATACTACCCTCGGTTACGTCCCAAAAGCGGGGCAACAGACTGATTAAGGAAGACTTCCCGCCTCCAGACATACCGACCAAAGCTACGGTTTCACCCGGCTCAATGGTGAGGTTGATCTCTTTTAAAATCAGCTCTCCCTCCCTGCGATAGCGAAAGGAAACGTTGTCGAATTCAATTCGTCCCCTGACTCTTTTTGTCTCAGGCTGAATCGGCAGCTCGATGGCATTCGGCCGATCCATGATGTCATACTCTTCATCCATAAACTCAAACATTCGCTCCATAGAAGCAGTCGCTTGCGTCAGGGTCGTCGATGAGTTGACGATTCGACGGAGGGGGGTATACAGCTTATCCAGATACGCATAGAATGCGATGAGTGTCCCGATAGAAAGGTTGCCGAGAATGACCTGATATCCGGCATATCCGATCACCATCAACGGCGCTACGTCTGTAATTGTGTTGACTACGGCAAATGTGTTGGCATTCCAGCTTGTATGCTTCAATGCCTTTTGCAAAAAGTGCTCATTTTGCTTGGCAAATTGTTTTTCCTCGTAATCTTCTATCGCAAAGCTGCGAATGACAGGAATTCCATTGATCCGCTCATGCAGATGTCCTTGCAATTGAGCCAAAGCTTGGGAACGATCCTTGGTCAACTGGCGCAACCGCTTATAAAAGAACTTAACCGAGAATGCATACAGAGGGAAAATAAGCAGTGAAATCAGTGTTAATTCTATATCCATGAAAAGCATGATCCCGATGGTTATGGAAACAGTGATGAGATCAATCCAGATATTCATCAAACCTGTATCGACAAAGCTTTTGGTTGACTCTACGTCATTAATGACGCGAGAGATAACCTCGCCTACTTTATGATTGTTGTAGTACCGCATGGACAATCGCTGTACATGGGCAAACAACTGATTGCGTATATCGTACAGGATACGGCTAGATACCCACTGAGCATAGTACTGCCGGAAATACTCCACAGGTGCACGCACAACTGTGAAAATGATGATGGCTGCCCCCATGAGCCAGAAGAGTTGAGTCAGCTTTTCGCCTAGCGGCATGTTGCCTGGCAACAAATCATCGATGACATATTTTATCAGCAGAGGTATCAAGAGTGGAATGCCAAACTTGATAATACCGATACAGATCGTCAGGATAATCCTGCCAGAATAGGGTTTGACGAATGATAAATAGCGTCTGACACTATTCATGCAAAATCCCTCCATTTAGTAAGAAAAATGGACAAGTAAGAATAAACCCCCCTCCCAAAATTGCCGGGGAGAGGGATCTACTCTTCATCAACACGTAAGATCTGATATCGCTCATACCAGCGCTGTACGAAGCCGTTTTGGAATGGTCCTCTTTTGGCATGAATCCACTCCAATACCTCTTTCAATGCTTTCTGAACACGTTCCTGGACTGCGGGTGGATAATTCATCAGTTTGCTGTGCAGGGCAAACTCTTCTTCATCTAAAATTATGTATGACATATCCGGAAATACCTTTACATCCAAATCATAATCGATGTAGCTGAGCAGGTTCCCTTTCATGGAGAACGGTGAACCGATGTTACAGTAATAATAAATACCATCATCACGGATCATTGCGATCGTATTAAACCATTGTCCACGACCGAACGTGCAAATCGCAGGTTCTCTTGTCCGCCACTCACGTCCATCCGCTTCCGTCACCCGAACCCGATCATTGCCGCCAATTACAACGGCATCACTGCTGTGGATCAGTGTGGTCTTGTCCCACGAACGGTGCAAAGACTGGTCATGTTTATAACTTTCGATTCGAATTATACTTCCTGGTGCAGACGACATGACTCTCTCCTTTCTTCTCTTCTGTATATACTAATTGGATGAGGTGATCGTCTATTACGAAGAGAGCTTTTTGGAAAGTGTAACATATTTTTGTAATTCGTAGCCAAGAGAATGATAAAAAGGCAGTACCTTTTGATTATCCTGGTTTACCATAATGATGACGTTACTGACGCCACGCTGACGGAAACGATTCTCCAATGCTTCCACAAGCTTGCGACCAATTCCAAATCCCTGTTGGGTAGGATCAACGGCCAAACGATAAAAATAGGCACGGGTTCCATCAATCGTTCCAACGACAACCCCAACCACATTCCCGTCCAGTTCCGCAACCATTACTAGTTCGCTATCCCATGCAAGCTGTCTTGCCAGGGCATCCATCGACTCCATCTCGGTCTGCTCCAGCAAAGTCTCCTGCCAGATACGGGTAATCGCAGCATAGTCACCGAGGCGAAACGTACGAATAAGCATAATATGCCTCCTTCGATCACATACAAGCGCTTCTTTTTCTATTCTACCACTACCCGTATCAGTTTGTCTTTTGTCTGCACCAGAAATCTCTGATTTAATTAACATTTATTTGTAGAAAGTATGGTAACGCCATCCATTTCAACTATAGCAAGATGGAGATTCCACCATCTACAATCAACGTTTGCCCGCGAATCATATAGGCTTGATCAGAGAGCATAAACATGGCCGCATTTGCCAAATCTTCTGTTCCGACAATTCGTCCTGCTGGTGTTCGCTCTGCTGCTCCCTGCAAGATTTCTTCACGGTTAGGGAAGTGTTTCAGCGCATCGGTGTCCACTGCCCCACCAGAAACAGCATTCACGACTATGTTATGTGGGGCAAGTTCGACTGCCAGATATCGGGTGAGAGCTTCCAAAGCTGCTTTCGACACACCAACCGCCGTGTAATTTTCGAGCACTCGAATAGAACCAAGACTGGAGATACTGACAATTTTACCTCCATCTCCAGACTTCATCATCAGCTTGGCAGCCTCCTGGGCACAGAACAGGAGCGCTTTACTGTTGATTTCCATCGTCCAATCCCAATGGCTTTCCTCCAATTCCATCAAAGGACGAAGCACGCCAGATGCAGCATTATTTACAAGTATATCCAGTCTACCAAAATGATTGTCGATTTCCTGGAACATTTCTTTAATTTTTGCTACATCACCCACATTAGCTTTGACAAGCTGGACTTCTACACCCTTAGCTTCCAATTCCTCTTTTGCTTCCTGTGCAGCAGATTTGTTCCGTAGATAATTGATAACGAGATTATATCCTTGATCCGCTAATTTGTGAGCAATCGCTTTGCCAATCCCTCTGGAACCACCTGTCACAAGAGCAACTTTTGCCTGTTTATTCATCATTTATGTCCTCCCACCTGCTCTTTATAGAACTTGTTCAAAAAGGAGGACAAACAGAGCCTCGAAGTTCAAGGCGCGGAAGACCCGAGCAGCGGAACGTAGGTGAGTCTACGTGAGCAGCGGAGGGGCGACGCAACGCAGAAATTCGAACGCTATGTTTCCCGGACTTTTTGAACTTCCTCTTATAGACAGCTATTATTAGCTGGTACTAATTTCACTCCACTTATTATACATGCTTTTGTGATTGATCGCCAGATTGGTGTATGTTGCATGTTTCTTCCCTTACCTGACCATAATACAAACGTATCCTGATTGATTGGAAAGGAGAGAACATATGTACATAGGACGAGATTTCCAGGAGTTAACCATGACTCAATTGCCAAAGTGGGAGTTAAACGAGCTTCTCTACTTTCATCATGCCATGTCAGAATTGGCTGCTTATCTCAACTCAGAAGGGGTATCGCTCCATTCCAAAATCATTCATGAACTGGAGTCAAGGGGCCCCTTGGGCGATAAAGGCGCATGGGATCATTCCTCGGCACCCGTATACGATTGAAATCGATTGCAGTTTTCTGAAAAAACTTTTAATTCGCAAATTCCATTTTTCCCCTTTACTTCATGTAATTTTTGCCATATTCTATACCTACGAGATTTACCATCACACTTTTTGAAAGGAGGTTACCCTAATGATGAGAATGATTGTTTTGGCTACACAACCTGTCGCACTACCTCTTGATTTGACAATCAAAAATTTCATAAGGCATAGCAACCTCCATTCACTTAATGGGCGGTAGTTTCTCATCTTCACCTTTACATTTCGAATGAGAACTCGTAGGTTGCTTACAACTTACGGGTTTTTTTATTCCACTTTTATTCGCAGACAAAGACCGTAGGAAAAGATACTCTTACTCCCGCGGTCTTTTCTATATTTTTGAACAAATGAAAGGAATGATTTTTGTGGTATTCAATTTCGTTTTCTTTACTGTCAAGATTGAGCGCTCATCTTCTAGTGCAGAAGAGCAAGTGGCTAAAATCAAACAGGCTGAACTGTTTCGCAAGCGTGAAGAAGCATACTTCATGGATGCAGCACAGTATCCAGACTTCGTCAGCCGCGTTTAATTATCGAATTCGCCGACAAGCAATCGGGTATTCAACAGCCATATGGCTCTATCAAAATCTAGAAGGAGGAATGTGAAATGAGTAAACGACAACGTCGTCAAATGATGAAAGCAGTGGGGGTAAAGGCGCTAGATAGCACCTGACTACTCCGATCAAATTTTTAGGGGGTAATTTCAAATGCATATCTCATTAATCTTTTTTACCATTATTATCGAGCGGAAAAAGAAATCTGCAGAAGCAGAGCTTGCTTCCATCCACTATAAAAACACATTGCGTGAACTAAAGCATAAACACGAAGCTGAGCTGTACAGCTTCCCAAGCTATTGCACTCGTATATAGTATTTTATAGATATCAAGGGCTGTCCCACTGTCTGTCGCAGACGGAGGGGCAGCCCTACATTTTTGTGTGATTTCATGGTCACAGCCCCCCTATATTCCAGAAAACCCATTACAAAATTAAACAAATTTGGTATATGTGTAATGTGCTCTCCCGAAAACAGGTATAAGAAATTGAGAAAGATGAATGGGAGAAAGCGGGGGGTAACTTAGGTGGAAGAAGATATTGAGTGGATCAATCAAGTGCTGCAAGGTGACGTCCAATCGTATACACATATCATCAACAAGTATAAGAATAAAGTATTTGCCTTGATGTTTCGGATGGTAAAACGACAAGAGGACGCAGAGGACTTGACGCAGGAATGCTTTATCAAAGCTTACAATTATTTGTACAGTTATAATCAGGAGCAGGCTTTTTCTACATGGGTCTGTCGCATTGCGATCAACCTGTGTATAGATGCTGGGCGTAAAAACAAACGAATCAATGATCACCTGCAATCAAACGTCGATGAAACAGTGATTGCCGATGAATGCAGCCCGGAAATGATCTATTTAAAAAAAGAAAGTGAAAACGAACTTCAACATCTCATTTCTGAATTGCCGGAATCGTACCGTATTGTGCTGTTATTGCGGTATATCCACGAGCTGAGCTGTCAAGAAATCGGTGACATTCTTCATCTACCTGCCAATACCGTGCAAGTACGTCTCTTCCGTGCACGGGTCAAACTGAGAGAATGTTACCAGTCAGCTTTGGAAAGGAGGGTGGCAAAATGAAATGTAATGTATGCCGACAGCTTTTATTTGCTTATTTGGAAGATGAAGTCTCCCAAGGGCAACGAATGGAGATTGAGACACATTTATTGTCATGTGGGCGCTGCAGTGAGGTCCTGAGTATGTTAGAAGAAGAGACAGATACGCTGAAACGAGTGTTGAATAAGCCTGCATTACCCGACGATTTTGCCGAACACCTGGTCAAACAGCTTACCCCTTTTCAACCTGTCCCACTTCCACAACCCGAGGTGAAGCTAGCTGAACTCTCTTCCAAGCGAAGCAGAAATCGTTTCCGCAGTTCACACCTGCGCCAAATAACCGCTTCTCTTATTCTGGTGCTCTCTATTGCCGTCGTGTCGGGGTACTATATCTCCCCTACATTTGCTGCCTACATCTCTTCATTTATTAGTCGTATCGGGGGCGAGGAAGGGTTAAAACGAGCGGCAGAACAAGGATACTCTATTCCCGTCAATCAGGCTACGTCATCTAATGGGGTCACATTCCGCGTCCGGGATATCGTAGCTGATGAGAATCGACTGGTAGTTTCCTATGTATTGGAGGATGCAAACGGCAAGATATTGCCTGATCTATACATTCCTGACTTTGGGGGAAATGAGATTAGTCTCAGAGACAAGGATGGTAAGGTACTTTATCCGAGAGGCTTATTCAACAGAGGAGACGATTACGCAGACTACACGTTTACTTATCATAATCCACCAGAAGATGTAATCATTCACTTTGACATTCACTCGTTTGGATCAAAAGAGCCGATTCCCGTCGAATGGCAACTGGATATTCCGATCAACCTGAAGAAAAACCTGGCGGCAAGCAAAATGGAGCAAATTGGTGCCACGTTTGAGGCACCGGGTGGAGTCAAATTTGAGTTGAGTAAAGTAACTTATACACCGAGCGCAGCTCGTCTCGATATCGCTACAGACCGAACAGAGCTGGAAAAAGAGCGAGTTCGCCAGATGGCTCAGCGATTAACGGGAAAAACCAGTAAAGAGGTGCTATTCTGGCTGGAAAGTGTGGTATTTTCCTTTCGGATTGTCAATCAGGAGGGTGAGGTTATCGCTCAGGAAGGACAATACGATATGGGTGAAGATCCTGTTCGTACAGAACGTTCAATCTATTTTAGAGCATTAAACCAACTGGATAATAAAGGAAGATTACCATGGATTGCTGCCTATGTACCAGGTCCTGATTCCGAACAACTAACGTTTATCCTCGATGCAGTAATGGTGCAGGAAGAGTCTACATTCGCTATCGACATCCATCCTGAGCAACTGGAAAAAGGACCGATTAACAAGGAGTACCCCGAATTGAACAGGAGCTATACCCTTAAAAAAATTCGCAAAGGAATTGATCCTGACACCCAGAAGTCGGCATGGGCCATTGATATGGAAGTAGTTTTGCCTAAAGGTGAAGATGGATGGGCCCAAGGGTGGAATTTATATGATACCCAAGGAAATCGGTTCGAGACCAAGCTTGATTACGAAAAGACAATCATGGTGGATGACACACACATGAAGCTAACGATCATCGTACCTGAGCTAAAAGATGTAAGCGGCCCGATGAAGCTGGCCTTGAAAACCTACTGGAAGAGATACGATCAACTAAATTGGAGAGTACCGATTCCGCAGGAGCGTTAACAAAAAATTTCACAGGAAAATACGATGAGGGCTACCCCTTCTATGGGGCTGCCCTCATCATATATTTTGCCTATTCTCTCGCCAACAAACTGCTGCGAATCTTGCTGTGAGCTACCGAAAAAGTGAAATTATCCAACTGATCAGCAGGAACAAACAGGGCTGTCTCAGAGCTTATTTCCCCTGATAAAACGTCTGCACGATACACATCGAGGTTCCATTGCAAGTGGGAAAACGTATGTTGAATCGAAGTGACTGCCTCGATGGATCCAATCCGCACACCAAATCGCTTGAGCAGATCAGCTTGAATGGTCTCTTCGTCATCCGATTCAAAATCTTCGTTCACCATCGGAAACTCCCATAGCCCTGCCAGCAATCCCTGCTCCGGGCGTTTGTTTATCAAATACTCGTCTCCCCTGGCTACAATCGTCACTAACAAATGGACAGCTTTTGGCGGCTTAGCTTTTCCTTTGACTGGTAACTCATCTTGCACTCCTTCTTTTCTTGCCAGACAGTAATCGAACACTGGACAGGTCAAGCATTGTGGATTGCGCGGGAGACAGATCAGTGCACCCAGTTCCATCAGGGCCTGATTGAAGTCACCTGCTCGTCCTGCAGGAATTACCTGCCTGACCAGTTCTTCAAACTTTGCCTTGGACGACGCTTTCCCGATGTCGTCTGTCATATAGAGCAACCTGGAAAATACTCGCATGACATTTCCATCAACCGCAGGCTCTGATTTTTCATATGCTATGCTTAGGATTGCTCCTGCTGTATATGACCCCACGCCTTTCAGCTTCAAGATCTCATCTCGTGTATCCGGAACAATCCCCCCATAACTCGCTTGCACCTCACGTGCTGCTGCTTGCAAATTTCTTGCCCGTGAGTAATAGCCAAGGCCCTCCCATGCTTTGAGCACTTCATCTTCTGGTGCTTCAGCCAAGGCCTGTATAGTCGGGAATTTATCCATGAAATTATGGTAAAACGGCTTCACTGTCTCTACTCTTGTCTGCTGCAGCATGATTTCGGAAACCCATATTCGATAGGGGTCCTGGTTGATCCTCCACGGAAGGTCACGTTTTTGTGAGTCATACCAGCCTAGCAGATCCTGGTGAAAACCGAAAACATGAAATTCATCCGGCAAAGCATAGGTGTTTTGTTTCGTACTCATGTTGTATTTGATTACCCCTTTACATCGGAATTTACAGAAGAAAAAGCCCATACATGCGCTTTTTCCGAGCCTCCTGCAACTAGCGAGGTGAAATCTTCCCAACTCTTTCTGTCTGCTTTGAACGATTGGTACTCTTGTAGATGACTTACCTCAAATGTTTCAACGAACAAATTTGGTTGATCAACACCTTCTAATAGCGAGTAGTTCTTACCACCATGTCTGATGGCATTTTGTTTCCACTCCGACTGCTGGCTAAGAAAAATTTCTCTATTCATTTCATCAATTTTGTATTCAACGAATATCGTAATCACTAATGAATCATCCCTTCAACTTGATGAATTGTGAAAAAAAGCGATAAATTATTTTGTATCAGGGAAATCATTGGGGAGAATCGTTATAATAAGTAATGTAATCAAAGATCGTTTGCAATTTCAACTGACTGCCGCACGGATTTGATTTCCACCTGCACTTTGCATCCTTGGAAAGGAGAGATTCGCTCACAATGGATACAGCCACACACTTTGCCATGGGATTCGGATTGGCAGCTCTTGCTCATCTCGACCCTGCAGTAGCAGCCCATCCCGGATTAGCCGAAGCTGTGTTGATCGGTACTGTCGTCGGGTCTCAGGCACCCGATTTGGACGGCTTCACCCGTTTGTTTGGAAGTGCTGCGTACGTTCGCAATCATCGAGGAATGTCCCATTCGATCCCTGCCATATTCCTCTGGACTCTTGGTATTTTTGGATTTATCCAATTGTTGCTGCCCCAAACCGCTTGGTTACACCTGTTGGGTTGGATTTTCCTGGCTGTTTTTCTCCATGTTTTCGTCGATTTATTTAATGCGTACGGGACGCAAGGTCTCTCTCCTTTCACCAAAAAATGGATTGCGCTTAACACGATCTTCATTTTCGACCCATTCATCTTCGGTATTCATCTGATCGGTTTTCTCCTGTGGTCGGCAGGATATGAACCAGGCTCACTCTTCTTGTCGATCTATCTCCTGATTGCTGTTTACTACATGATTCGTTATCGCAGCCGCAAGCAGCTTTTGCAAACTGTACGCCAGACCCTGTCCATTAAAGGCACCTACACGCTCATCCCCACTTTCTTTTGGAACCAATGGTCTCTGATTATCAAAAACGATACGCACTGGTACGTCGGCGAGGTTAACGGAACAGAGCCGATCCTGCTCGATACCTTCACCAGAAAACCGGAAAATGAATGTATCGCTATCGCCAAAAAAAACTTCAAGGTTCAAGCGTACTTGTCGTTCACCAGCTTTGCTCACGTCGAAGTAAAGGAACATGATTTCGGATATGAAGTAAGATGGTTTGACTTGCGCTACCGTTCCAAGCACGGTCACTATATGTTCGTAGCCGTTGTCTATCTCGATCAATCCAAAAATATCAGAGATTCCTTCGTCGGCTGGATCCATCGAGGCGAAGAACAGCTCGCAAAAAAAATGGACCCTCAGAAGGAGATCCAGTTGAATTAAATACCTTTTATGAAGATACAGTGGGAGGGCGCTTGGTTGCGCTCTCTTTTTTCTCTTTCAGAGCGGAGAACTGCCCGACTGGCTCCACATGCACATAAACCCGTTCAATGCCTTCATACCCAATTAGTTTCTCTTCTACCCTTTCTGTCAGCCAGTGACTCTCAGCGACAGTCAAGTCGTGGTCAACACCGATGGTCGCATCCACATGTACGGCACTCCCATGATAGCGAGCGCGTATTTCAAGCACTTCCCGTATGCCTTCCACCCGATTGATCCGCTGCTCAATCTCTTCCAACTTCTGTACGTCAAAACCATCCATTAAGGAATGTATTGCCTCATAACCTACATCCCAGGCTGTTTTGAGAATCATCCCCCCCACGACGAGGGCAACAATCGGGTCTGCCCACCCCAAACCAAACTGAGTAAGAAGGATACCAATCAGTGCCCCTGCACTTACCATAGCATCTGAGCGATTATCGTAAGCGGCAGCGAGTACTGCCAGATTTTTCGTTTTTCTGGCTAGCGACAGGTTATAGAGATAGACGAAATACATCAGAACGGCACTGCTTCCAGCCACATACATGGCTATTGGATCAACTGCTTGTATGCTGTCTTGCTCCATAAATGAAAGGATCGTTTCTCGAAATACATTAATGCCAACAATTGCCATCAACAATGCTGCAATCAATGCGGCAGCAGTCTGTGCACGGTAATGACCATAGCGGTGATCATGGTCTGCCGGTTTTTTGGAAATAATCAATCCAGTAAGTATAGCGAGTGACGAAAACACATCCGATGTATTATTCCAGCCATCCGCCATCAAGGCTTGCGAGCTCGTGTATAGCCCTGTACCGATTTTAATAATCGACAGTAGAACATAAACAACAATACTCAAATAAAGCCCCTTTTGCCCTTTTTCAATCCGCTCTTTTTCCTGTAGGTGGAAATCAGCCAACTAGCTCTCCGCCTTTCTCTCGACGACACAATGATTCAAATCATTAACATGATAAGAAACAAGACCTGTGTTAGTCTAGAGAAACGTTTTTGCGAAAAGGCAGGAAAACAGAGGATGGGAAACAGTGTTGCACCGAGGAAAAACTGGACTCAACATGATTTTACAATTTTTATTATTTTCGTGAACTAAATAATAATAATTTTACAAAAATAAACAAAAATGGTAGAATAAAAAATATTTGAAAGAGGTGACATTGGTTGAAAGGTGAGGTTTATGGCGGTCGATTCAAACGTACTTCTATATACAACCATTGGGGATGTCATCAGAAAGCATAGAATTCAAGCGAACATATCACTTTCACAACTAGCAAAATTGTCTGGCTTAAGCAAAAGTGTAATTTCCAAGCTTGAAGGCGGAGATACCAGACATCCTGAATTGCGAACAGTTAGAGCAATAGCAGAAGTGCTGGATATTCCTTATGAAATGATTGTCGAACATTACATCCAGGTAGAACAACGAGTAGAAGCATTGTTTGATCTTGTTGTTGAAGCAATTGGATTCTGCAATACATCGTTGGTTTCAAAGGTTGCTCTGAAGTTTCTAGAATCACCCCACGCCTACACGGATATAGCACTAGAACGGCTGTTCACTCTTGCTGGAACCGTCACCAATACCGAAATCAAACTATTACTGTACAAGATCATCGTAAAATATGCGAGAGAACATGGCATACCAAAGTACATAGCAAAAGGCTTGCTGCAAAAGTATTTGATTGACAGATGCGACTTAAAGCGGCTGGAGGAGTCCTTTCAGGTTGGCAAAGAGATTCTGCACTACACAGATTTCTTGGCTCATGAAGAAAAAATCATATTGTATTACAGAATGGCACTACATGCTCATAACATTAAAAAGTATGATGAATGCATTGAATTTGGAAAATTAGGACATGCCGAGGACATCACGAGCAATGAACTAAAAGAACGGGTTGCTCTGGCGATTTGTAACTCTTACTCGTTTTTAGGTAAATACGAAACCTTGGAAGAACACCTTGCCTTGTATGAAAAGCTTAAATACAGCTTCATAATCGAACGAATTAAGTATTTCCGGGCAATTATACTTTCCAGAACAGGAAACTACCATGAAGCTATTCCTTTGCTACGGGAATGTTTGACAGAAATAACAGACAGCAATCGTTTACACCGAGTCAATATGTTATTAGAGGCATTATTTATTATCAACGATCTTGATTCAATAAGAAAGATTTTGGATTCGGAAGAGAACAAAATATTAGTCCAGTACAACGATCCATACCAGTTTGCTGAACTCGGTAGGTATTATCGGTACAAAGGGACATTTTTAGTTAAGAGCGGATGTTTCAACGAAGGAATGGCAGCCTTTCTCAATAGCATTTTACATTACGGTAAAATAAGTGATCATAAAAATATTACACAATGCACAGACGATATTTATACCTATCATTGTTTATTTGAAAAAACGATAAATTTAGAGCTTTTAAGGAAATTTAAGGAAGTATATAATACTCTTATAAAAGAACAAAGTGAGGGATAGATGATGAAGAAATTTATTATGAGTATCACAACATTTTCAATGATTTTCTCCTTTTCTCTCTTCACTGTACATAATGCTAATACACAAAATGATCAGGGAAAACCCTTTATTCAGATTGAGATAAAGGCATTTCATGATAATCCTGGGCATTAATGATCTTTAAACAAAAGCAAATCAACTAAATCAACAAAAGAAAAAACGAGCCATTAGAATCACTTCTAAGGCTCGTTTTTTTCAATTAGGAAGCTCATCAAAGAGCTTCCTTTTTCATATAATTAGCGTGCTGCTTCGAATTTTTGGCTTACTGCATCCCAGTTTACAACGTTCCAGAAAGCACCGATGTAGTCAGGGCGTTTGTTTTGATATTTGAGGTAGTATGCATGCTCCCAAACATCAAGTCCAAGGATTGGAGTTTTGCCTTCCATCAATGGGCTGTCTTGGTTTGGAGTTGACGTGATAGCCACTTTGCCACCATCAACGATCAGCCATGCCCAACCGGAACCAAAGCGTGTAGTTGCCGCTTTAGCAAATTCTGCTTTGAAGTTATCAAAGCTTCCGAATGCCGCATTGATTGCATCAGCAAGAGCTCCAGTAGGTGCTCCACCAGCATTTGGTGCGAGAATTTCCCAGAACAAGGTGTGGTTTGCATGTCCGCCGCCATTGTTACGAACAGCCGTGCGGATACCTTCTGGAAGTGCATCGATGTTGCTGATTAACTCTTCGATCGATTTGGATTGAAGGTCAGCGTGGCTCTCCAGAGCAGCATTGAGGTTATTTACATAAGTCGCATGGTGACGATCATGGTGAATCTCCATTGTTTGTGCATCAATATGTGGTTCAAGCGCATCGAAAGCATAAGAAAGTGGTGGTAATTGATGTGCCATCATAATTCCTCCTCATATGTATGGTAACATTTTCAAATCCATTATATAACGTTTGAAACGAGTAATGCAATATTTTTGTTTTGAAAGTTTATAAATATCAACATGGTTCGACAATCAAAGAGTTCTTCTACAAACAATTTTATTATGGACCGAACTATTGTTTGACTATACATCTTGAAAAGAAAGTTACCCGTGTTAGACTGAGGTGTATAAGAAAACAGAAACAGGTGATATGGAGTGGAATTGGATCTCACAACGATATTGTTACTCGCCGTATTTGGATTTATCGCAGCCTTTATTGACAGTGTTGTGGGAGGTGGAGGGTTAATCTCTTTGCCGGCTTTATTGGGACTCGGTATGCCGCCCTACCTTGCATTGGGCACAAACAAGCTTGCTGGAACGATCTCATCGGCAACGAGTTCAGTTACATTCATACGAATGGGAAAGTTCGATAAAAAATTAATGTATTATCTTTTCCCAATTTCTTTTATCGGCGCATTTTTTGGCGCCAAAACAGTACTTTTCATCCCTGAAGAAGCACTTCGAGTACTGGTTATGGTGATGCTCGGCGTTATCTTTGTTTATACCTTACTGAATAAAAATTTTGGTCAGGATTCAAACTTCAAGGGCATTACAGGAAAATCATTAAAATGGGGAATCCCTCTTACATTCCTGATCGGTTTTTATGACGGTTTCTTCGGACCAGGTACTGGCTCCTTTTTTGTTTTTATGATGGTGCTTGCCTTCGGGTATGATTTCGTGATAGCCGCCGGGAATGGTCGGATTCTGAATCTGGCTAGCAATATTGCGGCTCTCGGTGTTTTCCTCTATCAAGGGCAAGTCGTGCTGGTTACTGGGCTTACGATGGGTGTTGCCATGCTGGTAGGTGCAACGTTGGGTTCTCGGATGGCAATCAAGACAGGGGCTCGCTATGTTCGCCCACTCTTCTTGCTTGTTTCCATCTCTTTGATGGGAAAAATGGCGTATGAAATTATATTTAAGTAAGTAATGCTATACCCCTCTGTGTAGGAATGTGAATGGCCCATCGACTAATCGATGAGTACAACACAATTCTCGGAGGGGATTTTTTATTATTAATTTGTGACAAAGAGAGGTTATTTGTTATCAGAGTGATTTCATTACTATTTCGGTGTGCCAATAATTGGTATAATTCCTATGGCAAATATTTTCTTATTATTACTATTATCTTAAAGGTGGGTGTAACCAATTGAAAAAATTTTTGATACTATTTGTTTGTTTTATTCTTGTTGGTGGGTCGATCGTATTCTTTCCTTTTGATCAACATGCGGAAGCCAAGAAGAAAACAACGCTTAGTGAAAAGATAGATCAAGAAATATCGGAGTGGGTCCTCGATGAAGAAAGGGGATACCTCTATGCTATTTCAAAAGAGAACAATCAACTGTTGTTTATAAGTGTAAGCAGTTTAAAAATAGAAAAACAGTTTACTATAGGTGCTAACCCGTCAGATATAGTACTGGATAAAAACAAACTTTACATCGCATTGTCCGGAAGCACCGCTGTAGCAGTTGTTGATGTAGAAAGACAAGCCAAAGAAAAAGCCTTGACCACATCTCAAAAACCATTGGAACTTGCAATAGACGGTGAATATTTATTTTATATTTCTTCTAGTAACGATTCGGATGATGGTAGTATATTTGTTTACAATATTAGCTCCTCCAAGGAAAAAAAATTAAAACATCGTGTTGGAAACCCTGATATTGCAATCGATACCAAAAATCATATCCTTTATGCTGGAGAATCCGGAATTTCAGGCGGCAATGTTTCAGCGATCAGTACTAAAAATTATACTTTTTTGCATAAAACTACATATAACGAGGGTTATGGATTTCCTTATCCGCTTAGAAAAGTACTTTTTGATGGAAACAGTGTCTACTATGCTGGGAGTAGGTTAAATAGCTGCGATTTATCAAGCATAGAAGGATCTTTTGCTGAATTTATTATTTATGCCAAAGACAGATATGTGTTTTCCAAAACTTCTGTTTATGATCGGGATACATTCATCCGTTTAATGGACTTGCCAGTAGACAAAGAAATTATCTCTAATGGAAACGTCGATATTAAAGTAGTAATGGACGATTCAAAAAATATCATTTTATACGATCCTTCTGAAGAGCATTTGGTGAAAGTACCATTAAAAGAATCTATTCCAAAAACTCAATACAAAAAAGGGAAGAACAAGATTTCGTTTGGTGAAGGAATAACTGACTGGGCCTACGATGATAAACGTGATGTCATTTATGCTATTCAAATTAATACAAATAAGCTTTTATTTATTGATAGTAGAAAGTTAACAGTAATTGATGAGTTGATTATTGGTTCAAGACCATCCGATATAGAGTATTTTCAAAACACACTTTTTATCGCGTTGAATGGAGGCACTAAAGTTGCCAAAGTTAACCTGCAAAATAAGAATAAAGTTGAATTATTGGAAGTAAAGCAAATTCCAAACAAGCTAGTTGTCTTTGATCACTATTTTTCCACTATTGGAGATGAGAATTGGGAGTACTTATATTCTTACCTCTTTATTATTGAGCGAAGCATAAGAGCGTCAGAAACAACATTTCATTCTACGCAATATCTCGTAGCAGATAAACGTTTTGGTACTTTATACCTTGTTGATGATTTTAATATGTACGTCATTAATCCAATATCAGGAAAGATAGAAGAAGTAGTAGATGGCTCTGGACGGGTAGTGATAAATGGAGATGATTTGTTTTTTAGAAAAAATAGATTGGATAAATATAATTTAAATATTACTAAGGGAACATATGACGAGGAAATAATCTTTGTTAATGAAGACTATGCCTTTTCAACAAAGACTGTTTTTGACAAAGATTCCTATACCAAATCATTTGAACTTCCCTTTGAAGTACGAGACATTCATCTTAATAATGACGGTGCTATCTTCCTGTATTCGGAGAAAGATAAAACCATTCATAGGTATGACTCTATTCAATCTCTTCGAAAAACGCAGAAATGAATAAAGGGGATGAGAAAGCTGTGACCATAATTGCCAGATTCTCTGACCAAACAGAAGAAAAAAAACGCATTCGTTCTTTCGAAACGAATGCGTTTTAAAATTTATTGTCTTCTTTTTTTCGGACGATTGCAGACAAAATCAGCGTAATGATTACCGAAAGAAGAATGATGATCAACCATGCTGCTGTACCTGAAGGATCAGTATGTAACAGAAGCATAACGATTCCTCCTCCACTTTCTACTAATAAGTACTGAACCTACTAATATATTACTATATGAAAATATTTCCATATGTTACAAATTTACTAACAAAATGTAGAATTGGGAATAAGAAAAAAGTCCTGACTTTTTCAAATCAGGACTACTCTCTTCCTATTATTCGATTACTACTCTTGATCACCTTTACGTTGCTTCAATCGCAGGATGACTCCGTCTATCAAAAGGCCGATTCCTGCCAGATAGAAGGGGGCCGCAAATCGCAAGCCCTGCTCAATTGGCAGTTTTTCCATCCAAGTAACGAGAACACCTATGATAAAACCAAGCATGGTATAACGTAAACGAGTAGGTGTCATTCCCTTGCCTCCAATACGCTATTTACCAAACTTGTTTGGCATCTTCATATTTTTCATATTGCGGCTCATTTGTTTTAATTGTTTTTGGTTCAGGTTCATCCCCATGGAACGAGCCATTGTTTGTAATTGTTTTTCATCCATTTGCATATTGCTCATTTGTTTCTTTAAATAGAACGTTCCTAACGCAAAACCTCCAACAAGGCCTACAATTAGCGTGAGAATCGGAATAATCCATTGCCACATCTTTCATTACCATCCTTTACGTGATCGTCTCTCTGTTCATTTTACCACAACCAAATGTCGTGTCTATGACCCTTTTACTGGTCCAATTGAATCCGCTCTGCATATACTTAATAAATGTGGAGGTGATAATACTTGGCTCCTATCCTTTTGATTGACCCGGGCCATGGCGGTATCGATCCTGGTGGAGGCAGCAATCAGTACTTCAAAGAAAAAGAGATGACACTGCAAATTTCGCTTTATCAACAGCGCCGCTTCCAGGAGTTAAAAGTTTCCGTTGCGATGACGAGGCAAACTGATATTACGCTAACCAGTGAAGATCGAGCGGCTATTGTTCGCAATAGTGGAGCAACCTATTGTCTATCCAATCACATCAACTCTGGTGGCGGTAGAGGGGCAGAAGCAATTTACTCCATCTATGCAACATCACAGCTTCCCCGGGTTCTGCTCGAAGATCTGGAAGCTGCAGGAATGCCCTCTCGACGGGTTTACACACGTACACTCCCTGAAAACCCCAGTCAAGACTATTACTTCATGCACCGAGAAACAGGTAAGGTGGAGACTGTCATATTGGAATATGGATTCGCGGACAATAACGCCGATACGCAAAAACTATTGTCCGATTGGAAAAACCTCGCTGAAGCGGTTGTGCGTGGATTCTGCGAGGTAATCAACCATCCTTACCAACCGCCCGAGACAACAGTTCCTGGCACTGGCACTCCAACAACTCCTACACCTGAGTCCTGGAAACTGGAGGCGGTGAATTGGTTGTACGAACAGGACTTGCTCACAAGCGAAGAGTGGCGGTCTCAGCTTGATCAGCCACTCCCCCTCTGGGCAGAGGCACTATTGCTGCGAAGATTATACGAGAAGCTTCGAGGCTAATTTCAAAACATCATGATGGGTCTGCCAGACATCTCTTGGCAGACCTTGCTTTTTCAGTCATGGCCGCTTTTGGGCATATCGGGTAAGCGGCGTGTCTTCCAGTCTGGAGTAATTTTCTTTTGCCTCTACACCTACACATTCACCCTCTGGAAAGCGATAGGCCGTCAATTGACCACCAAATACACACCCCTGATCAATGTTGACTGCACCGTTCTTCCTTTCCGGTTCAGGACGGGGATCGTGTCCCCAAATAATCGTGACCGTTGATTTTTTATCAAGCGTCCAGTCCTTGCGAATCGGCCTGCCATCTGCCCCTGTTCCAGCTACATCACCATATCGGCAGAAAGACTGGATACTGGAAGAGTCTCTGCCGATGTAGTCATCACGAATTCCTGCATGCACAGCAACTGCTTCCAGTTTGCCATGCCGCAAGATTTGCATATGAGAGGGTGAACCGAGTAATAATACCCTGCTCTTTTCTTTTAATTCAACCGCTCTCTTTGTGCCATATTCTTTTTCATACCTGTTGAACTCTTCTTCTACCTTCTCATCACCATGCGCCAATGTTACTCTTCGTCCATCCAGCCATCGAGCAATTTTCCATCCATGGTTGCTGTCGACCATTTCAGCTAATCCTGCCTGGATATGAGAAATGAAAAACTGCAACATTTTGATCGAAAACGGCCCTCTGCTTGTAATGTCACCCAAAGACAGCAGTTTTCTTCCTTCCGGGTGCTTGTATAACCCGTCTCGACCGTTTTGTCGATAGCCGAGCAACTCAATTAACTGAACGAATTCATCGTAGCAGCCGTGAACGTCCCCTATGAGGTCTGCGCCATGATCCGCCCGAAATTGATTGGAGCGTTTTGCAGGCATTTGGTACATCTTCTTCCCTCCTTTGGCTGTGATTTCTCCTTCTGTTATGATTATACTTTCCGATTTTTAACAGAAGATGCGGCCCGAACCCCAATAAAAAAACCCACCCACTTACTAATGGATGAGTAATTGCCGCATTCTATTCAATTAAATTGTGTGTATGTACGTAAATTGCTGCCTGCGTCCGATCCTCTACATTTAATTTTGACAGGATATTGCTGACGTGGGTTTTTACCGTTTTAATTCCGATGATCAAATCATCAGCGATCTCCTGATTCGATTTTCCCTTCCCAAGCAAGCGAAGGACTTCCAGCTCACGAGGTGTTAACTGCTCATGGGCAACCGGTGCCTGACCGCCGCGGAACCTTGCCATGATTTTTCCAGCCACCCGTGATTCCAGTACTGGTTCACCTGCAGCGGCAGAGCGAATCGCTTTGGCGATCTCCGGTGCTCGAGAGGTTTTGAGCAAATAACTAAACGCGCCCGCTTCAATAACAGGATACACCTTCTCATCGTCAATAAAACTGGTCAGCACGATCACTTTACAAGTAGGGCAAATTTCTCGAACACGACGAGTCGCTTCAATCCCGCCAATGCCCTCCATGACCAGATCCATCAAAATGACATCTGGTGCCAATTCTTTGGCAAGTTTCACGCCTTCTTCCCCACTGGAAGCTTCCCCCACTACTTCGATATCATCTTCGGTCGAAAGGTATGCGGCCAAGCCCATTCTCACCATTTCATGATCATCTACCAACATGACTCTAATCATCGCCTGTTGCCTCCTCTACTGTCCGTACAGACATGATAGGAATTCGAACTTCAATCTGTGTTCCTTTGCCAATCGCAGAATAAATATCTAACGCTCCACCTAGTTCATTGATTCGTTCACGGATAGAGACAAGACCGTACGAAGTCATTTTTTCACCTTCCGTATCAAACCCGATACCATCGTCAGCGATCCGCATTCTTACCTGGTCCTGCAAGGGAAACAGCTTCACGGAAATGGTAGAAGCACGTGCATGGCGAAGTGTGTTGGACAAGGACTCCTGCAAAATACGGAACAGATGATCCTCGATCGCACTGGATACATTCGGGATATCTTCAATTTCCCACGTCAATGAGATGGGATGCTTCCGAGTCAGTTCATCCAACAACTCACAGATTGCTTCTTTTAATGACTTGTCCTGCAAAGTAGCAGGTCGTAGATGCAAGAGCAACGCTCTCATCTCTGCCTGTGCTCCTGCCGCCATTTCTTCGACCAGCTCGATTTGTTGTGCCGCTCGTTCCGGATTTTTGGTAATCAATCGTTTGATTGCGGCAGTAGTCATTGATATGGCAAACAATTGTTGGCTTACGGCATCATGAAGCTCACGAGCTAACCGTTGACGTTCCTCAACGACAGCCGCATACCTTACTTGCTCAGCCAACTCCAGATTGTGATTGGATAAGCGTTGCAAGGAGACTACTTGTTCCTCCCATTTGGCAGCCAGACGGTTTAGTTGCCAGCCAATCTCCCCCAATTCATCTGACCCCAGCTCTGGTACACGATAAGAAAGCATTCCACGCTCCAGATTCATCGCTGCATCTCGAACGACATTCATCCGCTTCTTGAGTAAATTCCCAACGATATAGCCACTGATGATCCCGACAATCGCTGCGAGCAACAGAGCGAGTACCAGACAAACAATAAAAAGCTTCCAGTTCATATGAATCACATTTGGAATCTCCAACTGTGCTGACACCCACTCTGCCGCTGCAGGATGGTTTTCGAAATAATGAATGCCTATATACAATCCGGTGAAAAACAGCAATATTGTCCCTACACTAAGGGCAAACCATTGTTTTACATACTGCCACTGAATACTGGTTAATTTCCCGCGATTTGGCATCGATGTGTACACCCCCCTTAGATGTACTTCACATCGATATCGCCTACAATCAGCGAAACGATTATTTTTACTTTGCGATGTGCCACATCATATTGTTCTGCAGACATTACCACGTGGCGATTCAAACCTCCCTGACGATGTCCAAAAATCTCCATATCGCCAATGGTAACCTCTGCCGCAATGGAAACTGGCAAATCAACTGGAACGTATATAGTTACACTCCCTATCCATCCATTAATGATAAGGAATGACTCTTCCTCTTGGATTAAAGCTCTGGAAAGATCAATGACTACATCCCCAACGCCATGCCAAATATGCAAATTGTTCAATTCAAAGCGCCCCGATGTCAAGTGAAAGTCCCCGATCAAGGAGCTTCGAGAATCCTTGACAGATGATCGCTGATGCGGCGGCGTCTGAATCCTCATTTGTGGAGTAGAACCTGCAGTATGGGCCGTAGAAGTTGGTGTTGGTGTTGGTGTTGGTGTTGATGTTGGTGTATGTGTTGAGGCAGTAAATGTTTCACCTGTTGTTGTCGCCGTTGTAGTTGTTTTTTGTTCAGTTGGGTGGACAGATGGTTGTTCGTTTGTAAAAGGTGGTACGGGATTTTCTGGCGTGTTCAGTGGATCATCCGTTTTACGGGACCTGACAAGGCGAAAACCAATATAAACAATCGCAATTGACGCAATAACACCAAATGATTCCTCAACATCCACATTAAACCAGACATCAAGAGTCAAAATGACACCCCAAAAGCTGAGAAGTCCGCCAATAATTCTTCGATTCCTGGAGTACAGTCTCATGCCAAAAAAAATGATCAGCAAGGGAAAGAGCATGAATGGATTAAAATCCAATATGTTCAAATTGTCCAACAGCATCCCAATGCCGAGAAAAATAACAATGATACCAGCAATCATTTTGTTCAATCGTGAAAGTTTCATAGGAAGTCCCCTCATCCCGAACGCTTTGAGTAGTAAGTCAAAGCACGTTAGAAGTAAAGCTATCTGTGCTTATAACACGTATATATAAAAGCGGGAGGCAAGTTTAACATCGTAAACGTAATTTCCACCCGTTCGAATCGCTTTTCTAACTCATCTTTTAGCTGCAGTGAGTATTGAAACGTGACAAAAACACCGTCATCGGCAAGAGAATCTACAATTCGGTCCAAAATTTGTTCACGCTTTTCATCAGGCAGGACAGCAAAAGGCAAACCAGAAACAATTGCATCCACCTGCTGTAAGCCAAGTTCCCTCATATAAAGCGGTAGTTGTACTGCTTCGTTTCGAATCATAAGCCCTGGAAAACGATTGCGCAACATATTTTGAAAAGTCGGATCTCGCTCCACGACAAAAAATCGAGTCTTTCTCGCTTTTCTTCGCAAAATCTCTTTGGTAAATACACCCGTACCGGGGCCAAGTTCTACAATTGTCTGTGTCTTGTCCCAAGGGATTTGTCTCATCATATGGCGGCATAAATACTTTGAACTGGGAATGATGCTTCCTACTTGTGTCGGCTTGGAGACAAATCTTTTTACAAATGGCAGTAAATCAGACAGGAAAATGACCTCCTTAGGGGAAAAGCAGCCCAAGATCCGACCCGGGCTGCTGCTCTATATCAATGGTATCCGTCTTAGTTCGTTACCGCTTCTTTTTGTCCTTCTTCTTTGGACAGTTCTGATTTACCAATTTCCTGTTTTCCCTGAACAGATGCTTTCAGTTCAGCCAACTCGGCATCAATCTCATCTTTAACCAAAGATTGCATGGAGCGGTCAAGATCTGCTTTCCAGTGACCACTCAAATCTGCCTCTGCTTCCATGCGCAATACCTTATCCTCCATACGGGCAAAACCACGGCTGGCACTCTCGGAACCCATGCCTGTTATGACACCATTCAGATGTTTCTGTGTACGTGCCACTTCAGCACGAGCCATCAGGTTGTATTTTTTTGCACGCATTTTGTAGAACTCGTCTTTGAGCTCAGCCAATTTCTCTCTCATTTGTTGTGCTGCATCGCGAGCAGATGTATACATTTGTTCGTATTCATTCACACGTGCTTCATGTTGCTTCTTATCGAGAAGCGCACGTCTGGCAAGCTCATCTTCACCCTCTTGCAAAGCAAGCATCACTTGTCTGTCACGTTTCTCCACGAATGACTTGGATTCCTCTAGTTGTTGGCGGAATTTTTTCTCAAGTGCCACTTGACGAGCTACTGTTACCTCCACTCGTCCAATCTCCGTCTCCAAATCACGCATATACTGATTTAACATTACTGCAGGATCTTCCAAAGAATCCATTACCTCATTAACAGAAGCTACCGTTAAGTCACGCAGTCTTTTGATGATACCCATTATGAAACTCCTCCTTATATTTTACCTTATTTTTCATAAAAGTGGATGTGACCGCTAGCGGGCACCGTTTTGTTTTGCTTCCAATTCTCGTTCCCAGCGATCTAATGCATCTTGTCTGAGTACAGCTTGTGCCCAATGTCTTTCAGCAAAACCTGGAACCTCATCTGCTGGTTTGGTTCCACGGCGCAATAAACGGAATCCCATGTAAATCACACCGATTGCCAGAAGGCTGCTAAAGAGCAAGTGCAGCTTTCCGATCATCATCAAGAAGCCAAACAGGAAAATGAACACTCCAAATCCTTTTTTGCCTGCGCTCTCGTTGGAAATTACTTTTTTTGCCCCGAATATCATGATGAGCCCCGGAATAAGAATTTGAAAAACGTTTCTCACTAATCCGAGTTGATCTAAAAGCAAAAGTACTCCGACGACAAGCAGGGACAATCCGAGAATGACTTTCCCCGACCGTTCCCCCATCCATCATCCCTCCAATTCGTAATGGTGCGGATCGTTCATGGCTTTATTCTAGTCCAATCCCCATTTCTGCATAACGGACGGACGATTGGTTTTTGTCTCGGTCTTGAGGCGGATGAGAGGTCGTGCGCAAGTTCAGTAACTCAATTAACAGAATATTCGTCCGAATTGTGTCAAATTTATGAACGTTAATATTTTTTAGAGGAAATTCTTTCTTTTAGTAGAATACTTGTCCTTTGTGTAAGAAAAACTCGAATATAGCCGAATTCCAGTATCTGGAAACGGGGGAACCAATCTTTTGGGGTGAATAGCTGTCATTTGACGGCTTAGGGAAATCCTTTCAACCGAACCCATCAGCTAACCTCGTAGGCTTGCGAAAGGGGCAGCTTCCATTGCGTAAGGTTTTATTTGCGTTTGTTCTTGCTGGACTACTGACGATGGGCACAAGCTCTGTTCTTGCAGATGAGGGCGTGCTTCATTCAACGGTGAAGGGGCTTTACGGGGTGCCTTACAAGGCATCAGGTACTAGCACCAAAGGATTTGACTGCTCCGGGTTTACACAGTACGTGTTTAAGAAGCTTGGTGTAACCATTCCCCATTCTTCCGCTGCACAATATTCGCTTGGCAAACCGGTTGCCAAAGACCAGTTGAAGCCAGGTGACCTCGTTTTCTTCAAGACGAATGGTCGCAGCGTATCACATGTGGGTATTTACATCGGCAACAACACCTTTGTACACTCCGAATCTGGTAAAGGCGTCGTGAAAACAAGCATGAACGAGCCATATTACTGGGCAAAGAGATATGTAGGTGCGAAGCGAATCGCTGTACCGGCATTGGATGAGGCACCAAAACAAAATCCAAATCAAATGCTGGCCGACACAAGCAAGAAAAAGCCTGTGCAAGCCGCATCGATTCCTGAAAACACGAAAAAACCAGTAACACCAGTAAAGAAATAAGGTATGTGTATCTACTAGAAGTCAGGGGATGATTCCTCTGACTTTTTCTGATTGAGATTAGTACCTGCTCCCATGAGATGGTGTTATGATTTGTTTCCATTGAATTTACGTGCCAGTTTTCTTGCAAACCATGTTATATTGTGTATATGAAGTTTGATAGATGGGGGAGTTTTGATTGAAAGAACATATTTTAATTGTTGATGATACAAAGGAGATCTTAGAACTCCTACAAGATATTCTCGAGAGTGAAGGGTTCCAGGTAACTGCGAGTGAAAATGGA